>NZ_JASGED010000058.1:0-63105 GCF_047606765.1 Thermomonas sp. | reverse complement strand
GCGCAGGCACATGCCAGCAAGGTGGCGGCGATGGACGCCACGCGGAATGTCTTCATTTCATGCTCCGGATGGTGGGGATCGGGATGCGCAATGCACGCGCGCAGCACAGGGATACCGACGGCGCGCAAGCGGTTGCACCCACGCCTTCGCGCGAAGCACGCCCGCACCCGCGTAAAATCCGCGTCCCGTCCCCGGAATCCCGCCATGTCCCTCGCTCCTGCCCTGCGCGCCCGCATCGAAGCCCTGCTGGCCGCCGAACCCGTCTTGCTGTTCATGAAGGGCAGCCCGGATGCGCCGCAATGCGGCTTCTCGGCCAAGGCGGTGGGCGCGCTGGAAACCACCGGCGCGTCCTACGCGCACGTCGATGTGCTGGCCGATCCGGAAATCCGCGAAGGCATCAAGCTCTACGGCGACTGGCCGACCATCCCGCAGCTTTACATCGGCGGCGAACTGGTGGGCGGTTCCGACATCATCGTGCAGATGGCCGGCAGCGGCGAACTGCACACCGCGCTGGGCCTGCCCGCGCCGGATCGCAGCCCGCCGCAGATCACCATCACGCCCGCAGCGGCTGAGATGTTGCGGCAGGCCGTCGCCAATGCCGGTGAAGGCTATGCACTGCAGATCGACGTGGATCGCGGCTTCAACGCACGCCTGCAACTGGCACCGCGCGACGATGCCGCCATCGCCACCGAAGTCGATGGCATCCGCGCCCAGTTCGACCTTGCCAGCGCCCAGCGCGCGCGCGGCATGTCGATTGACTGGGCCGATGACGAACGCGGCAAGGGCCTGGTGATCGACAACCCCAACGCGCCGCCGAAGGTGCGCAGCATCACGCCTGCACAGGCGCGCGAGCGCGTGCAGGCCGGCACCCTGACCATCGTCGATGTGCGCCCGGCGGACGAACGCGCGCTGGCGCAGGCACCGGTGGCACATCGCCACTTCGACGACGGCCTGGAAACAACCGAAGCACTGCCGAAAGACACCGCGCTGGCCTTCCTCTGCCATGCCGGCGGTCGCAGCGCGCAGGCAGCGGAGCATTTCCGCGCGCTCGGCTTCCGCGAGGTTTACAACATCGTTGGCGGCATTGCGGCCTGGGCCGATCTCGATCCGGGCGTGCCGCGCTACTGACGCATGTCTTTCCGGCACGCCATGTCACGACTTCGCCCGGCGCATGTCGTCGCCTGGTGCATCGCGCTGGGGATTGTGGTGGCAACGGTGTTCCATGTTGCGCAGCTGACCACTCCGCTTTCGCGTGATGCCGCTTCGGAGCCGTGGATCGCGTTACCGCGTAGCGGGATGGATGCAACGATTCCGGAAATCAGGAAACTGATGTTGAGGGCATATGCATTCGGCAATGAATACGACGGATACAAAACGCTGGCATTCCAATGCGGAGATTTGTATCACGATAGCCCCATCACCGAACGGTATATCGCGCGCATAGGAGAAAGCGCTTTCGACCCATCATGGAAAGTGGTGATGGACATCAAGGGCGACAACATCGACATCACCTGGGGATCAGGCGGCACAGTTCCACCTCCTCCTCCGCCGCCGCCGGGAATTAACAGTGATTCGCAGCTGATCGAACCAGTTTCTACAACGCAAAAACCGCGCGCAGCAATGGAGCGCATCCGGACGCTATGGCAAAACGAAGCGCTTTGGCATGCACCACAGGATGCCGCTGCGTTTGGCTGTCTCGATGGCAACCCTGTATTTCTTGAGGCCTGCGTACACGGTCGTTATGCTGCTCGCGCTCGTAACTGCAACTTACCTGCATTCGACGCCACAGACCAACTCTGGCAAGCCTTCAACGAACTACTACCTCCGCCACCCGAACCGGAATGGCGTGATGCCAAGGGCAACCGCATCTCCCCTTGAGCAGCGCAGCTTCGATATCAACTCCATGGAAGCTCTGATTTTGTTCGTCATCCCCGCGAAGGCGGGGATTCATGGACGTTAACCCATCGAACATCAACGTCCTTGGACTCCCGCCTTCGCGGGAGTGACGAGCAAGCACTATTTGTTCAGACCTTCCCTACTCGTCGAACTTCAAATGCCGCACCGACTTGCCGTTGCGACGGATCAACTTGAGTGATTCGATGCCGACCTTGATGTGATTGCGCACGTAGTCGGCAGACACTTTGGCATCGCTGGCTTCGGTCTTCACGCCTTCCGGGATCATCGGCTGGTCGCTGACCAGCAGCAGCGCGCCGCAGGGGATGCGGTTGGCAAAGCCGGCGGCGAAGATCGTCGCGGTTTCCATGTCGATGGCCATGCAGCGCATCGCACGCAGCTTGTCCTTGAAGGCGTCGTCGTGCTCCCAGACCCGGCGGTTGGTGGTGAACACCGTGCCGGTCCAGTAGTCCAGTTCCATGTCGCGGATGCTGGTGGAGATCACGCGCTGCATGGCGAATGCGGGCAGCGCCGGCACCTGCGGCGGCAGGTAGTCGTCGCTGGTGCCTTCGCCACGAATCGCTGCGATAGGCAGCACCAGATCACCGAGCTGGTTCTTCTTCTTGAGGCCACCGCACTTGCCGAGGAACAGCACGGCCTTCGGGCAGATGGCGGACAACAAATCCATCACCGTGGCGGCGTTGGGGCTGCCCATGCCGAAGTTGATGAGGGTGATGCCATCGGCGGTGGCGCTGGGCATCGGCCGATCAAGGCCCACGACAGGCGCGCCGGTGATCTCCGAGAAATGCGAGAGATAACCACCGAAGTTGGTCAGCAGGATGTGTTCGCCAAAGCCGTCCAGCGGTACGCCGGTGTAGCGCGGCAACCAGTTGTCCACGATTTCCTGCTTGCTCTTCATGCGCGCGCTCCTTTTTGCTGTCGTGCAATTCTATGTTCTTGCGACATCCGACTGCAGGGGAGGCTCTTGTGGGAGCGGCCCATGGCCGCGACAGCTCACTCGTACCCCATGTCGCGCCCAAGGGGCGCTCCTGCAGGAGCAAAGGCGTGCCCATGACCTCGGTCATGGTGACGGCAGGCCGCGCGCCGGGTTAGGGTGCAGGCTTGCATGCCACATGCCGGGGATGAGCCGATGTTGAAACCACTGACTGCCGCGCTGGCGGCGGTGCTGCTGGCCGGGTGCGCCAGCACCGCCACGACCAGATCCAATGCCGATACCGCTGCACCTGCTGCCAATGCCGGCTTCACTGTCGATCCCTATCCCAGCACCTACCAGCGCGTGATGTCACCGCCCGTGCTGTTGCAAGGTGCCACCGTGCTGACCGGCACCGGCCAGCGGCTGGAAAACGCCGACGTGCTGATGCGCGACGGCCGCATCATCGCCGTCGGCAATGCGCTGGACGCACCGGCGGATGCGATCCGCGTGGATGCGCATGGCAAGTGGGTCACGCCCGGCATCATCGACATCCACTCGCACCTTGGCGTGTATCCAAGCCCCGGCGTGAACGCGCACAGCGACGGCAACGAGGCCACCGCGCCAGTGACTGCGCAGGTCTGGGCCGAGCATTCGGTGTGGCCGCAGGATCCCGGCTTCCAGGCCGCGCTGGCCGGCGGCGTGACCAGCCTGCAAATCCTGCCCGGCAGCGCGAATCTGATCGGCGGGCGCGGGGTGACGCTGAAGAATGTCTCTGCCACGACCTATCAGGCGATGAAGTTCCCCGGCGCGCCGTGGGGCCTGAAGATGGCCTGCGGCGAGAATCCCAAGCGCGTCTATGGGCAGCGCGGCGGCCCCTCGACGCGGATGGGCAACATCGCCGGCTACCGCGCCGCATTCGCCGATGCCGCCGACTACATGAAGAAGCGCAAGGCCGGCGGCAAGGACGCGGAGGGCAAGCGCGACCTCAAGCTGGACACGCTGGCCGGCGCGCTGAACGGCGACATCCGGGTCAACATCCATTGCTACCGCGCCGACGAGATGGCGATCATGCTTGATCTGGCGAAGGAATACGGCTTCAGGATTTCCGCCTTCCATCACGGCGTGGAGGCCTACAAGCTGGCCGACCGGCTGGCTGCCGAAGGCGTGTGCGCGGCGCTGTGGGCGGACTGGTGGGGCTTCAAGATGGAGAGCTTCGATGGCATCCAGGAAAACATCGCGCTGGTGGATCGCGTGCCCGGCAGTTGCGCCATCGTGCATTCGGATTCCGAGGAAGGCATCCAGCGGCTCAATCAGGAAGCGGCGAAGGTGATCGCCAACGCGGGCCGCATCGGTATCCACATAACGCCGGAACATGCGATCAAGTGGTTAACCCAAAACCCGGCGAAGGCGATGGGCATCCTCGACCAGACCGGCACGTTGGAGGTGGGCAAGATGGCCGACGTGGTGCTGTGGAACGGCAACCCGTTCAGCAGCTACGCGCAGGCCGAGCAGGTGTATGTCGATGGTGCGCGGCTGTATGACCGACGCGATTCATCACGGCAACCGAGGTCGGATTTCCTGCTGGGACAGGACGTGCTGCGTGGAGGTGTGAAATGAGCGGCGCTTTTGCTCGTCGTTCCCGCGCAGGCGGGAACCCATGGACGTTCGCTGTTCATGCCAAAAGACAACGTCCATGGATGCCCGCCTTCGCGGGCATGACGGCGCTGGTGTTTTCGCTGCTGTCGGGCATCGCCTCCGCCCAGGACTTGTTGATCCGCAACGCCACCGTCCACACCGCCAGCGCACGCGGCACGCTGCAGAACACCGATGTACTGGTGAAGAACGGGCGCATCGCCGCCATCGGCAGTGGCTTGCCTGCCGGCAACGCAGCCGTGGTGGATGCGCAAGGCAAGCCGCTGACGCCTGCGCTGTTCGGCGGCGTCACCGACATCGGCGTGGAAGAAGTCTCCGGCGAATCCGCCACCGTGGACAGCACGCTGGCACTGGGCGCGGGTGCTGCCGACATGCAGGTGCGTCCGGAGTTCGATGTCAGCCTGGCCTACAACCCGGATTCCATCCTGGTGCCGGTGGCGCGGGTGGAAGGCATCGGCTGGACGATGCTGTCTGCAGGCACGCGACCCGGCGGTTCGCTGATCGGTGGACAGGGCGGCGTGGTGCGGCTGGATGGCAGCATGGATGCCATCGGCCCGCGTGCGCTGTTCGTCACGCTGGGCGGCGACGGCGCACGCCTCAGCGGCAACTCCCGCGCGGCGCAGTGGATGCTGCTGGATCAATTGATCGATGAAGTGCGCGGGCGCATCCCGCCGGAATCGAAGTTCGCGCTGCTGACACCCGCGGGGCGCACCGCGCTGGCGAAATATTTTGGTGGCGGTGGCAGGGTCGTGGTGCATATCCAGCGCGCCGCCGATATCACGCGGCTGCTGCGCTGGTCGAAGCAGCGCGGGGTGAACATCGCCCTGCTCGGCGCAGCGGAAGGCTGGAAGGTGGCAGCGCAGATCGCCGCTGCCGGCGTGCCGGTGTTCGTCGATGCGCTGGCCAACCTGCCTGCGGATTTCGACAGCCTCGGCGCGACGCTGGAAAACGCCGCGCGCCTGCATGCCGCAGGCGTGAAGGTGTCGTTCGCGCAGTTCAACGACGCCTCGCACAACGCGCGCAAGATCCGCCAGCTTGCCGGCAACGCGGTCGCCAACGGACTGCCATGGGATGCCGCACTTGCGGGGCTGACCTCGGTACCGGCGAGTGCATTCGGCATCGGTGGCGAGATGGGCAGCATCGCCATCGGCCAGCGCGCCGATCTGGTGCTGTGGAGCGGCGACCCGCTGGATGTCGCCAACATCGCGCAACAGGTGTGGCTGGATGGCCGTGCCATTCCGATGCGCAGCCGCCAGACCGAACTGCGTGATCGCTACCTGCGCCCGGACAACGGCCTGCCGCGCGCCTATCCGGCACATTGACCGCATTCAGCATGCAGGCACCGCAACAGCGGTGCCTGGCCATATCGTCTGGCCAATGGCGGCGCGGCACGAGTTGCGGTAGTTTCAGCAGCCAAATGAAACGGGGGAAGGCGCGTCATGCGGATCGGAATCATTGCGGACTCGGCCTGCGACCTGCCGAATGACTTCTTCGAACGGGAAAACATCACCATCCTGCCGGTCACCATCCAGATCGGACAGGCGGTACTGGCCGACACCCGCAACGAGGAAGCAACGATGAGCTTCCTCAGTGGTGAAACTGCGGCACGTGCATTCGAAGCGGAATCCACCCCGTTCACCGTGCAGCAGGTGCATGACCTGTTCCTCAGCAGGCTGGTGCATGACTACGACTACGTGTTCTGCATCACCACCACCCGCACCCGCAGCGCCATCCACGACAACGCGGTGCAGGCCAGCTACACCATCCTCAACGATTACAAGCCGGTGCGCGCCGCCTCCGGCAACAACACGCCGTTCGCATTGCGGGTGATCGACAGCCAGAACGTGTTTGCCGGTGTCGGCGTGCCGGTGATCGAAGCTGCGCGCATGCGCGCAGCCGGCGAAGCACCGCCGAAGATCCGCGCCCATCTTGAGCGCATCACCGTCAACACGCAGGCCTACATGGTGCCGCCAGACCTGCATTACCTGCGCAATCGCATCAAGAAGCGCGGCGACAAGAGCGTGAGCTTCCTCAGCGCCGCGCTTGGCACCGCGCTGGACATCAAGCCCATCCTCCACTGCAACAAGGGCGAGACCGGCCCGGTCGGCAAGGTCAAGGGTTACGAAACCGCAGCGGAAAAGCTGTTCGAGTTTGCGTGCAAGCGCATCGTGCGTGGCGAACTGATGACGCCCACGCTGAACATCTGCTTCGGTGGCGACCTCGACGACATGCGCAAGCTGCCCGGGTACGAGCGCATGCGCGAAACCTGCGCCGCCAACAACGTGGAAGTGTTCGAAAGCTTCATGGGCCTGTCCGGCCTGGTCAACGTGGGCAGGGGCGCACTGGTGATTGCATTTGCTTCCGAGAAGAGCAAGTTCGAGTAGGTGCCGGCGCGGCCACCACACCGCGCTAACGGTGCATGCCAAAAGCTAGCGGCTGGACACATCCAAAGGACGCTCATGGCCACGCGCTACTACATCCACCTGCCCAATCCCGCCCGCGCACGCGGGGAGGACGCCGACCTCAGCTTCCGTTCGCAGGGGGCCGGCGGTTTTGCCGAGGAACTGCAGGATGCACTGCGCGATGACAGGCTGTTCGAACGCTGGCGCATGCGGCAGGAAGACCCGGACGAGGTCGATCCTGCACTGGGTGCCACCGATCCCGATGCCACCGTGACCGGCAGCCAGGACGATCTGCACATCAGCCTGATCGTCACCACCCGCCTGTCCTCGGCCCTGCTGCGCCAACGCCTGTCACTGCTGGCAGGAAACCACTGGCAACTGCGCGACGTCACCGCCGCCTGATGATGCGCGCATCAGGCGCGCAACGCCGCCGCGTGATGCGCAATGTGTTCGCCGATGAAACTGGCGATGAAGTAATAGCTGTGGTCATGCCCCGGCTGCATGCGCAGATACACCGGATAGCCGGCAGCATCCGCAGCTTCCTTCAATCGCCACGGCTGCAACTGCGTGTCGAGGAACTCATCCGCCTCGCCCTGATCGATCAGCACCGGCAGCTTTTCCGCTGCCGTCTTCACCAGTTCACAGGCGTCGTACTGCTGCCATGCTTCACGATCGTCGCCCAGATACGCGGCAAACGCCTTCTCGCCCCATGGCACCCGTGACGGCGCGACGATGGGCGAAAACGCCGACACGCTGCGATAACGCCCCGTGTTGCGCAGCGCCAATACCAGCGCACCATGCCCGCCCATCGAATGCCCGCTGATCGCGCGCGCATCGGTCACCGGGAAATGCGTTTGAACCAGCGCCGGCAACTCATCGGCCACGTAGTCATGCATCCGGTAATGCGCCGCCCACGGTGGCTGCGTGGCGTTAACGTAGAAACCCGCGCCCTTGCCGAGGTCGTAACCGTCGGCGTCCGCCACCTCGTCGCCACGCGGGCTGGTGTCGGGGCAGACGATGGCGATGCCGTGCTCCGCGGCATAACGCTGCGCGCCCGCCTTGGTGATGAAGTTCTGCTCGGTGCAGGTCAGCCCCGACAGCCAGTACAGCACCGGCACCGGGCCGTGCTGTGCCTGCGGCGGCAGGTAGATGGCGAAGTGCATCTCGCAGCCAAGCACCGACGAGCGATGCCGGTACACGTCCTGCCAACCACCGAAGCAGGCGCGGTGTTCAATGCGTTCCATTGATTGACTCCTTCCCTTCTCCCCCGCTTGCGGGGGAGAAGGTGCCGAAGGCGGATGAGGGGGACATCAGAAATGTACGACGCTGCGAATCGACTTGCCCGCGTGCATCAGTTCGAACGCTTCGTTGATTGCATCCAGCCCCATCGTGTGGGTCACGAACGGCGCAAGCCGAATATCGCCGGCCATCGCTTCTTCCACCATCCCCGGCAACTGGCTGCGGCCCTTCACGCCGCCGAACGCGGTGCCCAGCCACTTGCGCCCGGTGACCAACTGGAACGGGCGGGTGGAAATCTCCTGCCCCGCGCCGGCCACGCCGATGATGACGCTTTGGCCCCAGCCACGATGCGCGCATTCCAGCGCCGCGCGCATCACGTTGACGTTGCCGATGCACTCGAAGCTGTGATCCACGCCCCAACCGGTCATCTCCACGATCACCTGCTGGATCGGCTTGTCGTGATCCTTCGGGTTGACGCAATCCGTCGCGCCCATGTCGCGCGCCATCTCGAACTTGGACGGATTGGTGTCGATGGCGATGATCCTGCCCGCCTTCGCCCGCTTCGCACCCTGGATCACCGCCAGGCCAATGCCGCCAAGGCCGAACACCGCAACCGAATCACCTTCGGCCACCTTCGCCGTGTTCTTCACCGCACCAAGGCCGGTGGTCACGCCGCAGCCAAGCAGGCAGACCTGCTCGTGGTTCGCTTGCGGGTTGATCTTCGCCAGCGAGACTTCTGCAACCACGGTGTATTCGCTGAAGGTGCTGCAGCCCATGTAGTGGTACAGCGGCTGGCCTTCGTAACTGAAGCGGGTGGTGCCATCCGGCATCACGCCCTTGCCCTGCGTTGCGCGCACCGCGGTACACAGGTTGGTCTTGCCGGACGTGCAGAACAGGCACTGCCCGCATTCCGCCGTGTACAGCGGGATCACGTGGTCGCCCGGCTTGACGCTGGTCACGCCCTCGCCCACTTCAACCACCACGCCCGCACCTTCGTGGCCCAGCACGCAGGGGAACAGGCCTTCCGGATCGTCGCCACTCAGCGTGAACGCATCGGTATGGCAAACGCCGGTGTGGGTGATCCTCACCAGCACCTCGCCCTTGCGCGGCGGCTCGACGTCGATCTCGACGATCTTCAGCGGCTGACCAGCGGCGAAGGCAACGGCAGCGCGGGATTTCATGGGCTCAGCTCCGGATCAATTCGATGCCCGCATTGTAGGGCGACGCTCAGCCGGTGTTCTGGATCCCCGCCGAAATCCCGTTGACCGTGGAGACCAGTGCGCGACGCAGCGCTTCATCCTCGCGCCCGCTTTCGCGCCAGCGGCGCAGCAGGTCAACTTGCAGCAGGCTGATCGGGTCAACGTAGGGGTTGCGCAGGCGGATCGACAGGCGCAAGCGGTAGTCGTCGGCCAGCAGCACGTCGCGGCGCTTGATCGCGAGGATGGCATCGCAGGCGCGCTCGAACTCGGCATTGATGGCGGGAAAGAACGCCGCGTGCAATTCGTCTCCGGCCAGTTGCGAATAACGCTCGAAGATGTCGAGGTCGGATTTGGCCATCAGCATCTCGACATCGTCGATCATCGCCGCAAAGAACGGCCAGTCGCGCGCCATCGCCGTCATTGCATCCAGCCCATGCGTGTCGATGCCGTGGCGCAGCGCAGTGCCGATACCGTACCAGCCGGTCAGGCCGGAGCGGTTCTGCGACCACGCAAACACCCACGGGATCGCGCGCAGGTTGGACACGCCGCCGTCGCGGCGGCGCGATGGGCGCGAACCGATGTGCAGGCGCTCGATCACGTCGATGGGGGTGGCTGCGCGGAAGTACGGGGTGAAGTCCTCGCGTTCGTGTACCAATGCGCGGTAGTGCGCACGCGACACCTGCGCGAGTTCTGCGGCAATCGCACGCCAGGCGTCTTCGCGCGGTTCCGCTGGACGCGGGCGCAATGAGGCGCGCAGCACCGCGCTGGTCATCTGCTCCAGGTTGCGCAGCGCCAGCGCGCGGATGCCGTACTTGCGGTGGATCACCTCGCCCTGCTCGGTGACGCGCAGGCGACCATCGACGGAACCGCGCGGCGCAGCGATGATCGCGCGTTCGGTCTTGCCACCGCCGCGACTGACCGAGCCGCCGCGCCCGTGGAAGAACACCACCTGCACGCCGGCATCGCGCGCCAGTTCCAGTAGTTCCACCTGCGCACGCTGCAAGGCCCAGCGCGAGGCGAAGATGCCGCCGTCCTTGGCGCTGTCGCTGTAGCCCAGCATGATGGTCTGGCGGTCGCCGCGCGCGGCAAGATGGCGGCGATAGACGGGATCCTTGAACAGCGCGCGCATCGTCGCCGGCGCGGCTTCCAGATCATCCACCGTCTCGAACAGTGGTGCCACGTCCAGCGGCACTTCATCTTCAACCGTGCAACCGGCGATACGCGCCAGCGCCAGCACCGCCAGCGCATCCGCCGCGCTGCGCGCCATGCTGATGATGTAGGGGCCGAAGGCGTTTTCGCCCAGCGTCGCGCGCAGTTCGCCAACGGTGCGAAACACGTCCAGCGTGGAAGTGGCGGTTTGCGCATCCGCTGTTGCCGGTGCATTGCCTGCGATCAGCGCATGCAGGCGGTCGATGCGCGCAGGCAGCGGCAATGCCACCCAATCGATGCCGCCTTCCAGCGCGCCCAGCGCATCGTCATGCACCGCCGAATCCTGGCGCAGGTCGAGCGCGGCCATGTGGAAGCCGAAGCTGCGCGCGCGCCACAAGACGCGCTGCAGGGCGAAGCGCCCGGCGTGCTCGCCGCGATGCGCGGCAAGGCTGGCATCCATCAATTCAAGGTCATCGATGAAGGCGGCGGCATCCGGATACGCGCCTGCACCGCCGCTGCGGGTGGCATCCAGCCGCGCACGCATCGTCCACAGCAGTTGCCGGTACGGCATGTCGGCCAGACGCGGGCGGACGCGCACCGCACCTTCCGGCAGCAATGCGCGATGCGCGGCCGCGCGTTCCAGGATGCGTGCATCACAACCGGCCTGCCCATCGCTCTGGGTGAGGATATCGCCCAGCGTGCGCAAGTCGGACTGGTAGCAACTGATCGCCAGCAAGCGCTGTGCGGTGAGCGCATCGCGAATGGTGGCGGCACCCACGTTCGGGTTGCCGTCCATGTCGCCACCCACCCATGTGCCGAAGCGCAGCAGCGGCGGCAGTTCGATGCGCTGCCCATACACCGCCTGCACGGCATCGGCAAAGGCTTCGTGGAAGACAGGCAACACGCGGTACAGCACCGAGGACAGGTAGAAGCCGATGTGCTCCACCTCATCCGCCACGCTGGGCTTGAGCGGTGGCGCTTCATTGGTTTGCCACGCGGTGGTCAGCGACTGGCGGATGCGCGCGTCGTCGGCACCGCGCTCCGGCGGGGTGCGGGTGCGGTCGATGTCGGCAACCAGTCGTTCAACGATGGTGCGCTCCTTCAGCAGCAACGCGCGCCGCACCGCCTCGGTGGGATGCGCGGTGAACACCGGCTCGACGCACATGCTGCGCAACTGCTGCTGCAATTCGTCCAGCGTCACGCCATCAGCGCGCAGCGCCAGCAATGCGGATTCCAGCCCGCCCGGCTGCGGCGCGCCGCCCAGCCGCTGGTAATCGCGGCGGCGACGGATGCGATGCACGCGCTCGGCGATATTGGTCGCGCCGAAATACGCCGCAAACGCACGCACCAGCGCTTCGGCATCGGCTTGTGGCACGTCGGCCAACTGCGTTGCCAGCGCGTCCACCGGCTCGCCTTGTTCGCGCCGCGCAATCGCGATGCGCCTGACCGCCTCCACCCGTGCAAGGAAATCGGGCGACACCTGTTCGCCCAGCATCTGCCCGACCATCGCGCCCAGCCGGCGCACGTCCTCGCGCAGCAAGGTGTCGGACGGGGCGAACTCGAGTTTTTCGCGCAACGGCAAAGGGGGCGGGGTCATGCCCGCAGGCTAACGCGATTCCTGTTGCAATGCAGCATCAGTTTCCGGCGTGACCATTGCCGCGCGGCATGTCGAAATGCCGCTGCTCGCGCGCGCCACCGACTTCAGTACGCAAACTCGCGGAACACCGGGTCCACGCTGCCCTTCCACGGGCCGTGGAACAGTTCCAGCTTGCGCTCCGCCGGGGTCTGCCCGGCCTCGGCGATTTCCATCAAGGTATCGATGAAGCCGCTTTCATCGCTGCCGCAGGCATCGGCCCTGGCGCGGCGGCGCAGGCCGGCGTGCGAAATCTTCAGCGCCTCGCGGGCAAGGTCGAGCACCGTGCCATCACGGAACGGCAGCTTCAGCGCGTGTTGCGGCACGCCATCGCGCAAGGCATGGCGCTCGGCCATGCTGAAGTCCTTGACCAGATCCCATGCCGCATCCAGCGCGGCATCGTCATACAGCAGGCCCACCCAGAACGCGGGCAGCGCGCAGATGCGGTTCCACGGGCCGCTGTCGGCACCGCGCATTTCCAGATATTTCTTCAGCCGCACTTCCGGGAAGGCGGTGGTCATGTGGTCGTTCCAGTCGCGCAGGGTGGGCAGCGCGCCGGGCAGCACGTCGAGTTTGCCTTGCAGGAAATCACGGAACGATTTGCCACTGGCGTCGATGTATTCGCCAGCGCGGTAGCTGAAATACATCGGCACGTCGAGCAGGTAATCGACATAGCGCTCGTAGCCGAAGCCATCCTCGAACACGAAATCCAGCATGCCGGTGCGGTCGGGGTCGGTGTCCGTCCAGATGTGCGAGCGGTAGCTGAGGTAGCCGTTCGGCTTGCCTTCGGTGAACGGAGAATCGGCAAACAGCGCGGTGGCGATGGGTTGCAGCGCCAGCGAGACGCGGAACTTCTTCACCATGTCCGCTTCGTCCGCGTAATCAAGATTGACCTGCACCGTGCAGGTGCGGGTCATCATGTCCAGGCCCAGCTGGCCGACCTTCGGCATGTAGGCGCGCATGATCTTGTAGCGGCCTTTCGGCATCCACGGCATTTCATCGCGCGCCCACTTCGGCTGGAAGCCCATGCCGAGGAAGCCAAGTTGCAACTCGTCGGCAACTTCGCGCACTTCGCGCAGATGGCTACCGACTTCCTTGCAGGTTTCGTGGATGGTGGAAAGCGGCGCGCCGGACAGTTCCAGTTGGCCGGCCGGCTCCAGCGTGACCGAGGCGCCGTCCTTGTGCAGGGCGATGACGTGGCCGTGTTCGTCATAAGGCGTCCAGCCGAAGCGGGTCAGCCCTTTCAGCAATGCTTCGATGCCGCGCTCGCCGTCGAATGTGGGCGCACGCAGGTCGTCGAGGCGGAAGCCGAACTTCTCGTGCTCGGTGCCGATGCGCCATGCGTCGCGCGGTTTTTCGCCCGCGGCCAGCACTTCCACCAGTTGGCGGCGTTCGGTGATCGGGGTATCGGCGCTGGTTGCGGGCATGGGCGGCTCTGGCATCGGTTGCCGCAGCATAGCCCGCGCCGTCGCTGGCGGGCAGCCCGCGCACCGGCCTTCAGTGTTCCGGCTGCATACGTATTCGGCCTGCACCGCATTGTTCGTGCCGTGGCGCGGCGGTAGCCTCGGGCGCACATCGACAGGTTTCCGGGAGGGAACGGCATGCGCATGATGTCCTGCACGCTCGCATTGCTGCTTGGCTTCGCCACATCGGCGCAGGCACAGACGGTGGAGCGCATCGAACCGGCCAACTGGTGGGTCGGCATGGTGCATCACGAAGTGGAATTGATGGTGCATGGCAAGGGCATCGCCGCCACCGAGCCGCGCATCACCCGTGAAGGCGTGAAGTTGGTCGGCGTGCAGCGCAGCGACAATCCGAACTACCTGTTCGTCACCGTCGATGTCGCCGCCGATGCAAGGCCGGGCGATGTCGTCATCGACTTCCAGCGCAAGGGCAGGACCACTGCAACGCATACGTGGCGGATCGATGCGCGCGAACCCGGATCGGCGCAGCGCACCGGCTTTTCCAGTGCCGATGCGATCTATCTACTGATGCCGGATCGCTTCGCCAATGGCGATCCATCGAATGACAGCGTGGCTGGGCTGAAGGAAGCCGCGAACCGCGGCGATGCGAACGGCCGCCACGGCGGCGACATCGCCGGCATCCGCAAGCATCTGGATTACATCGCCGGGCTTGGCTTCACCCAGATCTGGTCAACGCCGCTGCTGGAAAACGACCAGAGCACGTACAGCTACCACGGCTACGCAGTATCCGACCTGTACCGCATCGACGCGCGCTTGGGCAGCAACGCGGACTACCGCGACCTGTCGCGGGAGGCGAAGGCGCGCGGCGTCGGCATCATCATGGACGTGGTGCTGAACCACATCGGTTCCGAACACTGGTGGATGCGCGACCTGCCGGCGAAGGACTGGATCAACAACGGCGCAAAGTTCACGCCCACCAACCACCGCCGCACCACCATCCAGGACCCGCACGCCGCGCCGGCGGATCGCACGGGCTTCACCGATGGCTGGTTCGTGGATGCCATGCCCGACCTCAACCAGCGCAACCCGCACCTGGCCCGCTATCTGATCCAGAACACGCTGTGGTGGATCGAATACGCCGGCCTGTCCGGCATCCGCGAGGACACCTTCGGCTATGCCGATACGCAATTCGTGAGCGACTGGGCGAAGGCGGTGCTGGACGAATATCCGGGCTTCTCGATGGTGGGCGAGGAATGGAGCATCAATCCCGCCGTGGTCGCCCACTGGCAACGCGGGAAAACCAATCCCGACGGCCACGTGCCGCACATGCCCAGCATGATGGACTTCCCGATCAACCTGTCGCTGCGCACCGCATTGCAGCAGCCGGATGCGTGGGACGGCGGCTGGCTGCCGCTGTACGAGATGCTGGGCAACGACTTCCTGTATCCCGATCCCGGCAAGCTGGTGGTGTTCGCCGAGAACCACGACACCTCGCGCCTGCTGGCGCATCTGAAAAATGATGTCGGCCTGTGGAAGATCGGCATGGCCTACATCGCCACCGTGCGCGGCACGCCGCAGTTCTTCTACGGCTCCGAAGTGCTGCTGCAAGGCCCGGTGGAACGCCATGACGGTGAACTGCGCAAGGACATGCCCGGCGGCTGGGCGGGCGATGCGACGGATGCGTTCACCGGCAACGACCTGAGCGCCGAGGCGCGCGATGCGCAGGATTACATCCGCGCGCTGTTCAACTGGCGCAAGCGCAACCCGCTGCTGCACGACGGCAGGCTGATGCATTTCGCCCCATTGAACGACGAGACCTATGTGTATTTCCGCCATGCCGGCACGCCGGATGCGCCGGGCAAGTCGGTCATGGTCGCGCTCAACAAGGGCAAGGACGCGAAGCCGCTGGCGCTGGAGCGCTTCGCCACCTTCCTGCACGGGCGCAGCGCGCGCGATGCACTGACCGGCAAGCCGGTAACACTGGGCAAGACGCTGATGCTGCCGGGCAAGTCGGCGACGCTGCTGGAAATCCTGTAGGGGCAACCCCCGTGGTTGCCCCATCCGGTTGCCTTGTGGCAACGGCAACGCGCTGGGCAGGCACAGGGCCTGCCCCTACGGAATCGAAAGCCAGCCGGCCACCACCGCGCGCAGTTCGTCCACGCCCTGCTTCGACTCGCCCGAGAACAGCTGCACGCTGACGCTGTCACCATAGGCGCGTTGCAGCTCCATCCGCACCGCCTGCAGGGTATTGCCGCCCGCGCCGCGCCCCAGCTTGTCGGCCTTGGTCAGGATCGCGTGTGCGGGCAGCCCGCGACGCACCGCATAGCCCAGCATCTGGCGGTCGTAGTCCTTCAGCGGGTGGCGCACGTCCATCACCACCACCAGCCCGCGCAGGGCATCGCGCGAGCCGAAATACCCATCCAGAAACGCCTGCCAGTGTGCCTGCAAGTCCTGCGGCACCTTGGCATAGCCGTAGCCGGGCAGATCGACCAGATACCGCCCCTCGTGCGGGGGAATGCCGAAATACACCAGCTGCTGGGTGCGTCCCGGCGTCTTGGAGACGCGGGCCAGCGCGTTCTGCTGGCACAGGGCGTTCAATGCCGATGACTTGCCGGCGTTGGAGCGGCCGGCAAAGGCCACCTCGAAACCGCCGTCGGGCGGCAACTGCCGGTGGTTGTGGGCGGCCAGCAGGTACTGGGCGCGTGCGAAGGGATTGGGCGCTGCCATGGACATAGCATGGCATGCCTCGGGGCCGGAGCCGGTGCGGTTTGACCACCTCGCGCGTGCCGACGATAATTCGACGGTTCAGCGGGCCGTCGCCCGCGCATTTGAATCCCGTGGAGTCCTGCATGCGTCCTGCCCGCGTCCGTGCCATCGTCGGTGCCGCCTGCCTCGTGCTGGCGGTAGCGGCCTACGCCCAGAGCACCGCCATCGCCGTGCCCGACAGCGCCCCGGTAAAGACCATACCGCTGGACGACAAGCCCGCCACCTGGGGCGATGTCACCGCCGGCCAGAGCAAGGCCGGCACCTGCGCCGCCTGCCACGGGCTGGACGGCAACGCCATGCAGCAGGAAGCCCCGCGCATCGCCGGCATGCCGGAGCGCTACATCGCCGAACAACTGCACCTGTTCAAGACCAGCCAGCGCACCAGCGGCCTGGCCGGGGTGATGCTGCCCTACGCCAGCATCCTCAGCGCGCAGGACATGCGCGACATCGGTGCCTGGTACGCCACCCAGAAGCCCGGCGCAGGCGTGGCCGATGACACCGCAATCGCCGCCGGCCCCAACAAGGGCCTGAAGTTCTATCAGGTTGGCGAGCGTCTCTATCGCAGCGGCGACACCAGCCGCAACGTGCCCGCCTGCATGGCCTGCCACGGCCCCTCCGGCGCGGGCAATCCCGGCCCGGCCTATCCCGCACTGAGCGGCCAGACTGCCGCCTACGTCGCGCGCCGGCTTGAGGAATACCGCACGGGTGCCACCACCTATCAGAACGCGGCCCATTTCAAGCTGATGGCCAACATCGCCAAGCCGCTGACCGACGAGGAAATCCTGTCGCTGGCCAGCTATGTGCAGGGCCTGCACGTCCGCGCACCGAAACTGGCATCCGCCGCGCACTGAGCCTGCACGGCTTCACCAAGCATTCCGCCCGGCCCGCGCACCCTTGCCGGGCCGTGCCGATCGCTGGAGATTGAACCGATGCGTGCTTTCCTGCTGTCCATCGCCCTGCTGGCCTGCGCCGCAATCCTGCCGGCACGCGCGCAGCAACCCCTGCCCGGCCTGACCGAAGGCGTGCATTACCGCACCATCGAAGGCGGCAGTCCCTACCAGAAATTGCCGCCGGGCATGGTCGAGGTGGCCGAGGTTTTCGCCTACACCTGCCCGCACTGCGCACATTTCGCGCCGATGCTGGATGCGTGGAAGCCGAAGCTCCCCAAGCACGCGCGGCTGGTGCTGGTGCCCAGCGTGTTCCGCCGCGAGGATCCCTGGGCACGCGCATTTTTCGCCGCGCAGTCCGCCAAATCGCTGGCGGTGCTGCATCCGCGCCTGTTCGCCGCCATCCATGAAACCGGCGAACTGCCGCCCAACGCCAGCATCGCCCAGATCCGTGCTTTTGCAGGCCGCGTGCAGGGCGTGGATACCGCCGCCTTCAACGCCGCATTGCAGGATGATGCGGCACTGCTGCCCAGACTGCGCAACGCCTACGAGTTCATCGTGCGCAGCCGGATCGAGCACACCCCGACACTGATCGTGGCCGGTCGCTACGAGATCATCGGCAACAACTACGACAGCCTGCTGGCGAATGCGCGCAGCGTGGTCGCTGCGCTGGCCCCGAAGCGGCCAGCGCCGCCCAGGAAGCCTGCGCCGAAGAAAACGGCATCGAAAAAATCCGTATCCTCCCGCTGATCCCCGACACGCATCCCGAGAACCGCCATGACCCGTTCGCGCCATGCCCTGCTCCTGATCGCCCTGCTGTCGCTGGCTGCCTGCCGCAACGATGCGCCCGCGCCGGTCGCCGAAGCAGCAAGCAACGCCACGCCGCAAGCCGCCGCCAGCACCCAGCAGGCCAGCGCCGAGGATCCGGAGCGCGTCGCCGCCGCCGAAGCCCTCATCCGCGCCGCCCAGGATGCCGCCGCCAAGGCACCGCCGCTGGTCTCCGGCGTGGATTTTGTGCTGATCCCGGGTGGCCAGCCTTTCGACACCACGCCCGACCGCATCGAACTGGTGGAAGTGTTCGGCTACGTCTGCCCGTTCTGCGCCGCAGTCCAGCCCACGGTCAGCGCGATGAAAGCCAAGCTGCCTGCCGACGTACACATGGTCTATGTGCCGGCGGCATTCGGATCGATGTGGGACAACTACGCCAAGGCCTACTACGCCGCCGAGGCGATGGGCCTGGTCGAAAAGACCCATGACGCGATGTTCCGCGCCATCCACATCGACAAGACCCTGAAGGGCGAGCGCGGCATGGACAAGCCCGAGGAAATCGCCGCGTTCTACGCCGGCTACGGTGCCGATCCGGCGCAGTTCCTCAGCCACATGCAAAGCTTCGCGGTGGCCACCAAGGCCAATCGCGGCAAGCAGTTCATCGTCAACGCCTTCGCCGCCGACGGTGCCACCCCAAGCACCCCGACCTTCATCGTCAATGGCAAGTACCGGGTCAAGGGCAAGACCATCGAAGACATGTTCCGCATCGTCAACCAGCTGATCGTGTCCGAACGCGCCAATCTGCCGGCCCCCGCTGCGGCAACGCCCACGGCGGATGCACCGGCAACGGATGCATCTGCCAGCAGCGCCACGCCGCAGCGCTGACCACAGGACGCGCAGCCCGCATGGAAAAACGCAGGCTGCGCCTGCTGAGCGCCAATATCCAGGCGGGCTCCAGCACGCGCGGCTACCACGATTACGTGGCCCGCAGCTGGTCGCATGTGCTGCCTGCGGGCAACAAGCGCGGCGCACTCGACGCCATTGCCGAACTGGCGGGCCGGCATGACATCGTCGGCCTGCAGGAAGCCGACCCCGGCAGCCTGCGCTCCGGCTTCACCAACCAGACCCACTATCTGGCCGAGCGCGCCGGCTTTGCCTACTGGTCGCACCAGCCCAACCGGCGCGTGGGCGGCGTGGCCTCCAGCGCCAACGGCCTGCTCAGCAAGCTGGAACCGAAACGGGTCGAGAACCATGCCCTGCCCGGGCTGGTGCGCGGGCGCGGCCTGCTGCTGGCAAGTTTTGGCGATGGCGACGATGCGCTGCTGGTCGCGGTTGCCCATTTGTCGCTCGGCAGCCAATCGCGGCGCGCGCAACTGGACTTCATCGCCGAGCGGCTGGGCGATCATCCGCATGCGGTGCTGATGGGCGATTTCAACTGCGACCCGGATCGCCCGGAAATGCAGGGCCTGTATCGCAAGACGAAACTGCAACCGCCCGCGCAGTGCGTGCCGACGTTTCCTTCATGGCGACCGCAACGCGCCATCGACCACATGCTGGTGACACCGGCGCTGGGCATCGGCGCGATGCAGGCGGTGCCTGCCGCGCAGTCCGACCATCTGGCGCTGTCGGTGGAGCTGGACGTGCCGGAAGCGGCGTTGCGTTAGCTACGCGGGCAAGACCATCGGGAGGAACGCGACGCCGCATTTCGAGCGGCGGAGCGGACGCACGACGGTCGATGCAGTCACCTACAACGCGCTATACGCAAACGCGCTGCCCACCAGCATCAGGAATACCGCGAACACGCGCTTGAGCGCAGCACCGCTGAGCGCATGCGCCAACCGCGTGCCATGCGGCGCGGCCAGCACCGAGGCCACGGCCACACCCAGCGCCGCCGGCAGATAGACATAGCCCACCGCACCTTGCATCTGCAACGCGCCTTCTGGCGCCTGCAAGGCATAACCAAGCGCGCTGCCGATGCCGATGAAGATGCCGCAGGCCGATGAGGTGCCCACCGCGCGCACCGGCGCAACGCCGCGCCAGACCAGCAGCGGCACGGTCAGGCTGCCACCGCCGATGCCGACAATCGCGGACACGATGCCAATGGCACCGCCCGCTGCGGTATAGCCCGGCCCGCGCGGCACCAGCGCGGCGTCGCCACCTGTCTTCGGCTTCGACAACAACATCTGCGCCGCCACGATCCAGCAATAGCCGGCCACGCACCAGCGCAGCACGCCATCGTCCAGACCAATCGCGAAGCGGCTACCCAGCCAGCCGCCGAGCAGCACGCCCGGCACCATCCATGCCACCGTCGGCCACAGCACGCTGCCGCGCCGATGATGCGACCGCGCGGACGAAGCGGCGGTCAGCACGATGCTGGCAAGTGAACTCGCCAATGCAACATGCATCGCCGCATCGGCAGGCACGCCATGGCGCGGCAGCAGCCAGGCCAGCGCACCCACCAGCACCAGCCCGCCGCCGATGCCCAGCAGGCCCGCCAGCACGCCCGCGCATGCACCCAGCAGAAGATATGCAAGCAATGCCGACATCCATCCAACTCCAGCGGAGACATTCATCGATGCTCGGCTATAGTCCGGCGATGCACAAGCACGCACTGTTCCTGTTGTTTGCATGGTCGCTCGCTGGCCCTGCGCTGGCGCAATCCTCCACGCCCCCGGCACCACCGCTGGTGCAACGCACCGCGCCCGTGCAGGTGCCGATGCCTTCGCCTGCGATGAAGGCCGCACTGGAAGCCGCCAATCGCGGCACGCTGGACGATCTGGCGCTGGCAGGCTTCAGCGGGCAACCACTGGCCGGATGGCTGGAATACGCGGCACTGCGCAAGCGCATCGACACATTACCGATCCCGCGCGGCAACGCCTTCCTTGCAAGCCAGCGAAATCAGCCGGTGGCAACGGCATTTCGCAACGAATGGTTGCCCGCACTGGCCCGCCGCAACGAATGGCAGGCCTTCCTGTCGAACTGGGAACCGGGCATCGACGACCCCGCGCTACGCTGCCTGCACCTGCAGGCGCGGATGGCGATGAACCGCGTCGATGCGCAATGGACGCAGGATGCACAAAGCATCTGGCGCAGCAGTGGCAAATCCCTGCCCGCGCAATGCGATGCACCGCTCGCGCAGCTTGCCGCGCAAGGGGGATTGCACGACGCGCTGCGCTGGGAACGCATCGACCTGGCTATTGCCGAAGCCCAGCCCGGCGTGATCCGCGCCGCTGCGCGTGGCTTGCCCGCTGCTGATGCCGTGCTTGCCAGCAGCTATGCCGCCTACTTCGACAATCCCGTCGCCGCGATTCCAGGCCAGTGGCCGCGCGATGCCCGCAGCCGGCAAGTGGCGTCGCGGGCACTGGCAAAAGCCGCCAAGGCATCGCCCGACATGATCGAAGCGATGCTGCCCGGCGTGACGCGGGCGCTTGGTCTGGACGAAGCCGAACGCGGTCGCGTGCTGCACCAGATCGCGCTGTGGACGGTCGCGTCCTACCTGCCCAACTCGGCGCAGCGGCTGGCTGCGGTGCCGCTTTCCGCCTATGACGCCAACCTGCACGAATGGCAGGTGCGCGAAGCGCTGTCGCGCAGCGACTGGGCCGGCGCACTGACCGCGCTCAGGCGCATGCCCGAAGCACTGCGCAGCGATTCACGCTGGACATGGTTCGCCGCGCGCACCAGCGAGCTCACTGGCGATGCGGCGGCTGCAAAGGCGCTGTACGCGCAGGCCGCATCGAAGTCCGATTTCCACGGTTTCCTCGCCGCCGACCGCCTCAACCAACCCTATGCGCTTTGCCCGTGGCAACCGGCGGTCACGCCCGCGGCGAAGCAGGCCATCGCCCGCGACCCGGCCATCATCCGCGCGCTGCAACTGTTCGCGCTGGATCGCAAGGGTTGGGCAGAGCGCGAATGGAAGGACGCACTCGCACGCTTCAGCGACGAGCAGCGCCGCATCGCGGTGGAAGTAGCGCAAGACAACGGCTGGTTCGATCGCGGCGTGTTCGGGCTGGTCAACGTCGGCGGCAAGCGCTATCCCGACGAACAGCGCCTCTATCACTTGCGCTTCCCGCTGCACCACGACGCCAGCATCCGCCGCGAAGCCGCGCGCCACAGGCTCGACCCCGCATGGATCGCAGGCGAAATCCGCGCCGAATCCGTGTTCGATCCGCGCGCACGCTCGTCCGCCGATGCACGCGGGCTGATGCAGGTGCTGCCATCCACCGGCGTTGGCGTTGCGGCGAAGTTCGGCATCCCGTGGCAGGGCGGCGACAGCCTGTATGACGCCGACACCAACATCGCCATCGGCACTGCCTATCTGCGCCAGCTGATGGATCGCTACGGCGGCAAGCCCTATCAGGTGATCGCCGGCTACAACGCCGGCCCCGCGCCGCTGAACCGCTGGATGGCGCAGCGCCCGGACATGGACGCGGACATCTGGATCGAAACCATCAGCTACAAGGAAACCCGCGAATACGTGGCTCGCGTGCTGAGTTTCAGCACGCTGTACGACTGGCGTCTCAATGGCGATGCCGCGCGCGTGAGCGAGCGCATGCTTGGCATCCTCAATGGGCCGCGCAAGGGCTTTGCCTGCCCCGTGCAGGAAGCCCCCGCCGTCGCGCCAGCGCCCGCAACACCGAAGAAAAACAAGCCACGCCGCAAGTAACGGACGGCTACGCGGTCGCGACCGGTTCGCGCTCCTCGCCCTTCGACACCACGGCCGCCAGCATCAGGTCACCCGTGACATTGAGCGTGGTGCGGCACATGTCGAGGAAGCGATCCACGCCCAGGATCAGGCCGATGCCTTCCGGCGGCACGCCGACCATGCCGCAGATCAGCGCCACCACCGGCAACGAGCCGGCAGGCACGCCGGCGGTGCCAATGCCGCCAAGGATGCACACGAACATCACCGTGACCTGCTGGGTCAGGCTGAGGTCAACGCCAAAGAACTGGGCGAGGAAAAGCACGGTCACGCCTTCGAACAGCGCGGTGCCGTTCTGGTTGGCAGTGGCGCCCACGGTCAGCACGAAGCGCGACACCTTTCGCGGCAAATGCAGTTTCTCGTCGGCCACCCGCAACGCAACCGGCAAGGTCGCGTTGGACGACGCCGTGGAGAACGCCATCACCATCGCTTCCTGCACGCCACGGAAAAACGCCGCGGGTGACCAGCCGCCAAGCAGCTTCAGCATCAGCGAATAGACCACGATCAGGTGGATGGCCAGCGCCAGCACCACCACGCCGACATACGCACCCAGCGAGCGCAGCAGATCCCAGCCGAACAGCGCGGCCAGGTTGAACATGAAGCAGAACACCGCATACGGGGCGAGGCGGATCACCAGCCCGATCAGGGTCATCGACACATCGAACAGGCCCTGGATGCCACGCAACAGGGTTTCGGTGGCCTGCGTGCGGGTCAGCACCATGCCGATGCCCAGCATCAGCGCGAAGAACATCACCGCGAGGATGGTGTTTTCGGCAGCAGCCTTGACCACGTTGTCCGGCACGATCGCCAGCAGCATTTCCAGCCCCTTGGGCTGTGACGCCGCGCCACCCGCGATTTCCTTCGCGCGGTCTGCCCCTTGCGCCAGCATCGCCTGCGCGGCGGCGGGGTCCACGCCCGCACCCGGCTGCAGCCAGTTCACCAGCAGCAGGCCCAGCGCCACCGCAATACCCGAGGCGATCACGGTATAGCCCAGCGTCTTCCAGCCAACGCGCCCAAGCGAACGCACGTCGCCCATCTCGGCCACGCCGATCACCAGCGCGGAGAACAGCAGCGGGATCACCAGCATGAAGATCAGGCGCAGGAACAACGTGCCCGCCGGCTGGGTGATGTTGGCGGTGAGCCACTGCACCCAACCCGAATCGCCAGCACCGTAATGCGCGGCAAGTCCGAACAGCAATCCCGCAAGGAAGCCGATCAGCATCTTCCAGTGCAGTTGCAGCTTGCCGGTGTTTGCTTCGCCCATCGCACTATCCCGTTGCACGCAGGTGGGCAGCTTAACAAAGCACGCAGCTCACGCCTGCCCGAAACGACGACGGGAGCCTTTCGGCTCCCGTCGCGACGACTTCTTGCTGGCGGCGTATCAGCGCTGCGCGACGCGCATCACCTTCGGCGTCACGAACACCAGCAGTTCGGCCTTGGTCTTGGTGCGGCCCTTGTTCTTGAACAGATTGCCGATGATCGGCAGATCGGCCAGGAACGGTACCTTCGAGACATCGGTGCGGTCACTGAATTCGTACACGCCACCGATCACCACGGTCTGGCCGTCTTCCACCAGCACCGCCGTATTGACCTCGCGCTTGGCGATTTCCGGCACCTGACCGAAGGTGCCCATATTGACGTAGCCGTTCAACTCGTCCTTCTTCACGCCCATGTTCAGGAACACGCGCCCGTCATTGGTGATGGTCGGGGTGACCTTCAGCTCAAGCACGGCATCCTTGAAGGCCACCGTCGGGGTCGCCTGCCCACCGGCACCGGAGACGGTCAGGTAACCGACCTCGCGGCCCTGCTTGATGACCGCTTCCTTCTGGTTGCTGGTGACGATGCGCGGGTTGGAAATCACCTCGCCACGGCCTTCTTCCTGGATCGCCGACAGCTCGATGTCCAGCGCATAACCGGCATTGAGGATCGACAGTGCCAACGAGCCCGCCGTGCTGTTCAATGTGGCCGGCAGATCGGACATCCAACCACGCGTGATCGTCGGCCGCACCAACGGCGATGGCGTCGGCGTGGCGCTGTTGGCATCTGCCGCAGCGTTGATGGAGTTCTGGTTCGAGATGTTGTTGTCAACGCTGTTGCTGTAGAACGCATTGTCCTTGACGCCAGTAATGCCAAAGCGGGCACCCAGTTCGCGGGCAACCGACTCGTTGGCGATCACGATGCGTGCCTCGATGACCACCTGATCCACCGGCTTGTCCAGCTTCTGCACCAGGTCGCGGATATTGGCGACGCGCTGCGGGATGTCGATCACCAGCAGGGTGTTGGTGCGCCTGTCGTAGCTGATGCTGCCGCGCGGCGACAGGAAACCGCGATCCTGCTGGCTCTGCCCCGTCTGCCCACCACCTTGGGCATTGCCCTTGCTCTCGTCGGTCAGCAGCTTGGCGATGTCCTCGGCATTGGCATAGCTGATCGGGATGTATTCGGTCACCTTCTCCGCGCGGTTTTCAAGGTTGATGCGCGCGTCTTCCTTGTCCTGCTCGAACTTGGCGATCTCCGCCTGCGGTGCCACCCAGACCACATTGCCGCTGCGGCGCTTGTCCAGCGACTTGGCCTGCAGGACGATGTCCAGCGCCTGATCCCACGGCACATTGGTCAGGCGCAGGGTAACGTTGCCCTGCACGGTGTCGGCCGCGACGATGTTGAGGTTGGATTCTTCGGCGATCAGCTGCAGGACGGTGCGCACCGGGATGTCCTGGAAGTTGAAGTTCACCGGCTTGCCGCTGTAGCGGACGCTGGAATTGCTGCTGGCGGCACCCGTTGCGGCGGCACCGACTGCAGGCACCTTGGCGTCGACCTTGGCCACCACCGGGGTCGCGCGCGGCACGATTTCAACGATGTACTCGTTGCCACTCTGGTAGGCCATCGACTCGAAGCTGCCCTTGGTGCCGAGTACCAGCTGCGCACCGCTGCTGGTGGCACGGGCATCGATGCGCTGCACCGGGGTGGCGAAGTCGGTGACGTTCATCGGCCTCTGCAGCGCAGCCGGCAGCTGCGCATTGCCGATGTCAACCACCACGTTGGACCCCATGTTGCGCAGGTCGGGCGCGGCACCGGTGCCGGAGAAGCGCAGGATCAGCTTGCCGGAGCCGCCATCGCCACGCTTGAAGTCGATCGCGGAAAGCGCGACGGCATCCGGCGTGCGCTTGGCCGGGTCGGCCAGTGCCCCGGTGGCGGACTGGCCCATGCCGGCCACAATGGCCGTGGTGGGCAGGGCGCTTGCGCCGGCGGCGTACAGGCCCACGGCAAGGCCCATCGCACAGGTGGCGAGGGGCAAGGGGCGCCGGACAGGCCGCTGTTGCTTGGCATTGATGACGGTCATCGGTCTATTCCCCAATCAATTGTCTTCGAGGGCGATCCTGGCAGGGCGTTCCAGCCACCCGCCAGCGCCATCCGGTACCAGTTCGACCAGTTCGATCCGGTCTTCCTGCACGGCGGTCACCCGCCCATCGCTTTGCCCCATGTAGGCACCCGGCAGCACCCGGTAGGTCACCTTGTCCGGTGCCATCACCAGTGCCACCAGATTCTTGCCGGCACCGAGCGTGCCGACCATGTCCAGGCTGTCCAGCGGGAACTGCTCCAGCGTCTGCTTGCGCCGGCCCGGATCCGGGCGCGGGCCGCTGCCGCCGCTGCTGCTGGTGAACACGTCGCTGAAAGGATCACGCAGATCCTGCGCGGCATATTCGAAGGTTTCGAACTGCTGCATCACCGGCAGCGGATCAAGCGGCGGCGCGGGCTTGGCCTTCACCTCGGCAACCCACTTCTCCAGGTCGCTGCTGGCACCGCCGCAACCGGCAAGCGCCACGCAAAGCGCTACTGCAAGCAGGCGACCGCAGGCGCGATGGATCGGTTGCATGCGCATGTCAGGTACCTCCCTTGGCCGCGTCGGCGGCAGGTGCCGCCTTGGCATCGGCGGACGCTGCTTCTTCATCTTCGTCCAGATAACGATAGGTCTTGACCGTGCCGGCCAGTTCCAGCGCGCTGTTGGGGCCGATCCGCCCACCCACCTTGGCATCCTTGGGCTGCAGCGAGATGTCGTGCATGGTCATGATGACCACGCGCGGCAGCGAGGCCACGCCGCTGACGAAGGCACCGAACTGGTGGTACGTACCCACCATGCGCAGGGAGATGGGCTTTTCCGCGTAGAACTCCTGCTTGACCTCGGGGCCAGGCTGGAACAGCTCGTTCTGGATGCCGGTGGCCAGCGCCGTCTGCGAGATGTCGGTGATAAGTTCCGGCATTTCGGTCTTGCTGGGCAGCTGGCGCAGCATCTGCTGCAACTGCTGCTCCATCTGCGCAAGCTGCTGCTTCAGCGGTTCCAGATTGGCGGCGCGCCCCTGCTTGTTCTCGAACTCGGTACGCAGCTCAGTTTCCTGCGCTTCAAGCTGTTCCAGCTCGGTGCGCTTGCCACGCACGAACACCCACCATGCCAGGGCAATAATCAGCACGGCCAGTGCAATGCAGAACCCCATCTGCGCCTGGCGCGGCCAGCCGCCGATGTTGTTGATGTCCAGCTCGTTGAGTTTGATCTTCTTCTTGGTGCTCACGAGGCGGCTCCTGCTGCGGCGGGCGTGGCCGGGGCGGCTGCGGGGGCAGCGGCGTCGGCACCGTCTTCGCCATCCTTCGGCGCGTTCGGGTTGGCCAGCTTGACCTTCAGGTTGAACTCGTAGGGCAGGCCGGGATTGCCTTCCTTCGCTTCAATCACGTTGAGGTCGGGATTGACCATCCAGCCCGAGCCTTCCAGATTGCGCATGTAGGTCGAAACACGGGCATTGGACTGCGAACGCCCGGTCAGGGTCAGGACATCGCCTTCCTGCTTGATCGAGGTCAGCGCCACACCCTCGGGGATGGTGCGCACCAGCGAATCGAACAGGTGCACCATCTGCGAGCGATTGGACTGCAGTTGCTCGATCACTTCCTTGCGCGCCAGCAGCTTGGACTTCTTCTGGTCCAGCGCCTCGATTTCCTTGATCTGCGCGTCAACCTTGGTGATCTCGCCGCGCAGGAATTCGTTGCGCGCGTTCTGGTTGGAAATGCGCCCGTTGTAGAAACTGACGATCAGGAAGGACGCCAGCACGCCGGCCAGCGCAGCCAGCCCGAGCATGCTGACGAATTCCTTCTGCCGGGCCTTGCGACGCTCTTCGCGCCACGGGAGGAGATTGATCTTGGCCATCAGTCGAAGCTCCTCATGGCAAGCCCGCAGGCGATCATCAGCGCGGGGGCATCCTGTGCCAGCGCATGCGCCTGCACGCGCGGCCCCAGCGTCATCTGCGCCAGCGGATTGGCGACCACGCTCGGAATGCCGAGTTGCTCCTCGACCATCGCCGCAATGCCGGGGATGGAGGCGCAACCGCCAGCCAGCACCACCTGGTCAACCCGATTGAACTCGCTGCCGGCGTAGAAGAACTGCAGCAGTCGGCTGACCTGCTGCACCATCGCTTCCTTGAACGGATCAAGCACTTCGATCTCGTAGCTCTCCGGCAGCCCGCCCTGACGCTTGGCAAGGCCGGCTTCTTCGTAGCTCAGGCTGTAGCGACGCATCACTTCGTCAGTGAGCTGCTTGCCGCCAAAGACATTCTCGCGGGTGTAGATGCTGCGACCGCCGCGCAGGACATTCAGCGTGGTCATGGTCGCGCCAACATCCACCAGCGCCACCAGCCCGTCGCGCGGGACGTTGAGGTTGCCGGCCATCAGCGCATAGGCATTCTCGATGGCGAAGGCCTCGACATCGATCACCTTGGCCGTCAGCCCGCCGAGTTCCAGCGCGGAGGCGCGCACCTCGACGTTCTCCGAACGCGATGCCGCCAGCAGCACCTGCACCATCTCGTTGTTGCCGGGCATCGGCCCCAGCACCTCGAAGTCGAGGTTCACTTCCTCGATCGGGTACGGGATGTAGTTGACCGCCTCCAGCTCGATCTGGGACTCAAGCGCGTCCTCGTCCAGATCGGCATGCATCGGGATCACCTTGGTGATGACCGAAGAGCCGGACACGGCAGCGGCGGCGTGCTTGGTCTTGCTTCCGGAACGCGCCACAGCGCGGCGGATCGCCTCGCCGACGGCTTCGACTTCGACCAGGTTCTTCTCGACCACGGCATTGGGCGGCAAAGGCTCCACCGCGTAATGCTCCACGCGATAGCGGTCGCCGACCCGCGCAAGCTGCAGCAGCTTGACCGCAGTCGAACTGATATCAACGCCGATCAACGGCGATTGTGTTTTCGTCACCAGACCCACGGTATCTCCCCTTCCCACGGGCGCTTACGCGCACTTGGTGCTGTAGTACATGAATAACGGACTTTTCACGACAAGGCAACAGGTTTCCCCATTTTGCCTGCCGTCAACCGCCCTGCCGTACCCGGTTTCCGTCGCCGGAAACCCCGGAAGGATACCGGTTGCCCCCTGTCAGGCCCGGTCAGTGCCAGCGCCTACTCTATACTCCGCAGCCCCGCTCGCTGCAATCGGAAACCTGCCCAATGCCCCGCTTTTCCCGCCTTCTGCGCTGGTTTTTGCTGGGCTCGGTCGCACTTTTGCTGGCTGGAGTGGTGATTGCGGGCGTACTGGTCTGGATCGTCGGCTCGCGCCTGCCGGACGTGCAGGCACTGCGCGGCACCGAGTTGCAGGAGCCGATGTACGTGTATGCCGCCGATGGCCGGCTGATGGCGCTTTTCGGCGAAATGCGCCGCTATCCGGTGGAAATTGCGCAGGTTCCGAAGCAGGTCAAGGACGCCTTCCTGGCCGCCGAGGACGCCAATTTCTACGAACACGAGGGCGTGGACTACAAGGGCGTGGCCCGCGCGATCTGGCTGCTGGCCAAGACCGGGGGCCGCGAGCGGGTCGCCGGTGGTTCCACCATCACCCAGCAGGTCGCCAAGCAGTTCTTCCTCAGCTCCGAGTACAGCTTCAGCCGCAAGTTCCAGGAAATGCTGCTTGCGCGGAAGATGGAACAGGAACTGTCCAAGGACGAAATCTTCGAGCTCTACCTCAACAAGAGTTTCTTCGGCCACCGCGCCTACGGCGTGGCTGCTGCCGCCGAGTTCTACTACGGCAAGACGCTGGATCAACTGACGCTGGACGAGGCCGCCACCCTGGCCGGCATCCCCAAGTTCCCGTCCAGCGGCAACCCGATCAGCAACCCCGAGCGCGCCCGCATGCGCCGCGACAACTACATCCTGCCGCGCATGGCGATGCTGGGCTTTGTCAGCCAGGCGCAGGCCGATGCCGCGCGCGCGGTGCCGATGCATGCCAAGCCGCACGAACGCCCGGTCGAGGTGTATGCGCCCTACATCGCGGAAATGGTGCGCCAGCAGATGATCGAGCGTTACGGCGATGAGGCGCTGACCAAGGGCTACCACGTCACCACCACCATCGACCCGTCGCTGCAGGCTGCCGCCGACAAGGCGGTGGTGGATGGCCTGCGCCTCTATGACCACCGCCACGGCTGGCGCAAGCCCGAGCAGCAGGTGGAGATCCCGGCAGGTGCCGATGCCGCCGCCATCGCCAGGCTGATCCGCAGCACGCCGGCGCAAGGTGGCCTGCTGCCGGCGGTGGTGACCGGCAGCGAAGGCGGCGCACTGCGGGTGGTGCTGGCCGACGGCAGCGAACTGGCGCTGTCCGGCAACGCGATTGCGTGGGCCGGCAAGCCGGCATCGGCACTGGCCCAGCGCGGCGACGTGGTGCGCGTGCGCAGGCTGCCCGCCGACAAGGCGGAGGCACCGGCACAGTGGGCGCTGGATCAACTGCCGCGCGCGCAGGCAACGCTGGTATCGCTGGATGCCGATAACGGGGCCATCCGCGCATTGGTCGGCGGCTTCAGCTATGCCGGCAACAAGTTCAACCGCGCCACCCAGGCCAAGCGCCAGCCCGGCTCCAGCTTCAAGCCCTTCCTGTATGCGGCGGCGTTCGAGCGCGGCTTCAACCCCGCTTCGATCGTGCTGGACGCACCGGTGGTGTTCAAGGATCGGCGCGGCAAGATGTGGCGTCCGCAGAACGATGGCGGCAGGTTTGCCGGGCCGATGCGCGTGCGCGAGGCGCTGGTGCAGTCGCGCAATCTGGTTTCGGTGCGCCTGCTGGATGCCATCGGCGTGGACTACGCGCGTCGCTACATCAGCCATTTCGGCTTTGACGAAGCCAGCCTGCCGCCCAATCTGTCGATGTCGCTGGGCACGGCCTCACTGACGCCGCTGTCGGTGGCGCGCGGCTATACCGCCTTCGCCAACGGTGGCTTTCTGGTCACGCCTTGGCTGATCGACAGCGTGCGCGACAGTGAAGGCAAGGAGGTCTTCCGCGAGAAGCCCGCCATCGCCTGCCCGTACTGCGCGGTAGCGGCCACGCCCGGCCAGCCGTCGGCACCCGTCAAGGCCAAGGTCGATGGCTTCGACTTAAGTCCGGTCGGTACCACCCCACCCGCCAGCACGGCCAAACCCGCCCAATCCACCACTGCAGCCAAGCCGGGCAAGACTGCAACACCTGACCCGGACATGCTGGTCGCGCCGCGCGCCATCGACCCGCGGGTGGCCTGGCAGTTGCAGTCGATGATGCGCGACGTGGTCAAGCGCGGCACCGCCACCGACGCCAAGGTGCTGGGCCGCGAGGACGTGGGCGGCAAGACCGGTTCCACCAACGACCATCGCGACGCCTGGTTTGCCGGTTTCGGTGGCCCCTACACCACCGTGGTCTGGGTGGGGCGCGACGACTTCAAGCCGCTGGGCTACCGCGAATATGGCGGCAAGGCCGCGCTGCCGATCTGGATCGGCTACATGAAGGCTGCGCTGAAGGATCAGCCCGAGCGCGGTCTCGACCCGCCGGACGGCATGGTGCAGGTGCGCGCAAATGGCGTGGTCGAATGGGTCAAGGTCGAGGACGAGGCGCGCATGCTGGAGGAACTGGACATGTTCCCCGCCGAGGACGCCGCGCCCGCCGAGGAAGCCTTCGACATCTTCTGAAGGCCGGCACAAGCACCGGCATGTGCATGCGCCCGCCGGCTCGGGTACAGTCCCTGCAGGCCACAGGGGGATGTGCGATGCCGAACGCCCGCCAACACACCAAGGCCCATGCGCATCTGCATGCGCAAACCCGCACCCGCGAACGCCGCCAGCATCTGGCCTTTGAAGCCGCCCGGCTGATGGCCGAAGGCGGCATCCGCGACTACCACCAGGCCAAGCTCAAGGCCGCGCAGCGGCTGGGCATCCATGACGATGCCTCGCTGCCGCGCAACCGCGAGATCGAGGATGCACTGCGCGAATACCAGCGCCTGTTCCTGGGCGATGACCAGCCCGCCGAACTGCGCCGCCGACGCGAAGCCGCGTTGCGCGCGCTGGCGTTCTTCGAGCGCTTCGAGCCGCGACTGGTTGGCCCGGTGCTGGACGGCACCGCCGACACCCATTCGCCGGTGGCCCTGCACGTCCACAGCGACGACCCGGACGCACCCGCGCGCTGGCTGGACGAGCATGGCATCCCCGCGCAATCGCGCAGCCGCCACTTGCGGCTGGACCGCACCCGTGATGGCGACTTCCCGGTCTGGCTGTTTGCAGCCGAAGACCTGAGCTTCGACATCACCGTGCTGCCGCTGGATGTACTGCGGCAGGCACCGCTGTCCGGCATCGATGAAAAACCGATGCGCCGCGCATCGGCGGCGCAGTTGCGCGCGCTGCTGGCCGAGGACGAAATCGCGGGCTACGAACGCGGCGGCGACTGACGCCGCCCGCCGGTTTCAGCCCAGCACCATCACCGCATCGACTTCAAACGCCGCGCCCTTGGGCAGCGCCGACACTTCGATGGTGGAACGCGCCGGGTACGGCTGGCTGAAGTATTCGCCCATCACCGCGTTGACCGCGCCGAACTGCGACAGGTCGGTGAGGTACAGGCCAACACGCACGATGTCGTCCATGGTGCCGCCTGCGGCCTCGCACACGGCTTTCAGGTTGTCGAAGGCACGGCGCGCCTGCGCATCGATGTCGCCTGCGCCGACGATCTCGCCGGTGGCCGGATCCAGCGGGATCTGTCCGCTGAAGTACACCGTGTTGCCGGCGCGGGTGGCCTGCGTGCGTACTGCTTGAGAATAGGGACCGATGGCAGCGGGCGCGGAATCGCTGTGGATGGCGGTGCGGGGCATGGTGGTTTTCTCGAAGATGGGAACCTTCGCATTGTAGATGCGGAGCTTGCTCCGCATCTCGCCTCACGAACGCTGCACGTCCTGCACCACGCCCAGCCGGCGCACGCGGCGCATGACTTCGGCCAGGTGGCGGTTGTCCGATACCTCGATGGAGAAGCGGATCGCGGCGATGTTGTTGTCGCGCTCCAGATATTCCACCCGGTCGATGTTGGAATCGGCATTGGCGATCGCGGCGGCCACCTGCGCCAGCACGCCGGGGCGGTTCTCCACTTCCACCCGGATCGCCACGCCGAAGTCGCCGCTCACTTCGCGATCCCAGCCAATCGGCACCCAGCGCTCCGGTGACTTGCGGAACTCGGCCACGTTCGGGCATTCCATGCGATGCACCACGATGCCCTTGCCGGCGCTGTGATAGCCCATCACGTCATCACCGGGAATCGGCAGGCAGCACTGCGCAAAGCTGACCACGCCGCGCTCCGCACCGGTAATCAGGATGCGTTCGCGCGGCACGGCATCGGTACGGCGGGCTGCGCCTTCGGCCTGCGGCACCTGCTCCTGCGCCAGCGCCTGCGCCACCTGCATCGGCATGCGGTTGCCCAGCGCGATGTCGGCCAGCAGCGCTTCCAGGCGCGGGTAGCGGTTCTCGGCCAGATAGCCGTCCAGCCGTGCCAGCGGCAGCCGGTCCAGCGACGTGCCACGCTCGCCCAGCGCGCGATCCAGCATGTGGTGGCCCAGCCGCACCGCATCCTCGTGTTCCAGTTGCTTGAGCTGCTGGCGGATCGCGGTGCGCGCCTTGCCAGTGGCCACGAATTCCAGCCACTGCGCCGCCGGTGCCGCCGACTTCGCGGTGATGATTTCCACCGTCTGCCCGCTGTTCAGCCGTGCGCGCAGCGGTGCCAGTTTCTTGTCCACGCGCGCGGCCACCGCATGGTTGCCGACATCGGTATGCACGGCATAGGCGAAATCCAGCGCGGTGGAATTGCGCGGCAACGCCATGATCTCGCCCTTGGGCGTGAACAGATAGACCTCGTCCGGGAACAGATCGACCTTGACGTTTTCGAGGAACTCCAGCGACGAGCCGGTGCCGCGCTGGCTTTCCACCAGCCCCGCGATCCATGCCGAGGCGCGGGTCTGCGCGCTGTTGCCTTCGCCGCCATGCTTGTAGGCCCAGTGCGCGGCCACGCCGCGTTCGGCCACCAGATCCATCTCGCGGGTGCGGATCTGCACTTCGATGGGCGAGCCATACGGCCCGAACAACACCGTGTGCAGCGACTGGTAGCCGTTCGCCTTGGGAATGGCGATGAAGTCACGGAAGCGCCCGTCCAGCGGCTTGAACACCGCATGCACCACGCCGAGTGCGTGGTAGCAGTCCGGCACGTTGTCCACGATCACGCGATAGCCGAACACATCCATCACCTGATCGAAGCTGCGGCCTTCCGCGCGCATCTTGGTGTAGATGCTCCACGGCGTCTTGATCCGCCCGACCAGCCGATGCTCCAGCTTCTCCAGCGCCAGCCGCTGCGCCAGCCGCGCCTCGATCTGCGCCAGCGCCTCGCGCCGCACCACCGGCTGGCTGTGGATGCGCTTGTCGATCACCGCATGCCGCCACGGATGCAGCGCGCGGAAACCAAGATCCTGCAGCTCCGCCTTGATCAGGTTCATGCCCAGCCGCTGGGCGATGGGCGCGTAGATGTCCAGGGTTTCGATGGCGATGCGCCGGCGCGCTTCCGCAGACTGCGCGCCAAGCGTGCGCATGTTGTGCAGGCGGTCGGCCAGCTTGATGAGGATGACGCGCAGGTCGCGCGACATCGCCAGCAGCATCTTGCGGAAACTCTCCGCCGCCGCTTCCTGCCTGTCCGCGAAACGCAGCTTGTCCAGCTTGGTGACGCCATCGACCAGTTCAGCCACGGTCTCGCCGAACTGCGCGGCAAGATCGGCGCGCGACAGCGGCGTGTCCTCGATGGTGTCGTGCAGGATCGCCGCCACCAGCGTTTCGACATCCAGCCCCTGCTCCGCCAGCACCTGCGCCACCGCCACCGGATGGGTGATGTAGGGCTCGCCGGATTTGCGGGTCTGCCCTGCATGCGCCGCCGCGCCCACCGCCCATGCGCGCCGCAGTTGCGCGCGCTGGTCATCCGGCAGGTAGGATGCCGCGCGTTCCAGCGCCTGCACGTAGTCCGGCACCGCGTCTTCGGCAGGCGCGGGCTGGGACTTCAGGGCAAGGGCAGGATCGCCGGGGCTCATCCGGCGAGCCTAACCGCCCCGTATGTAAACCGTAAACCCCTGTCCCGGAAACGAAAAACGGCCCCGCAGGGCCGTTTTGGAAGGCAGATGCCGAGGCTGGCCTCAGTCGTCGCCCTTCATGTCGTCGTCGCCAGCCACCACTTCGGCAGCGGCCCATTCCAGCGCCTCGCGCTCCTTGCGCTCGCGCTCGGCCTTTTCCACCGCGTCGATGTAGTCGCTGTCGATGCTGCGCGCGGCGATCTCGCGCAGGGCGAGCACGGTCGGCTTGTCGTTGGCTTCGCTGTTGTCCAGCTTGGGATCAACGCCACCGGCCAGCTGGCGCGCGCGCTTGGCGGCCATCATCACAAGCTCGAAGCGGTTATCGACCACTTCCAGGCAATCTTCGACGGTAATACGGGCCATATCTGTCCTGCGACCGGCTGGCCGCTGAAGTGATGCAAAGGGGCCGGGATTCTATCGGCAAACCCCTTCCCCGGCAAGCCGAAGGCCCGCGCAGCTTGGCGCGACACGGCCCGGCGGGCATGCTTGCGCGATGCCGCCAGCGCCAACTCCCACCCTTGCGGGCGCCGATACCCCCCTCAGCGTCCTGACCGGCGTTGGCCCCGCGCTGCGTGAAAAGCTGGCCGCGCGTGGGCTTTCGACCCTACAGGACCTGTGGCTGCACCTGCCGCGCGAGTACGAAGACCGCACCACGCTGACCCCGATCCGCCACCTGCAACCCGGCGTGGCTGCACAGGTGGAGGGGCGGGTGGAGGCGGTGGAACGCGGCTTCCGCTATCGCCCGATGCTGCGCGTCGCGTTGTCCGATGATGCGCGCGGCACGCTGGTGCTGCGCTTCTTCCATTTCAACGCACGCCAAACCGCGCAGTTTGCGGTTGGCGCACGGGTGCGCGCCTATGGCACGCCGCGCCCCGGCCAGCATGGCCTTGAAATCGTGCATCCCAGCTATCGCGTGCTGGACGACGGCGAACACGCGCTGGGCGAAGTCCTCGATCCGGTCTATCCCGCCATTGATGGCATCGGCCCGGCCAGCCTGCGCAAGCTGATCCTGCAGGCGCTGAAACGCCTGCCGGACGAGGACACGCTGGAACTGCTGCCACGCGACTGGCTGCGCAAGCTCGGCCTGCCCTCGCTGCGTGACGCCATCCTGACCCTGCACACGCCCCCGCGCGATGCCGACCTGGCCGCGCTGCAAAGCGGCCTGCATCCCGCGCAACGGCGGCTGGCGCTGGAAGAACTGCTCGCCCACCAGCTCAGCCTGCGCCGGCAGCGGCTGGCCTTGCAGGCGGAAGGCACGCGCCCGCTGCGCGGTGACGAAACACTGGTGGCGAAGCTGAAAAAAGCGCTGCCGTTCGCGCTGACCAAGGCGCAAGCGCGCGTCTATGCGCAGCTGCGCGATGACCTTTGCAAACCGCACCCGATGCTGCGGCTGGTGCAGGGCGACGTGGGCAGCGGCAAGACCGTGGTCGCAGCGATGGCGGCGCTGCTGGCCGTGGCCGATGGCAGGCAGGCCGCGCTGATGGCACCGACCGAACTGCTGGCCGAGCAGCACCTCAACAATCTGCGTACATGGCTGGAACCGCTGGGTCTGCGCGTGTGCTGGCTGGCTGGCAAGGTCACCGGCAAGGCGCGTGCAAAGGCGCTGGAGGACGTGGCAACCGGCGCGGCGCAGGTCATCGTCGGCACCCATGCGTTGATGCAGGAAGGCGTGGACTTTCATGACCTTGCGCTCGCCATCGTCGATGAACAGCACCGCTTCGGCGTGCATCAGCGTCTGGCGCTGCGCGACAAGGGGCGTGGCAACGTGCCGCACCAGCTGGTGATGACCGCCACGCCGATCCCGCGCACGCTGGCGATGAGCGCCTACGCCGATCTGGACGTGTCCGCCATCGACGAACTGCCGCCGGGCCGCACGCCGGTAACGACGATCGCGCTGTCCGCCGAACGCCGGCCCGAACTGATCGACCGCATCCGCAATGCCTGTGCGGAAGGCCGGCAGGCGTACTGGGTCTGCACCCTCATCGACGAGTCCGATGAAGTCATCGCGCAGGCCGCGCAATCCACCTTCGAAACCCTGCAAGCCGCGCTGCCCGGCCTGCGCGTGGGTCTGGTACACGGGCGCATGAAGGCAGCGGAGAAGCAGGCCACGATGCGCGCCTTCAAGGATGGCGAAACCGGCCTGCTGGTGGCGACCACCGTGATTGAAGTTGGCGTCGATGTACCCAATGCCTCGCTGATGGTGATCGAAAACGCGGAGCGGCTCGGCCTTGCACAACTGCACCAGTTGCGCGGCCGCGTCGGGCGCGGCAGCGCGGCGTCAAGCTGCGTGCTGCTGTACCAGACGCCGCTGTCGGCGATGGCGCGGCAGCGGCTGGACACCCTGCGCCAGACCAATGACGGCTTCGCCATCGCCGAAAAGGATCTGCAACTGCGCGGCCCCGGTGAATTGCTGGGCACCCGCCAGACCGGCCTTGCCGCGTTCCGCATGGCCGACCTGTCGCGCGATGCCGACCTGCTGCCGCGCGTGCATCAACTCGCCGACCGCCTGCTGCAGGAGATGCCGGACACGGCGGATCGCATCATCGACCGCTGGGTGGGCGGCGCGGCGCGGTACGCAGCGGCATGACGTTCCCCTCTAGAATTCGGCGATGACGAACGCACGCATTCCCCTGCTGATCGACACCGACCCCGGCGTGGACGACGCGCTGGCCCTGCTGATGGCCTTCGACGATCCATGCCATGAAGTGGTCGCCCTGACCATCGCCGCCGGCAACGTCGGCCTGCAGCACACCGTCGCCAATGCGCTGAAGCTGTGCGAAGTGTGTGGTGTCGATACGCCTGTCTTCCCCGGTGCCGATGCACCGCTGGTGTTCCCCGCGCGCGACGCCGCCTACGTGCATGGGCGCGATGGCTTCGGCGATACCGGCTATGTCCCGGCATCGCGCAAGGCCCAGGCCGAACACGCCGCGCTCGCCATCTTGCGCTTGTCGCACGAGCACGCCGGCAAGCTGCTACTGGTCGCGCTTGGCCCGCTGACCAACATCGCGCTGGCGCTGAAGCTCGACCCCACCCTGCCACTGCGCATCAAACGCTGCGTGGTGATGGGCGCGGCGGTGACCGCGCACGGCAACATCACCCCGGCGGCGGAGTTCAACATCGCCTTTGATCCGGAAGCCGCGCACATCGTGTTCTCGGCCTTCCCGAAGATCGATCTGGCCGACTGGGAAGCCGTGCTGGCGCATGGCTTCCTGCACGAGGACGCCGAACGCTGGCTGGCTGCCGATTCCGATCGCGCCCGCTTCTACGCCAGCATCTCCGCGCATACCCGCGCGTGGTCGAAGCAGGGGCGCGGTGAGCGCTGGCATGCCGCCGATGCACTTGCGATGGCCTTCGCCCTGCAACCGGACGGCGCGCAGGACGTGCTGGGGCGTCCGCTGGCGGTGGAAACCGCAGGCGTCCATGCACGCGGGGCCACGATTGTTGACTGGAACCGCCAGACCGGCGCGCCGGACAACGTGAACATCCTGATGCGCTACGACCAGCAGCGGTTCGAGGGGATGATCCAGCGGGCGCTGGCCGCCAGGTAGCGCAGCGCAACCCAAGCGAGCATGCCGGGCGTTCGCGCAGCGGCATTTCGGGACGCGTAGCGAATGACCGGCAGGATTGCCTGCTCAGAACGCCCGTTCAAGATCGCCGACCCGCCGAAACCGGAGACTTGCACCGCCCTCGACAGGGCCGCTATAATGCGCGGCTCTGTCCCGTTCCAATTCAGGTTTTACGCCATGAAAGCCGGCATCCATCCCGAATACCGCGACGTCGTCTTCCAGGACGTGACCTCGGACTTCAAGATCCTCACCCGCTCGACCCTCTCCAGCAAGGAGACGACCAAGTGGGAAGACGGCAACGAATATCCGCTCATCAAGGTGGAAGTCTCGTCGTCCTCGCATCCCTTCTACACCGGCCAGAACAAGGTGATCGACACCAGCGGCCGCGTGGACAGGTTCCGCAAGCGCTACCAGAAGTAAGGTCAGGAAGACCTTGTCCCCGACAGCATATGGATGTGCGCTGATCGGGGATCCAGATTCGACGGCCACCCTCGCAGTGGCCGTTTTGTTTGGTGCGTCCGTTTTGCGTGTCCGCAAACCCGCGCCTGCGACTTTCGTCCGAGCCCGGGCTCGATTGCCCCTGTGCAATAATTCCCGCTCCCCATGCGCTGGCGCATGGCCTGCGGGCCAGTGCCGCGCGGACAACATTGGAGTTGCGCCGTGTCCGAACCCGAGCAGATCACCCTGACCGCGGGCGACAAATCCGTCGCCATGCCCGTGCTGAAACCCACCCTGGGCCAGCCCAGCATCGACATCGCCAAGCTGCCGAAGGAAACCGGCTGCTTCACCTACGACCCGGGCTTCGGTGCCACCGCGTCGTGCAAGTCGGCGATCACCTACATCGACGGCGATGCCGGCGTGCTGCTGTATCGCGGCTACCCCATCGAACAACTGGCCGAGAAGTCCACCTTCCCGGAAGTGGCCTACCTGCTGATGCACGGCGAACTGCCGACCGCGCCGCAACTTGCCGCCTTCGAACATGAAGTCACGCATCACTCGATGATGCACGAGGCCTTCCGCACCTTCCTGTACGGCTTCCGCCACGACGCCCACCCGATGGCGATGCTGACCGGCATGCTGGGTTCGCTGGCGAGCTTCTACCACAACGACCTGAACCTCGAAGACCCCGAACAGCGCCGCCTTGCCGCGATCCGCCTGATCGCCAAGGTGCCGACAATCGCCGCTGCCTGCCATCGCTATTCCATCGGCTGGCCGATCCGCTACCCGCGCAACAACCTCGACTACACCACGCGCTTCCTGCACATGATGATGGAAGTGCCCAGCGAGCCGCTGGAACTGAATCCGGTTGCCGCCAAGGCGATGGACCTGCTGTTCATCCTGCACGCCGACCACGAGCAGAACGCTTCGACTTCGACCGTCCGCCTGGTCGGTTCCACCGGTGCGAATCCCTACGTCAGCGTTGCCGCCGGCGTGGCCGCGCTGTGGGGCCCGGCGCACGGCGGTGCCAACGAAGCCGTGCTGAAGATGCTGGCCGAGATCGGCAAGCCGGAAAACGTGAAGTCCGCCGTGGACAGGGCCAAGGACAAGGAATCCGGCTTCCGCCTGATGGGCTTCGGCCACCGCGTGTACAAGAACTACGACCCGCGCGCGGCGCTGGTGCGCAAGATGACCCACGAAGTGCTGGGCGCGCTCAACGTCAACGACCCGCTGCTGGAAGTGGCGGTGCGGCTGGAAGAAGCGGCGCTGAAGGACGACTACTTCGTGCAGCGCAAGCTCTACCCGAACGTCGATTTCTACAGCGGCATCATCTACAAGGCACTCGGCATCCCGGTGGAGATGTTCACCGTGATGTTCGCCATCGCCCGCACCGCCGGCTGGGTCAGCCACTGGCTGGAACAGCAGGAAGACCCGGAAAACCGCATCGGTCGCCCGCGCCAGATCTATACCGGCGCAGCCACCCGCGACTACGTGGGCATCGGCAATCGCTGATCCTGCGCCTTGCTCCAACGAAAACGCCCCGCATCGCGGGGCGTTTGTTTTTGCGTGGGATCACAGCGTGTTAGGCGATAGCTGACGGAAATTCAACACTCCCATGCCTCATGCCGAACCGGGAGTTGATTCAATTCATGCCTGATCTGTCGCCAATGCGGCATGACCTGATCCATCAATGACTGGAAGCGGGCGTTGTGGCTGGGTTCCAGCAGGTGCGCCAGTTCATGGACGAAAATGTATTCGAGGCAAGCGGGCGGCTTGCGGGCAAGATCGGTATTGAGGCGCACGTTGCCGCTGTCCGGGTTGCAACTGCCCCACTTGGTTTTCATCCGTTGTACCAGCACACGGGCAGGCTTCACGCCAAGGATCGGTTGCCACTTTGCAAGCAGGGCAGGAATCTCGGCGCGGAGCTTTTCGCGATACCAGCTCTCCAGCAAGATGTGCTTTCTTTCGACATCGCTTCCAGGACGAACATGCAGCTCAATGCTGTTGTGGCGCAGCTTCACTGATGGCACCGCATCTGCCTCGACGATTTTCAGCAGATACCGCCGCCCCCACAGGTAATGGCTTTCGCGGTTGAGGTACTCGCGAATCGTTTCCCGCTCCTGCGCACGCAGCTTGCGCTGCTGGCTCTTGATCCAATCCAGCTTGGTGATGGCGTACACACGAATCGTGTCCAGCGCCATGCCCATAGGCGCAGAGATACGCACATGCCCATCGGGCGGATACACGCTCAAGTGGACGTGCTTGATGTCCTTCCTGATCACGTCAGCCTGAAGCTCGCCCAGCGTGAGGGTATTGCGCCGGGTCACCCTCAATACTCCGGCTGCGCCACGATGATCTGGAACATGCGCTCGACCTCGGCATCGTCTTGCAGGATGTCCCACAACGCCTGCTTGATGATGTTTTCACGGGGCAAGTGGCCACGCCACGCATTGGGTCGAACGCGCTTGATGGCCTCGTCGATCTTCAGCGCCAATTCCAGCGGCTTGGCATCGGAATCCGCCACACCCTTGGCACAAAGATTGTTGAACAGCGCCCGCTTGCCGTGGGTATCCAATGCCTGCGGCGTGTCACTGGCCTTGCCTTCCTGCATCCGGACGGCAAGCGCCTGGATTTCCTTCAGGTACTCCTCGTAGCCCAGCGCCTGCTCGCGTCGCTTCCTGATGATTTCATCCAGCAACGCCGACATGCGCGCGAAATAAGCCGGGTCGGTGAGGTGATCTTTGACGATCTTGCTGCGCACATTGTTTTCGATGGTTTCGGCCACCGATTCACGATCCTGCACTGCGCTTAGCTTCCTGGCGATGGCATCGGCAATACCGGATCGCACGATCAAGTCCAGCAAGCCGATGCTCTCGAACTCGGAAATATTCCTTGGCTCGTCGGCCTTGATGTAGCTGTCGATCAAGTGACGCATGTCGGCCTCATACGGCTTGAGATCGAGGGTTTCCCCGGAAGCCAATCGAATGATCTCGCGCAGCTTGACGTTACGCTCCATGGTTTCGGCGATGTCCTTCTGCCGCTCCGGGCTGTATCCAGCAACGTCCAGTTCGTCTGCGATCGCGCCATAGGCACGCAGCAAATTGACAACGGCCACGTAGAAGGCCACGCGCTGCGGCTCGTGTTCCTTCAGATCGCCGGGGATTTCGGTATTGCCGCAGAAGTAATGGATGTATTGCAACTCGCCCTTGGGTGGCTCCACCTTTTCCAGCAGCAGGGACAACGCCTCCAGCGCGGCATCCAGCCGTTCCTTTCCGGTATCCAGGCGGGATTTCATCATCACGTCCGGGCTTGCACCGCCAGAACTGGTGTCCAGTTCGGACGAGTACACGGCAATGGCCTTCTCGACTTTCTTGAACAAGTCCTTGTAATCGACGATGTAACCGAACTCCTTGTCCTCGCCATCCAGCCGATTGGTGCGACAGATGGCCTGGAACAGGCCGTGATCCTGCATCTTCTTGTCGATATAGAGGTAACTGCAGGAAGGCGCATCGAAGCCGGTGAGCAGTTTGTCCACCACGATCAGCAGCTTCATGCTGGCGGGGGAGTTGATGAACCGCTCCTTGGCCTTGTCCTCAAAGGTTTCGGTCTTGCTCTTGCCAGGCTGCGCGACAACGTCCTTCAGCAGTTCCGTGTAAGTGTTGTAGACGAACTGCTTGTCGGTCTCCGTATTTGCGCCGACTTCCTCCCTGGAAACATCTCCGGCCTGCGGGTTGTAGCTGGTGATGACCGCGCACTTTCCCTTGAACGCCGTCTTCTGGAACAGCTCGAAATACTTGCAGGCTTCAAAGATGCTGCCCGCCACCAGCATGGCATTGCCGCGCTCGCTGGACAGGCGCGGCTTGGTGCCGAAATCGAACACGATGTCGCTGACCACCCTGTCCATGCGCGAGCGCGAGGACAGCACGTTCTGCATCGTGCCCCACTTCTTCATCAGCTCCTTCTTCTGCCAGTCGTTCAGTCCCTTGGTCTTGGCCTCGAACCACTGGTCGATCTTTTCCTGCGAGCCGAGTTCCTGGTCGATGTCTCGCGCCTCGTACACCAGATCGAGCACAACCTTGTCTTCCACCGCCTCGCTGAACTTGTAGGTGTGGATGTAGCTGCCGAACACTTCCAGACTGGTGGCAACGTCCTTCTTCAACAGCGGCGTGCCGGTGAAACCGATGAATACCGCATTGGGCATCAGCGCCTTCATCACCTTGTTCAGCCGCCCGCCCTGGGTGCGGTGGCATTCGTCCACGAACACGTACACATCGCCCACGGCCTTGCCGGGCTGGCCTTCCAGTTCCTTGATGAAGGCATCGAAGTCGCCGTCGCTCAAACCCTTGCCTTGACCGAACTTGTGCACCAATGAGCACAGCAGACGCGGCGAAGGTTGCGCCAGTTGCGCCATCAGGTCGCGCCCGCTGCTGCTGCGGTGCACGGTTTCACCGGCGGCGCGGAAGACCTGCTCGATCTGCTTGTCCAGCTCGTCGCGGTCGGTGATGACCGCAACGCGGGCCGCCGGATTGTTTTCCAGAATCCACCTCGCCAGCAGCACCATCAGGATGGATTTGCCCGCACCCTGCGTGTGCCAGATGATGCCGCCCTGCTTGCGCCGCACATGCTCTTGTGCGGCCTTGATGCCGAAATACTGGTGGACGCGCGGCAATTTCTTGATGCCGCCGTCGAACAGGATGAAGTCGTGCAGCAGTTCGATCAGGCGCGATTTTGCGCACATCTTCAGCAGGTACTTGTCCAGCTTGTAGCCGCTGTTGTCGGCTTCGTCTTCCTTCCATGTCAGGTAGAACTTCTCCGGCGTGCCGATGGCGCCATATTGCAGGCCCTGCGCATCGTTCCCCGCGAACAGGATCTGTACCGTGCTGAAGAACCACTGGTTGAACTGTTCCTTCTGGTTGGAGAGCAATTGGCGGATGCCCTCGCCGATGCCGACCGAACTGCGCTTGAGTTCGATTACGCCGATGGCAATGCCGTTGACGTACAGCACGATGTCCGGCCTGCGCTCGGCATTGCCGATCAGGGTGACTTCTTCTGCAATGGCGAAGTGGTTCTTTTCCGGCTGCTTCCAGTTGATGAGCTCGACGTTCTGGTATTCGGCGTCGCCAACGGCCTTGACCTGCACGGGGTAGCGCAGCATCTGATAAACGGCCCGGTTGTTCTCGTACAGCTCGCGCTGCGGGTGGTTGGCTTCGGTATTGAGCTTGTGAATGGCCTGGCTGATGTGTTCCGGCCGATAGCCGGCCTCGGCCAGGTACGCCTTCAGCAAACCATCCTCGACGTTGCTGTTGTCCCGATCCGACCAGTCGCCCAGATGCGCATAGCCAAGTTGGTCGCGGAATAGCGCGGCCACGCGGTTCTGGGTGATGCGTTCGGGTTTTCCCGGGTAATCGCCGTTCACAGCACTCGCCATTTGCCCCCCTTGTCCGGGCCCACGCGCTCCAGTCGCCCGGATTCACGCAGGATACGGATGGCGCGATGGATCGTGATTTCCGCCTTGCCCAACTCGGCGGCCAACTCCGGGACGGTCAGGGCCGGGCGCTTGCCCAGCAGCTTCAGGATTGCTTCCGGCGTACCGAGCGGCTTCTTCCCTGTCGTTTTCCCTATCGCTTTCCCTGTCTTCCTGCCACTCGCCTTCGACACGGCATCATGGATTCGATCAAGCATGAAGTGCACGAAGGGGGCGCAGTCCGATGCGGCGGTACTGTCGTTGATCGCCCTGTAGTACCTGTCTTGCCGCTGGTGCACCAAGCTTTCCACCGGCAACCACGCAAAGGCGGGCTGCCACTCGCTGAGGATAAGGGTTTGCCACAGCCGCCCCATGCGCCCGTTGCCATCGGCGAACGGATGGATGAACTCGAACTCGTAGTGGAACACGGAGCTGGCAATCAGCGGATGCTCCCGGGTGCTCTTGAGCCAATCGAACAATTGACCCATCAGTCGAGGCACGCGGTTGGCGGGTGGAGCCATGTGCACCACCCGCGTTCCGGCCATCACGCCGATGCCGCTGGTGCGATAGGTGCCGGGATGATCAAGCAAACCGCGCATCAGTTGCTTGTGCGCAACCAGCAGATCGCGCTCGCTGCTTCCCTTCCACTTTGACAGGTGTTCGTAAACGGCCAGCGCATTGCGCGCTTCCTGCAATTCACGGGGCGGAGCCAGCACGGTCTTGCCTTCGAGGATGCCGGTGATCTGCTCTTCACTGAGGGAATTGCCCTCGATGGCCAGTGATCCGGTGATCGAGCGAATGCGGTTGATGCGGCGCAGGCGCAAATCCATGCCGTAGTTCGCCTGTGCGCTGAGACGGCCAATCTGCTCGGCGATGCGCGCCACCAGCGAGATGATTTCGCTGGTGGGGGTGAACGGCGGCTGGTAGGCACGCTTGGACATGTCTATTGGCAACCCTGCGGTACAAAGCCCATTGCGCGCATCCATTCCAATGCCTTGCGCCAGCGCTCTTCTTCAATTTTCCGCTTGTTGTCATGCCAGTGGTTGAGCACTTGGTCAACGATGGAATCGTCACTGGTGTCGGCGTTCTTCGCCAGCAGGTCACGCCATGCTTCGTACAAGGTAGCAACGATTTCGCACTGTTCGGACTTGGCGCTCTTGAAGGCGTCGATGACCTTATCGAAGGCCGAAATTGAGTCGGCGAAATAGCGATCGAAGTATTGTTTGTGGTCGCCGCGCTTCTCTAGGGGGACGTACTGATATCGCTTATCGACCTTCTGCGCCTTGAACCATTTGCTCTTCTCCATCTGGCTGTCGATGGAGCGCAGCGCGCGATTGTCGTAAGGGCCGGCGGCGTCACGGTGATAGTGCGCGTCGATATTCACTTTGCACATGTGCTCGGCCAGATAGATAAGTTTCTGGAACTTGACGTGACCGAAAGTCGGCTCGGCATGCAGGCGCTCGACGATTTCCGCAGCGAACACGCTGCGTCGGAAATGGACGTTGGCTTTGCGCTCGACGGGTTTGACTTCCGACTTTTTGAAGGGAACGACGTTGGATGCAGGCTGCACCAATCGCGTCCTGCCAGTCAGCAGTTCGTGCATCATGCCTTGCTTGAGCAGGCGGGTCTTTTCGCGTCGCTGTTCCAGCGCGGCGAGTTCGGCGTCCGTATCGCTCAAAACCTCCGCAATCGCGGCTTGTTCTTCGATGGGCGGCAACTCGAATTCGAGCGATTCAATGCTCGAAGGCGTAAGGTTATTAATGCTTGAACCAGCAAGAAGATTTGCGATGTATTGGCGATATTTTCCTGTCTGGAACAGATAGAAAACGAAGCGCTTTTTGGCCAAGCCTTTCACTGAACGAAAGACCCCCATGAATGCGCCGAATGTGTAATCGAAACCATCAGCAACACTGAAGTAGCCAGCCTTGCCAACCAATGCCCTGCTTCCGTTCGCCATGCAAATAAGCACGTCGCCTTCTTTCAGTATCTGATGGTCTGCAACACGATCAGCGTTCACGAATTGAACGTCGCTCGTCACCACCACGGCATCTTGGACATTGTTCGAGCGAAGCAGTCGCTTCGTAATTTCTGTGTCATGCAGGAACAAATCTGCGTCACCGTTGTAAGAAACGCCACGCAAGCATTCTCCAACATCCCCCAACCGCTTCACTTCCCACTGTCCCGCAAACCCCGGTAGCCGGGTCTTGCCGGTGAGCAGTTGCTGCATCGCCGCCTGCTTGAGGTCGCGCTTCTTGGCGATGAGCTTGTCAAGGCCGGACAACAGCGCATCCACATCGCTCAAGGCGGTGGCGATGGCGGATTGTTCGGAGAGTGGTGGCAGTGCCGCTTGGATTTTGGCAACACCACCCAAGCTCATGCCAGCCTTCGCGCCATTATCGGTTGTCGCACGAAAGTTTCGTTGCGCTGCATCCGCCGCCAGAAAGTAGCTGACAAATTTCCCGTTTGCCCGCGCAGGATTGAGCCGTACCAAAGCGATGTGCTGATTGATGTATGCGGGCAAAGGAACGGTCGCATCGACGTAGCTCGTGATGCCGATATCCGCGGTGATTGAAATCAGAACATCGCTCTCTCGTAGCTGCGTTCGCACGCCTTCACTTGAATCTGGCGGAATACGAACGAACTTGGAATCCGCAAGATCGAGATAAATTGACTCCCGCGACATGTTCGTGATTCGCACAAACAAGTCACCGTGATCGGCATAGAACTCAGCCCAACCACGCGAACCACTGGTGACAAAAGGATTCAAGTCACCGAGCGAGTGAACTTCCCAATCCTCAGGAATCACCCCCACTTCGGTTTGCTTGTAGCCCGGCTTCATGGCTTGCCTTCCAGCTTGCGCTGCGCCTGTTTCACCGTTTCCAGATAAGCGGCCTCTACCTTTGAGGGCAGTGCGTCCTGCTGCGAACGGTATTTGGCGTATTCGGATTCAGCCCTTTCGATGGCCTGCTGGTGACTCACCTTGCCCGCGCCGTCCAGCTTCTTGCCGCCCATTGCCACAATGAGCGTATCCAGATGCGCCAGCCAATCCTTCATATAGGTGGGTTCGTGGTTTTCTGCACGGAACTCGGCAGCGTCAAAGTAGGCGGAAACCAGTGTGTTCAAGCGGCGCAGCTCACTTGCTTCCAGATAGTTCTTTGCCACTGGAATATCGGCCTTGGTCGGCTTGTCGCCAGCGAATGACAGCAGACCCATAAATGGCTTGCCCGCATCGGCACGCGCGGCAATAACCTCGGCGGCGGTGTGACCGTGCGCGGCGTAGTGCAGTTTGTTCTGCACGGTTTTGAAGAACAGTGTGCTGACCTCGCTGCGGGGGTCGTAGTCCACGCTGGTGGCGTACAAGTCCAGCACCTGCCGGTACAGCACCTTCTCGCTGGAACGGATGTCGCGAATGCGGGCGAGCAGTTCCTTCCAGTAGTTGCCGCCGCCCAGGTTCTTCAGGCGGGCATCGTCCATGGCAAAGCCCTTGCGGGCGTATTCGCTCAGGATTTCCGTTGCCCAACGCCGGAATTGCGTGCCGCGCCCGGATTTCACCCGGTAGCCTACGGCGATGATGGCTTCCAGGTTGTAGTGATGCAGGGCGCGGCTGACCCGTCTTGTTCCCTCTTGGCGAACTTGTAAGTAATCCTTACAAGTTGCCGCCTCGTCCAGTTCGCCTTCGGCGTAGATGGCCTTCAAGTGCAAGGTGATGTTCTGCGGCGTGGTCTGGAAGAGGTCGGCCATCTGCGCTTGCGTCAGCCAAACCATCTCGCCATCCAGCCGCACCTGCAACGCCAGCGCGCCATCCTCGCGTGGATAAAACAGGATTTCGCCCTGGGGTTGCTCGCTCACGGTGCCACCCCCATCCGGTGCAGGTGTTCGCTCACCTTGGCCGACAGCGCCGCCACTTCATCCATCAGCACCGGCAGTGGTGATTCGTAGCGAAGCGCCAGTTCACGCACGCGGGCGGTGAGGGCTTGCGAAACGCGCTCCACTTCCCCTGCGATGGCCGACTGCATCGCAGCCAGCCATTTGTCTTCTACCACCAGCGTCTTGATTTCATCCGTGGTGAGTTGCGGGTATTTCTCATAGGCCACCTTGTCCAGGTCGGCTTCCTGCTCCTTGAGCTGCTTTTTCAGTGCGGCTTCTTCGGCTGATAGTTCTAACCACTTTTTCAGCACGGCCAACTCGTCGGCGGCCTCCGTGTCCTTGCCGATTTCCCGGATGCGATCTTTGACCTGCGCGGCGTTGATCTTGTCGAAGCCGGCAAGCGCCATGTCCTCGCCGCCGTGTTCTTCCTCGAATTCGGCCACGGCGCTGCTGGCGGCTTCCAGTTTGGCGGCGGTGGCATCCACGGCTTGCTGCTGCGCGGCGAAGTAGCGGGCCACGATGTAGCGCTTGGGAATCAGGTCGCAGGCCCAGCCCTTGTCCTTTTCCTGCCCCTTCTTGTTCTTCTCGATGATGCGTTCCGGTTTTGCCACCCAGCCATCGGCGGAAATCAGGTAAGCATCGTCCTGCATGGTGTCCGCCCAGTAATCCATCAGGTGCTGATAGACCGCATAGGCATCCAGCAGGGGCTGGCCCTGGTAGTGGTGCAGCAGGCTTTCGGAAAGCGTGCGCCCCTCCTGCTTGGGGTGGAAGCCCGGCTTCAAGGCCTTGAGCGTGGGCGTCACTGCATCGCGCCACGCTGTGTAGTGGGCGTCCATCTTCTTGCGGTACGCGGTGAACTGCGGGTGCTGGAAGATGGCAGGCTTGATCGCATTCTTCTCCACCGCCAGTTGCAAATAGCCATCCCGCAACGGCTGGAACAGCGCCGCCTTCAATTTCGGGCACACCTTCCAGTAGTCGCGCAGGGCGTCCACATCGGCCTGCGGAATCCCGCCGTGCAGGTGGCCGGCGATGTCCTGAATGTCCTCGGCCTGGGAACTGTCGATGTTGCGCGGCAGGTTGAGGTTGTAGTCGTTCTTCTTCTCGATTTCGTCGAACCCGACCATCCGTGCATAACCATCCACGTCCTGCATGTTGGTAAACACGTCCACGATGCGATGGATGTCCCGCTCGCGCAGCCGGTTCTTGGGGCCGTCCTTGATGAAGCCCTGCGAGGCATCGACCATGAAGATACCCTTGCGCGCTTTGGCATGTTCCTTGTCGATGACCACGATGCAGGCCGGGATGCCGGTGCCGTAGAACAGGTTGGCCGGCAGGCCGATGATGCCCTTGATGTAACCGTGGCGGATCAGGTTGCGGCGGATGTCGGCCTCGGCATTGCCGCGGAACAGCACGCCATGCGGCAGGATGCATGCGCCCTTGCCGGTGGATTTCAGGCTGCGGACGATGTGCAGCAAGTAGGCATAGTCGCCCTGCTTGGCCGGGGGTACGCCGAAGGTGGAAAAGCGGTCGAAGGGGTCGTGTAGCGAGAGGCCAGTGCCCCAGCGCTTGTCGCTGAAAGGCGGATTGGCGACCACAAAGTCGAAGGTCTTGAGTTTGTCGCCTTCCAGAAACTTCGGATTGACGATGGTGTTGCCCTGGGCGACCAGCGCGGTCGGGTTGTCGTGCAGGATCATGTTCATGCGCGCCAGACCACTGGTGGCTGCGTCCTTTTCCTGCCCGTACAAGGTGACTGGCGTAGGCGCGGCATCGCCGACCTTCAGCAACAGGCTGCCGGAACCGCAGGTCGGGTCGTACACGGTGGTGGCTGCACTGGTCTTGGCGCTGCCAATGCCGATCACGGCAGCAAGGATGCGGCTGACTTCGGCAGGGGTGTAGAACTGGCCCTTGCTCTTGCCGCTTTCCGTGGCGAAGTGGCGCATCAGGTATTCGTAGGCGTCGCCGAGGATGTCGTCGCCATCGGCGCGGTTCTTGGAGAAATCCAGATCGGGGTTCTCGAAGATGGCGATCAGGTTGGTGAGCCTCTCCACCATTTCCTTGCCGGTGCCGAGCTTGCCGTGGTCGTTGAAGTCCGGCATGTCCGCCAGCTTGTTGGCGGTGGCCAGCGGGTGGGTGATCTTCTTGTTGATCTGGTCGCCAATGTCGGCCTTGCCCTTCAGCGCAACCATGTCCCTGAAGCTGGCGCCCGGCGGGATGGTGATGGGCGCGTAACGCTGCCCGGCGTATTTGTCGCTGACGTACTTGATGAACAGCAGCACCAGCACATAGTCCTTGTACTGGCTGGCGTCCATGCCGCCGCGCAGTTCGTCGCAGGCGGCCCAGAGATGGGCGTAAAGCTCGGATTTCTTGATGGCCATGCGTTCGGGCGATGCATTGGAGCGACCTGAACGATTGTAGCGGCGGGCATCGCAAAACCTGCGATTTCGGCAGGTTGCTGCTATGCGTTTTTGGCCCACCACCTACCGAAAAGCTGGCGCACCTAGCTGATATACCGGGAATTCTAGGACAAAACGAAGAAGTCGGGGTACGCGATCCGACTCACTTTTCGGGAGCCTGGACTGATGCGAAGCCGGAAGCGGCATCAGCGGCACGGACATCGGTTTGCTCGGCAGGCGTCGGCCATCTTCTTTCGCAATCATCTTAGCCCGAAGGGCGCTTTACAAGCGTGTTCTCCAAGTGTCCACGCATGATCGCGAGGCCAGGACCTCCCATCTGCCCAAGGTAATGCACATACGGCTCGACGCGTGCCAGTAACCGCAGGCCGCGCTGCTCGAAAGCGCGGCAATCGAAGTACGGCGAGATGTTGTCTCGGTACAGCTCAACGCCTTGAGCGAAGTAGCCCAGCACCTTGACATAGCTCTGCAGGGTCGTCCGAAAGACCTGCTCGCCGGAACTAGGCAGGGAACTCGCGCCATTCAGCACGTCGCCCAAGGTTACATCGGATGTTAGGTGCTGTGCCTCCATTGCTTCCAGATCGCGCCCGATCTCGATCAACATCCGCACGTGCTTGTCTTTGAGATCGCCTTGAGCGACCTGTTCGAGCTGGTGATTCTGCATCAGCAGCGTAAGCACCAGCCCAGCGACCGTAAGAAACGCCAGTAGCGGGCCAGCGGTCCCACCGAAGTAGGTGCCAAACGAAGTCCAATCATCGATGGTGATTGCAGCGAACGGCTTGCCGAGTGCATTGAAGTAGATCCATCCCGTGCCGGCGATGATGACCAGCGCCACGAGTACAAAGATTAACGCGATCCACTTCATATGCATCCCTTTTCGGCCCGCACGGCAGCAAACAGATCGCGGCCATAGCAGTCAGCCATTGACGCTACGGCCTTGGAAGGCCAGCAGCACGAATCGTCCGTTGCACTTCACGGAAGACATTATCGAACGCAGGCAGCTGGCTCATCTGATGTGTGAGCCGCCCTGACCAAAGTCGTCGCAAGCGATCTTCTTTGCCAGCGACTGCTTGTTCCAAGCCAACAGCCGTCCGCTGCCTGAAGGCAAGCTTCGCGTCCAGTTCTGCACGCAGTTCGTCCAAGCGCAAGTCGGATGATCCAAGCAGGTACCAGAGATCATAAAGATCGCGGGGTTCATTACGCGCACGGTCGCTTAGTGCAACGAGCTTTTCGACAACAATTTCCTCGATCGCGTAGACCCGTACCGTCCCCGTCTCGGGCAGATCATCGAACGCCTCATAGATACGCAACACGGGCCGCTCTTGCAATGGGAAGCACAGCACTTCATTGATAGTGACGTCGACTTTGACATCGTTGGAGGCTGGCAGCGGCCCCTGGTAACGCAGATAGAAGGTGTGACTGTTCTGGTGACCGTGCCGATCCTCTCGATCGAAAGCGATACGCAACCCAGACGCCGTTTCGATCGAGGCAAAGATCTCAGCGAAGCCTGCAAGAATCTCCTGGAGCGTGATCGGCTGACTCAGCGTGAAATCCAGGTCCTCGGAAAAACGGTAATCTTCGAACCAGCAGCGTCGCAGCGCGGTTCCACCTTTGAAGACCATGACTTCACGCAAGGGATGAACCGCCAATCCGGTGAGGAACCAGGCCAAGACGTAGTCGCGCTCAATGACCGACTCTGGAATGCGTCGTCCGCCCGCAGTGGTCAATGTGTTGGCGATTCTGGAGATGCTGCGTTGAGGGATCATCAGCCCAACCTCACGGCATCGAACTCTTCTGGCGTGATGTTGAGTTGAAGCCTCCAACGCGAAACGAACTTGCCTTCCGACGGCATCATCGGGTCCAGCCGCTGGTAGGTGGCTGTCAGTTTGGCGCGTAATGTTTCCAACTGGTCGGCATCTGCAAGCTTGTATTGTTCCAGCAGAAATCCAAGTCGTCTAAATACGGCGCCTACGTCGATTCTCAACGCATAGTCCACCAGCCGGTCAACCTGGATGGTATCGCGCTTCATCCACAGGCCTTTCGCGATCTCGGTAATGCCGCCGGCGTAGGCCGGATGCCGCAGACCATCGATGATGGTGCGTTCCATGTCGCTGATCATCACGAAGCGCTCCTTATCGACCCAATGCTTGGTCACCCCGAAATTCTGTGCGTCGTTGATATGGATGAACCGAAAGTCGTAGCCGCCCACGGTCTGGGGTCGGACGCGTCGGGTGCAAGACGTATAGATGGTGAAGTTGGGCTGCGTCGTCATCCGGTGCAATTCGAGCGCCGTGGCATGAGACAGGAAATAGACAGCCGTCCCAGCCAGCTCGCGCGCGATCAAGTAGGGATTATCGATATGTTCGGTAGCACGGCCCAGCTCGAAAGGCACAAGGTTGTATAGCCCGGGTTTGAGCCGGGTGACCAAGCCACGCTGCTGAGCCTTGTGGACCAAGCTGCGCGCCGAGCCCGTTGACAGACCGGTAATGGCTTCGACATCGGACAAGGTGAAAGTCGACCGGCCTCGCTCATAGAGCTCGGTGAACAGCTGTGCCGCGCGCGGCCCCAGCGTCTTGGTGGGGGCATAGTCATGTTGTGTGGTCAATTCGCGCCCCTTCAGGGAACGTTATGAACGTAAAATATAACTGTCCTTATAACGAATGGCAAATCCGTCCCTCATCAGGGAACGAATCCATCGCTTAATATAACGATGTAAGATGAAGGCAGCTACGGGGATGCGGGGGGGGGAACACATGATCCTGGCCGACAATGAAACCAAGGTCGATCTGCTGAATAACGAGGCGATCGCCACCACCATCATTGGCTTGCTTCAAGAGCGTCCCGATCGCCCCGTCACGATCGGCGTTCATGGCGACTGGGGAGCAGGCAAGTCCAGCGTTCTGGAAATGATCGAAGCCGGCTTCGACGGCAACGATAAGGTGCTGTGCCTCAAGTTCAACGGTTGGCGCTTCCAAGGCTTTGAAGACGCCAAGATCGCCCTCATCGAAGGCATCGTCACAGGGCTAGTCGAGAAACGCCCTGCACTGACCAAGGCTGGCACCGCTGTCAAGGATGTGTTCAAGCGCATCGACTGGCTGAAAGTCGCAAAGAAGGCCGGTGGCTTGGCCTTGACGACGTTCACCGGAATCCCCACGCCTGAACAGATAAACGGCATCGTCCGAGCACTCGAAGGAATAATCGCTGATCCCGGGAAACTCGCGACACGCGAGAACATCACCGATGTCATCGATGGCGTGAAGTCGGTATTGAAGCCGGCGGATACCAAGAACGTACCGGAGGAAGTCGAGGAATTCCGCAAGGCGTTCGATAAGCTCCTGAAGGAAGCTGGCGTCGAACAGTTGGTTGTGCTGATAGATGACCTCGATCGGTGTCTGCCGGACACTGCCATCGAGACGCTCGAGGCAATACGCCTGTTCGTATTCACCGCACGAACCGCCTTCGTAGTCGCGGCCGACGAGGCCATGATCGAATACGCCGTGCGCAAGCACTTCCCCGATTTGCCGGAAACCACCGGTCCGCGTGACTACGCGAGAAACTATCTTGAGAAGCTCATCCAAGTTCCGTTTCGAATTCCGTCATTGGGTGAAGCCGAAACACGTATCTACGTCACCTTGCTGTTGGCCGGCGCGGAAGTCGGGGAAAGCGACGACGGCTACAACGAACTCATCAAGGTTGCCCGCGAGCGGTTGAAACGGCCGTGGGCCAGCGAGCCGCTGGACAATGCAATCGTGAACAAGACATTGGGTGACAATGCAAAGAAGGCGCATAACGCGTTGATGCTAAGCGATCAGATAGGGCCCACGCTGGCAAGCGGCGCAAAAGGAAATCCGCGACAGATCAAGCGCTTCCTGAATGCACTCCTGTTGCGTCAGCGCACCGCGGATGCACGGGGCTTTGGCGACGAGATCAAACTACCAATACTGGCCAAGCTGATGCTTGCTGAACGCTTTATTCCAAGCTTGTTCGATCAGATTGCTACTGTGGCCGTAACTCATGCCAAGGGCCACTGCGAGGATCTAGCACTGCTGGAAAAATCCCTGACAAAGGTTGACGCTGGTGCAACGAGCTCCAGCACGAAATCCAAATCGACGGACGAAGGGAAGGGATCGAAGGCGCCGGCCACGGCACCGGAAAGCGTTGTTCTAGCAGAATGGAAATCGTCGCCGGCAATCCTGGCGTGGGCGAACGTGCAGCCTTCACTCGCCGAAGTTGATCTTCGCCCCTATCTGTTTGCCACCAAGGACAAGAAAGACTACTTCGGACCCGCATCCGTACTTGGCCATCTTGCCGTGGTCGCAGAAAAGCTGCTGGGTGCGAAGCTATCAGTGCAAGCGCTGGAACCAGAACTGAGGTTGCTCGCACAGCCTGAAGCCGAGAAGCTGTTCGAGGCGGTGCGCGCCAAGATCATGAGTGGCGATACCTTCGACACCCAGCCTGCGGGAATCGACGGGCTGATTGTCTTGATCAAAGCGCAGCCAAGCTTGCAGGGCAAGCTACTGGATTTCCTTGAAGCCTTACCCAGCAGCCGGTGCGGACCTTGGGTGGTTGGAGGGTGGCAGTCGATTCTCAAAGAATCCGACGCCAGGAATCGGTTCGATCAATTGTTGGCGGGCTGGGCCAAAGTCACGAACAACCCGATGCTGAAAGCAGCCGCGGAAGGCACCAGCAAGACATCAGGGAAGAATCGCTGATGGGAACCTCTACAGCATACGGTGGTCCCAGCGGCGGCACGCCCCTGATTCCTTCCTGGCTTGGTTCGGGCGGTGGCGACAGTAATCCACCCGTCCCGGATGGCAATGGCACCGGCGGTGATGGCCCACCACCTCCACCTGGCCCGCCTCGCCGCCCCCCTTTGCCCGCACCCGCTGATCCCGGCCGATTCACGGGCGCACGAACCAGTTTCACCCGGTTTGCGAACTCTGGCGGTAGTGACCGGGTCAATTTGGGGCGCGCAGTCTCACGTTATGTCTCAACCGCATCGGGGGGCGCAAGAAAGGCCGCCCAACGCATGGGGGCATCCAGAAGTGCCGGCACTAGGCTGCTCAGTTTCCTCTCGGATGCACAGGCACGCGGTGTTCGGGAAGCCCTGAAGACGCTCAATCTGGAGAACCTTGCCGGCCAACCTATCGACCAGGTATTCGTTGGCTTGGCCGAATACATCTGTCCGGGTGCAGGGACGGTCGATGAGGGGATCGCACGCGAAGCTTTTGTCGAGACCATCATCGAGCTGACGACCGTGGGGATCACCGATCTTGATGCCTTGACGCCCGACCAGATGCAAACCGTGTTCGAGCTTTATGCGACTCATGCGATCGAGGCGAGATTGTGTAACGACATCGGCACCAAGGCGATAACCGTCCCAGCCGATGCCCGAGCTGCGCTCCAAGTCCAGAAGCAACTGCGCGATTTCATTCGGAACGGCGTCAGTGACGCTTTGTCTGAAGTGCGTGCGACGACTCCCAATCTCACCCAAGATCGTATCCAGTCGTTCGTCGATACAGTTTACGAACGCTCCTTCGCAATTCTCCAAGCCCTAGGCGATGCGGAGGCGGATCAATGAAAAGGCACGTAATCGTTGGCCGCTTCGGCCCCGGCGACCGCTCCCCCGTTCAAAGCGCCGACGATGAACAAGTTACGCGTTTGGACCTTGTTGCCGGCGACAGGATGCTGGACCACGGGATGGGCGGCGCATTGACTAGCTTAAAGCGCCTCGACGTGACCCCCTCTGAGATGGGTGTCGACCTATTGATTCTTGCTGCCCATGTTCATGCGGCCGATACGCGGATATCGCGCTCAGAACAATCGCAAGATTCCTGGACACGCGAGATCAGATTGGTGGTTCCTGTCAGCGACCCGGCTCGCTGGCACGCGGCGAGTGGAACACTGGTCCAGGCGTTGAACTTCTTGACTGGTGATCGCTGGACCGTGGGCTTTCGAGCCAGACCTCGCAAGTTCAACAGCATCATCACATCACCCGCCACGCTCCTTCCACCGCCTTTCGATACTGTTAGTTTGTTCTCCGGCGGGTTGGATAGTCTCGTCGGAGCCATCGATCTCCTTGAATCCGGAATGACACCCCTCTTGGTCAGTCATGCTGGGGACGGCGCGACTAGCGATGCGCAGAACCAGCTGTTTGATCAGCTAAAGAGGCACTACAAGAAGTCTGCATTCGACCGACTACGTGTCTGGATGGCCTTCAGCACGCGACTTGTGAAAGGCGTATCTATCGAGAACAGCACGCGGGGCCGGTCATTCCTGTTCTTCGCACTTGGTGTGTTCGCTGGGACGGGCTTGGGCTCCAGATTTACGTTACGAGTTCCGGAAAACGGCCTCATTGCGCTTAACGTTCCTCTCGATCCGCTGAGGCTCGGATCCAACAGTACGAGAACCACGCATCCCTTCTATATAGCCAGATGGAACGATCTACTCAGGGAAGTGGGGATCGATGCTTCGATCGAGAATCCGTATTGGAACAAAACGAAAGGAGAGATGGTTGCCGAGTGCGCCAATCAGGACATTCTCTCTGACCTTACTGCTGAATCTCTGTCCTGCGCGCATCCCTCCAATGGCAGGTGGAAGGGACGTGGCATCGAACATTGTGGATACTGCCTGCCGTGTTTGATCCGCCGTGCTGCCCTCGATGCTGCTTGGGGGAGTGGTGTTGACGCCACGATTTACACCGTCCCCGACCTTCACGCACAAGTACTGGACACGCGCGAATCGATCGGCCAGCAAGTTCGTTCGTTCCAGTTCGCCATCGAACGAATGCGGGCACAACCAAGCCTTGCGAGGCTCCTCATCCACAAGCCGGGCCCGCTCACCGATGAGATGCCAAGGCTGGACCAACTGGCCGGCGTCTATCGGCGTGGCCTCGATGAAGTCGCGCGCTTAATCGATGGCGTCGAGACAAAACCGGTCTGACAGTGATGCACCTATGATCGCGCTCAATGGTCTTGTGGACTTTCACTGTCATCTTGATCTGTATCCCGATCACGAGGCGGCCATTCTCGAAGCAGAAGCGGCTGGTGTCTTCACCCTAGCGGTAACGACCACCCCGAAAGCATGGCAACGCAATCTCGAGCTGACCAAGGCCACGCGTTATGTACGCGCGGCACTCGGGCTGCATCCCCAATTGGTCGCGGAGCGGTTCCACGAATTGCCTTTATGGGATGCACATCTCCCAGAAACGCGTTATATCGGCGAGGTGGGCCTAGATGCTGGGCCACGCTATTACCGTTCGTTCGATCTGCAGAGAAAGGTCTTCGGCCACGTTCTACGCGAATGCGCGAAAGCCGGAAACAAAGTCATTACGGTGCATAGCGTTCGGGCAGCAAAGGCCGTTCTTGATCATATCGAAGCTCATCTTCCTGCCGACCGTGGAAAAGTAGTGCTGCATTGGTTCACTGGCACTAAAAGCGAATCACGACGCGCCATTGAGATGGGTTGCTACTTCTCGATCAATTCTGCCATGTTGGACAATGAGCGCCATCGCGAGATGGTTTCAACTATTCCGCTGGACAGAATCCTCACTGAGACCGATGGCCCATTCACCAAAACCGGCGAACGTCCCTCTAGGCCATCGGACGCGATCATCGCCGTGACGGCTCTCGGACAACTGCATAATATTCCACCAAATGAGGTTGCCGTGACAATCCGAAATAATTTACGTCGACTATTGGGCGAGCCGTAACAACCAGCTGCAGCGCAGGCGACCTGCATAGGTTTATTACCCTGTATTTGGCAACGATCTGTCATGTTGTTCGACTAGCGCCAGCACTTCCTCCACCCGCCACACGGTGATGTTAGGCCCGAGTGTACGAATGGGCTGAGGGTAACGGCCGGATTTCACTCCCGCCCACCAAGTCGAGCGCGACACGGGAATGATTGCCGGCACCGCTGGCTTCCCGCGATGCGCCGGTCGACCGATGATCTGGTGCAGACGAAGATAGCCGGTTACGGGCAGCGGATAGGCCGTGGGTTCGTCCGCTAGGTCGAATGTGGGTGCCGGTAGCCTAGCCGCCGCGTTGCGGGCCATGCGACGCCCCCCCTCCGCTTGAAGGCGCGGTCCCGCGCCATGAAGGCTTCCAGCATGTGCGGCACCAGTGTCGGTGCATCGACCGGCTCGCCGTAGATCTGTGCATGCAGGGCCGCGTAGCGTTCGAGGTCGGCCTGCAGCGCCTTGGTGCAGTTGAACGAGTAGCGCACGGTCTCGGTCTTGGGCAGTGGCCCGAGCCGCAGCTTGGCGTTCGGTGCGTTCATGGCAACTCGTCCCGGTTGAAAAACATCGGCTGATAGGGGCGCAGCACCAGGTCGCGGTTGACGATCACGCGGACCGGCGTTCCGGGCCGGACCGTCAGCGTCGGCTGCACGTTCAAGTTGCGGCGGGTCAGCTCCTGGCCGACCTGGTTGATCGAGTCCTGCACGCTGTCGCGGCCGGCGATGACGATGCGATTGCCGTCGGTACGGTTCTCCGGCGCCGCCAATTCGGCGCCGACGCCCAGCAGCGTCGTCAGCGCGGCGCCGGCGAGTAGCCGGCCCCAGTGCCGGTCCACGCCGTCCTGCAGCCCGGCGAAGCCGGCGGCATCGGCGCCGACCAGACCGTCCAGATCGAACGAGGACGTGTCCGGCTGGATCACCCGGTTCCAGACCACCTGCACGCGATCCTGGCCGAGGCTGATCTGGCTGTTGTAGCGCCCGAGCAGGCGCGATCCCTGCGGGATCAGCACGTGCTGCCCGGTCGCGGTGTCGTAAACCGGCTCGGTCACGGTCGCGATAGCGTCGCCGGGCAAGTCGGAACGCAGCCCTGTCACCAGCGCCGCGGAGATCACCGTCCCGGCCATGACCTGATACGGCGAGGCCGGCTGCTGCAATGCGCCGGCGCTGCGGGTCGGTGCCGGGCCGGCGTTCGCGAGGAACGCCTCCTTCTGTGCCTGCGCGTTCTGCATCGTGGCGGCATCCGCCGCCGGCGACGCCATCGCGGGCGGCGCAAGCCCCGTTAGCAGCGCGCCCATGTCCGCCGTCGGCGGCATCGCCGCGGGCGGCGACGGCGCGGTGGCCGTTTCCGTTGGTCCGTGCTTGCCGGTCTGGAAGAACACCGGCGAGCCGGCCGCTTCCGTGGCTTCCTGCTCGCGAAGCAGGGCGGCATTCTCCGGCGACATGGGCGGCGCTTCGCCCTGCGCCCGCAGCATCGCCGGTCCGAGGTCGCCCGGCAGCGGCGGTCCCAGCGTCGGCGGTTCCGCCTTCGGCGGCAGTTGCGCGTAGTCGCTCGGCAGCTGCTCCAGGTTCTCGGCGGGGGTGATGCGCTCGGTGTTGTAGCTGGTGTCCGGCGTCGCGCGCTCGCGGCGATGCGGCTGTAGCGACCACAACAGCGCGATGCAGACCGCTGCGGCCAGCCCGCCGCACAACACGATTAGTACACGCCGATTCAGGCGCGTGACCGGGCGTGGGGCCGCGCGCAACGTCATCTGCTCGGGCGGCGCTTTCGCAGGCCCGGCGGGCGCCGGCGCGCTCACGACCCGCTCCGCACGCCGTCGGTGCGCTCGATGCGCACCACGGTGCCCTTCTTGCCGCCCAGCCGCAGTTCCGCCGCGCCGAACAGCCGATCGACGATGTAGTACGGCGCGCGGAAGCGATAGTTCACCAGCTGGCCGTCGCCCTGCGCGCCGATCACGAACAGCGGCGGCAGTTCGCCCTGCGCGATCCCCGCCGGAAACTCGATATAGACCTTCTGCCCGTCGTCGAAGGCGCGCAGCGGCTTCCACGGCGCAGCGTCGCCGTGGATCGCATAGCGGAAGCGCAGGTTCTCCAGCGACAGGCCCGAGGCCACGGGGGCCGTCGCCTGCGCCTCGCGGGCCTGCCGCTGCAGCGCCAGCAGTTCGTCCTGCGGATATTCCCAGGACGCCGAGGCCATCCACGTCCGCTCGGTGGAGGTCAGCTCCAGCAGATAGGTCCGGCGGTTGGTGGTGATGACGGCATTGGTCGTCAGCCCGGCGCGGCGCGGTTTGACCAGCACGCTGACGCGCCGGTCGGCGCCTTGCCCGCTGGAGGTATCGCCGACGATCCAGCGGGCGGTATCGCCCGCCGCTACCGTCGCCAGTTCCTCGCCCGGCTGCAGTACGATCGCGGTGACGCGACCCGGACTGGCATAGACCTGGTACAGCGCGCCGTCGGCATACGGCCACACCTGGATCGCGTTGACGAACCCGTCGCGCGAGGGCGTCACCCGCGCCTCGGCGTTCGCCCGCGATACCCGCACGGCGGCATCCGCCGGTTCCGGTTTCGGTGCCTGCTCCGGCGATGGCTTGAGCTGTGCCGGCAACGGCAGCGGCTCAGGTACGGCGACTGGCCGCACCGGCGCCGGCGGTTCGGGCAGCGGTGTCACGAGCACCGGCGCGTCAAGCGCCACGCTCGGCGCCGGCTTGCCCGACGATGCGCAGCCCGATCCCGCGGCCAACGCGGCGGCGGTCAACAGGGATAGGACGATTTTCATGGTGTGTTTCCTCCTTCACCCGCGTCGAGTTCGCGACTCCACGACAGGCCGTTGACGTAGATGCCCAGGGGATTGCGGCGCAGCTGCTTCTCGGTGCGCGGCGTCTGCAGCACGTAGGACAGCACCGCGGTCCAGCGCTGGGTGCCCGCCGGCGCGCCGTTGACATAGCGCCGTTCGGTCCAGCGGACCTGGAAGGACGATTCGCTGGCGCGCACCACGCTGGTCACCTGCACCGTCACCGACTCGCGGCCGACGCGCGCGAACGGATCGTTCGCCCGCGCGTAGTCATTGAGCACGGATGCGCCGCGGTCAGTGGTGTAGCCGTAGGCGCCGAGCCAGTTCTGCCGCACCACCACCGGGTCGATGGACAGCGAGCGGACCTGCTCGATGAAGCGCGACAGGTGGTGCGCGAGCTGCGCGTCGGTCGGCTCGTACTGGCTCGCCACGGCGGCGACGGCGCGCACCTCGCCGCTCCCGTCCACCTCCACCACATACGGGGCGACGGTCGATTGCGCCGAGCGCCAGACCAGTCCGCCGGCCATGCCAATCGCCAGCCCGAGGCAACCGAACGCCATTAGCCGCCAGTTCCTGGCCTGTACGCGTGGCTCGCCGATGCGCCGGTCCCACTCCAGGCCGGCCGCCTGGTATGGCGTGACCGGCGCCGGCGTCTCGGCAAACCGTACCTGCGGTCGCTTGAATCGCATGCCTCTCTCCTTCAATCGTTCGACGGATCGCGCACGCGCGGACCCGGCCCGCCGCCACCGCCGCTATCGCCACTGCGCAAGGTGTGCGCGACGGTCGCGCCCAGATGGGCCAGCCGGTGCTTGAGTCGTGTCGCCCACGCGGGCGCGGCCTTCCCGGCGGCGTTGACACCGCTACCGCCGGCTGCTGCGCCGGCGGCAGCGCCCACGGCGGCAGCGGTGCCAGCCACGCCGAGCGCAGTCCCGGCCATCGCACCGGCGCCGAGCTGGGGTGCACCGGAGACCAGGCCGGTCGCGATCCCCGGTCCGAAGATCCCGAGCGCGAGCAGCGCCATCGAGGCCAGCATCACCGTCAATGCGTGGTCGATGGTCGGCTCGGCAGGCACCATTTGAAATTCTGCGAACAGGCCCGACCCGATGCCGACGATCACCGCCAGCACCAGCACCTTGATCCCCGAGGAGACGACGCTGCCGAGCACCTTCTCGGCCAGGAACGCGGTCTTGTTCCAGAGCGCGAACGGCACCAGCACGAAGCCGGCGAGCGTCGTCAGCTTGAATTCGATCAACGTGACGAACAGCTGCACCGCCAGCACGAAGAAGCTGACCACGACCACCAGCCACGCCAACGCCAACACCGCAATCGGGTCGAGGTTGTCCATCACCTCGGGGAAGCCCGACAGCTGGCCGATCTGGTCGAGAATGGGCTGTCCGGCATCGACGCCGACCTTCGCCAGTCGCCCCGGCTGCAGGAACTCGGCCTCGCTGATCGTCGATCCCGACGCCATCAGGCCGAGCCCGGCGAACGAACGGAACAGGATGCCGGCCAACGAATTGAAGTTGCCGATGATGAAGGCGAAGGCGCCGACGTAGAGCACCTTCTTGATAAGGCGGCCGATCACGTCGTCCTGCCCGCCCATCGCCCAGAACAAGCCGGCGAGCGTCACGTCGATGACGATCAGGATGGCGGACAGGAACGCGACCTCGCCGCCGAGCAGGCCGAAGCCCGAGTCGTCCGCGACCTCCGTTCCGTCACCCGATTTCCCACCCACCGCGCCGGCGTCGCCGGCGGCGCAGCGCCCGCCCGTGGCGGGGCGCG
>NZ_JASGED010000057.1:0-37911 GCF_047606765.1 Thermomonas sp. | reverse complement strand
CCGGCGAAAGCCGGCTGCTTCTGACAAACGAATGTTTGTCCAATCCAGCTGTTTGGTAAGTCACTGAAAAAGCTGGATCCCGGCTTTCGCCGGGATGACGTTTCGAGAGTTGTTCAGAGCTTCCTTAATTCAGGTATTGGAACAATAAGGAAGCCTCGACATGTCAAACCTGAACCAGCAAGTCCGCGAGTTGGCGGATCAGCTGCCGCCGGGTGCGACATGGGATGACGTGATCGAGCAGGCCCGGTTCCGCAAGGCAGTGCAGGAAGGTATTGCGGCAGCGGATCGCGGCGAGTTTGCCTGCGACGAAGACGTGCGCCGGGTATTCGCCGAAATGGGGCGTGGATGTTGCGGCTTGACGCTGCCTGTTGCTGCACTCCAAACATTGACGCAACCGGCCCCGCCGCCTAGCCTGCTAGCCTGTCTTCGCACACGGTCAATGCCGATGTCTGCACTGAAGTTCGCGTGGCCCGAGGGCGTCACGCTGGAGCAACTCAACGCGCGTTCCGCCGGCACGCTGATGGAAACGCTGGGCATCGTCTTTACCGAATTGGGCGATGGTTACCTGCGCGCGACCATGCCGGTGGATGCGCGTACCCACCAGCCGTATGGATTGCTGCACGGCGGCGCGTCGGTGGTGCTGGCAGAAACGCTGGGCAGCAGCGCCGGCGCGCTGATGGCCGGCGGCAATGCGGTGGTGGGGCTGGAGATCAATGCCAACCACCTGCGCGCGGTGCGCAGCGGGATTGTGATTGGCACCACCCGGCCCGTGCATATCGGGCGCAGTACGCAGGTGTGGGAAATCCGCATCGAGGATGAAGCCGGCAAGCCGGTCTGCATCAGCCGGATCACCTTGTCGGTGTTGCCGCAGCCGCCTGCATCGGGCTGCTGATGCGAACTGCTGCGCGATGCTCAGTCGCGCAGTTCCATCACCTGGCAGGGCAGTTGCAATTGCGCGATCACCGCGTCGGTGGCGGCGCGGGTGCCCACCGACGGGCGACCATCGGCTAAATCGGCGGTCAGCACGCCGGCATCCAGCGCATTGGACACGGCCAGTTCCACGCATTGCGCTTCGGCATCCAGTCCCAGCGAATGGCGCAGCAGCATCGCTGCGCTGAGGATGGTGGCGTAGGGATTGGCGATGCCCTGGCCTGCGATGTCCGGGGCGCTGCCGTGGATCGGTTCGTAGATGCCGACGGTTCCTTCCCCGAGTGATGCAGAAGGCAGCAGACCCAGCGAGCCGGCCAGCATCGAGGCCTCGTCGGTGAGGATGTCGCCGAACATGTTCTCGGTGACGATCACGTCGTAGGCGCGCGGCTTGGCGATCAGGTGCATCGCCATCGAATCGACCAGTTGATGTTCCAGCGCCACGTCCGGGAACTCGTCGCGCACCACCTGCGTGGTCACGTCGCGCCACAGCCGCGAGGTTTCCAGCACGTTGGCCTTGTCCACCGAGGTCAGCCGCCCGCTGCGTGAACGCGCAAGCGATGCGGCGCGGCGCACCACGCGGCGGATCTCGTCCGCGTTGTATTCGCACAGGTCGCTGGCGCTGTCGCCATTGCGCTGCTTGCGACCAAAGTAGATGCCGCCGGTCAGCTCGCGCACAACCATGATGTCCACGCCCTGCAACAGGTGCGGCTTGATTGGCGATGCGCCCAGCGCGGCGGCGTGCGGCTTCACCGGGCGCAGGTTGGCGTACAGGCCCAGCGCCTTGCGGATCGCCAGCAGGCCCTGTTCCGGGCGCACCTTGGCGTTCGGGTCGGACCACTTCGGGCCACCCACTGCGCCCAGCAGCACGGCATCCGCACTGCGCGCTGCTTCCAGCGTTTCCGCCGGCAGTGGCGTGCCGGTGGCGTCGATGGCCGCGCCGCCGATCAGGTGTTGCTCGAAGCGGAAGCGGTGGCCGTAGCGCGCGCCCACGGTATTGAGCACGGCGATGGCGGCGGCGGTGACTTCCGGGCCGATGCCGTCACCGGGCAGTACGACGATGTCAGCTTGCATGCTGGAACTCCGGGAAAGCGTTGCTGTTCAGGCGCTGGCGGCGACGCGCTGCGGCCCGCCGTTGTTGCGCAGGATGCGGTTGGCGACATCCAGCCACGCCAGCGCACTGGCTTCGATGATGTCGCGGCTGGTGCCGCTGCCGATGTACTCGCTGTCACCGTGGCGCACGCTGAGCGTGGCCTCGCCGCGCGCATCCGTGCCGATGCCGACGCTGTGTACCTGATAGCTTTCCAGCGTCAGCTCCACGCCGGTCGCGGCGGACAGCGCGGAGAACAGCGCATCGACCGGGCCGTCGCCCAGCCCGCTTTCACTCAGCTTGCGGCCTTCGGGATCGGACAGTTCGATCTGCGCACTGGCGCGCGAGCCGCGATCACTGACGGTCATCGACGCCAGCCGGTAACCCTGGCCGCTCACGCCGCCGGTCATCAGCATTTCCAGATCGTCGTCATCAACGGTGCGCTGCTGCTCGCACAACGTCTTGAATGCCTCGAACACCTGGCTGAGCTGTTCTTCTTCCAGCGTGTAGCCCAGCGCGCGCAGGCGGTGGCCGACGGCGGCGCGGCCGCTGTGGCGGCCCAGCACCATCTTGGAATCGGGCCAGCCCACGTCGGACGGGTTCATGATTTCGTAGGTGCTGCGGTTGCGCAGCATGCCGTGCTGGTGGATGCCGGATTCGTGGGCGAAGGCGTTCTCGCCGACGATGGCCTTGTTGCGCTGCACCGGCATGCCGATCAGGCGGGTCAGCAATTGCGAGGTGGGCACCAGCTTGCGCGTGTCCAGCTTCGTATCGATGTTGTAGTAGGCATTGCGCACTTTCAGCGCCATCGCCAGTTCCTCGATGGCGGCGTTGCCGGCGCGTTCGCCGATGCCGTTGATCGAGCCTTCCACCTGCCGCGCGCCGCCTTCGATGGCAGCCAGCGAATTGGCAACGGCCAGCCCAAGATCGTTGTGGCAGTGCGCGCTGAAGATCACGTCGCGCGCGCCGGGTACGTTGGCGATCAGGCGCTGGAACAGGCCGCGGATTTCCTCCGGCGTGGTGTAGCCCAGCGTGTCGGGCACGTTGATGGTGGTCGCGCCGCTGGCAATCGCGATGGCGACGGCTTCGTGCAGGAAATCTTCCTCGGTGCGGGTGCCGTCCTCGGTGGAGAACTCCACGTCGTCGGCATAGTTGCGCGCCATCGCAACGTGAGTGGCGATGGAATCCAGCACCTGCGCCTTGCTCATGCGCAGCTTGTGCTCGCGGTGCAGCGGGCTGGTGGAGAGGAACACGTGGATGCGCGGCTTTGCAGCGCCTTCCAGCGCACGCGCGGAGGCTTCGATGTCGCCGGGCAGGCAGCGCGACAGCACCGCCAGCGTGGTGCCGCGCAGCTCGCGCACGATCTGCGCGGTGGCTTCGCGGTCGGATTGGGAACTTGCGGGAAAACCGGTTTCGATGATGTCCACGCCCAGCTCGGCGAGCGCACGCGCCATCACCACCTTCTGCTGCGGGGTCATGCTGCAGCCGGGCGATTGCTCGCCATCGCGCAGGGTGGTGTCGAAGATGCGTACGTGGTCTTGCGTTGCGTTCATGCGAGGACTTCCTCGTGGGATTCGATGCGGGTCTTGCGGACGGGCGTGGTGCGAAGTGGTGCAACGGTTTGGCCGGCAGCAGGCGATGAGGTCCTCGCTGCCGGCGGGGTAAGTCGTTCCTGCGTGCGCTTGCGTGGCTTGCGCGGCGGGCGGGGGCGCACGTCCTGCAGCAGCGCGGCCAGCACGCCGGCATCCAGGTTGCCGCCGGAGATCACAGCACATTTTCGCTTGCCGGCGATGCGTTTGCCTGCGGCCAGCGCGAGTGCGCCTGCGCCCTCGGCGATCAGGTGTTCCTCCAGCGCCAGCCGCACCAGGGTTTCGCGCAGCTCTGCTTCGCGCACGATCACCACGTCGTCCAGCAACTCGTGCAGCACGCGCGCGGTCAGGTAACCCGGCTCCTTCACCCGCACGCCATCGGCCAGCGTTGCGGCGGGATCGCGCAGGCTGCGGTCGCCCTTCAGCGCACGCGCCATTGCATCCACGCCTTCGACCTGCGCGCCGATGATGCGCACGCCCTGCGACTTGAGCGCGAGTGCAACGCCGGACGCCAGACCGCCGCCGCCGATCGGCACCAGCACCACGTCCGGGTTCATCGCGGTGGCGATTTCCAGACCCACCGTGCCTTGCCCGGCGATCACGTCGGGATCGTCGAAGGCGGACAGCAGGCGGAAGCCATTCTGTTCGGCCAGTTCGGCGGCGAAGGCTTTGGCTTCGTCATAGGTATCGCCATGCAGGCGCACGGTTGCGCCCCAATGCGCCACGCCGGCCACCTTGGTCTGCGGCGCGGTCTTCGGCATCACCGTGATCGCCGGGATGCCCAGCCGGTACGCGGCCCACGCCATGCCCTGCGCGTGGTTGCCAGCGGAGGCGGTGATGACGTGGCGGCGGTCGCCGCGTTCGCGCGCGGCCAGCAGTGCGTTCAGCGCGCCGCGCACCTTGTACGAGCCGGTGCGTTGCAGGTTTTCCAGTTTCAGCCAGGTGTTGAAGCGCTCGGCGTAATGCGTTGGCGTGACATCCAGATAGTTGCGCAGCCGTGCCTGCGCCGCCAGCACGTCGCTGGCGGTCGGGATGGTCAGGCGGGCTACGTCGGGGCTCATCGGATTGCCGTCAGCCTGCGCAGGTTGCGTTCACGGACACGGCTGTACCTCGACCGAAAGGCAGTCGTAAAGCTTCGCCAGTTGCTGCTGCAGGGAGCTGTCGGCACGCGCACCTTCCACGGTCATGCGCAGCCGCCATTGGTCGGCGTCGGGCTGCGCCTGCCCATCCACGGACAGCGGCGTGAAGCCACGGCGCTCGGTCGCGCCCAGCACGCGCACCAGCGCGCCTTCGGCGCGGCGCAGGGTCAGGTCAAGCTGGTAGCGCATTGGGCGGTTCCGGTTTGCGAGGTGGCGGGCTGCGGGGTGGCAGGCGCGGGTTCGCCGACATCCAGCGTGCCGGCATCGTCGGGGTCCAGCATCTGCGCGTTGTTGTGGTTCGGCGGCACCAGCGGCCAGACGTTGGCGGCGGTATCGATGGCGACGTGCAGCAGGGCCGGGCCGGGTGCAGCCAGCAATGCCTGCAGCGCGGCATCGACGTCAGCGGCCTTGTCCACGGACATCGCCTGGATGCCGAAGGCGCGCGCGACTTCGGCGAAGTCCGGGTTGTCGGACAGGTCGATTTCGGAATAGCGCTTGTCGAAGAACAGCTCCTGCCACTGCCGCACCATGCCCAGCGCGGAATTGTCCAGCAGCACGATCTTCACCGGCAGCCGATAGCGCTTCAGCGTTGCCAGCTCCTGGATGTTCATCATGAAGCTGCCATCGCCGCTCACGCAGACCACGCGCGCGTCCATGTTTTCCAGTTGCGCGCCAACGGCTGCCGGCAGGCCGAAGCCCATCGCGCCCAGCGCGCCGGAGGTCAGGTGCTGGCGCGGTTGGTGGAAGCGCCAGTGCTGCGCCACCCACATCTGGTGCTGGCCCACGTCGCAGGCGACGATGGCATCGGGTGCCAGTTCGCTCATGCGTTTCAGCAGCGCCGGCGCATAGACCATCTTGCCGGGCGCGTCGTAGCGGGCGGCGTGCCGGCGCGCGCGTTCGATGCAGGTGCTTTGCCATGCCGCGCGCGCGGCGGCGTTGCGGCCTTCGTTCTGCGCGGCAACAGGTGCCGCCAACCGGCCCAGGCTGGTGGCGATGTTGCCGGGCACCGAGGCTTCCACCGCGCGCAGCTTGCCGATCTCGCAGGCGTCGCCGTCCAGATGCACCACGCGCGCGTTCGGCGCGAATTCGGCCAGCTTGCCGGTGGCGCGGTCGTCGAAGCGCGCACCGACCACGATCAGCAGATCGCATTCCTGCACCGCCATGTTGGCGGCGCGGGTGCCGTGCATGCCGAGCATGCCGAGATTGCAGGGATGGCTGGGCGGCAGTGCGCCCAGCGCCTTCAGGGTCAGCACGGTGGGGAAGCCGGTCAGGTCCACGAACTCGCGGAAGGCCTCCACCGCATCGCCCAGCACCACGCCGCCGCCGGCATAGATCACCGGCTGCTGCGCCTGCGAAATCACCGCAGCGGCTTCGTGCAGTGCGGCGTCGGGCGGGCCCGGCAGCGGCTCGACCGGCAGCGGCACATGCACCGGCAGGTGCGCGGCATCGCCCAGTTGCACGTCCTTGGGCAGGTCGATCAGCACCGGGCCGGGGCGACCGCTGCGGGCGATACGGAAGGCTTCCGCGAACATCTTCGGCAGGTCATCCACGCTGCGCGGCAGGAAGCTGTGCTTCACCACCGGCATGGTCATGCCGAACACGTCCAGTTCCTGGAAGGCGTCGGTGCCCATCAGGAAGGTCGGCACCTGCCCGGTCAGGATCACCATCGGCACCGAATCGAACATCGCATCGGCAATGCCGGTGACCAGGTTCGATGCGCCCGGCCCGGAGGTCGCAACGCATACGCCCACGCGCCCGCTGGCGCGTGCATAGCCGTTCGCGGCGAAGGCTGCGCCCTGTTCGTGACGTACCAGCACATGCTTCAGCGACGCGCCATGCAGCGCGTCGTAGAACGGCATGATCGTCCCGCCCGGATAGCCGAACAGCGTGTCAACGCCTTCGGCTTCCAGTGCCCGCACCAGCCAGCCCGCGCCGTTCATCACGCCGCCTCTTTGTCCGCGGGATTGGTGGCCTGCGCGTCCTTCAGCCAGACCATCTTCGCGCGCAGCTGCTTGCCGACCTGCTCGATCGGGTGCTCCTTGTCGGCCTGCTGGAACTTGCGGTAGTTCGGCAGGCCGGCGTCGTATTCGGCCTGCCAGTTGCGGGTGAAGGTGCCGTCCTGGATGTCCTTCAGCACGGCGCGCATGCGCTCCTTCGTGTCGGCGTCGATCACCCGCGGGCCGCTGACGAAATCGCCGTACTGCGCGGTTTCGGAGACGAACTCCAGCATGCGGGTGATGCCGCCTTCGTAGAACAGGTCCACGATCAGCTTCAGCTCGTGCAGCACTTCGTAGTAGGCGATCTCCGGCTGGTAGCCGGCTTCCACCAGCACCTCGAAGCCTGCCTGCACCAGCGAGGACGCGCCGCCGCACAGCACCGCCTGCTCGCCGAACAGGTCGGTCTCGGTTTCTTCCTTGAAGGTGGTCTTGATGATGTTGGCGCGCGCGCCACCCAGGCCACCGGCATAGGTCAGCGCCAGTTGTTCGGCATTGCCGGACTTGTCCTGATGGACGGCGTAGATGCAAGGCACGCCGCGGCCGATCTCGTATTCGCGGCGCACCAGCGCGCCCGGGCCCTTGGGCGCAACCAGCACCACGTCCAGGTCATCGCGCGGGGTGACCATGCCGAAGTGGACGTTCAGGCCATGCGCGAACAGCAGGCAGGCGCCCTGCTTCATGTTCGGTGCCAGCACATCCTGGTACAGCTTCTTCTGCACCATGTCCGGGGTCAGCACCGCCACCAGGTCGGCGTCCTTGACCGCATCGGCCGGTGCCTTCACCGCGAAGCCGTCCGCCTTGGCCTTGGCCTCGGTGGGGCCACCGGGGCGCAGGCCAACGGTGACATCGAAGCCGGAATCGCGAAGGTTCAGCGCATGTGCGCGGCCCTGGCTACCGTAGCCGACGATCGCGATCTTGAGGGAGGTGCTGGTCATGGCGGGTTCTCTGTGCAAGTTGGATGGAAGGGGAGGTTTTGTGTGGGCAAGAAAAAACCCCGAACCTTGCGATGCGGGGTTTTTCGAGTCTGGCGTTGCTTGCTGCTTACGCGCCGGATCGTCCCGCACCTGTGGGCGTGGTAATAAGGACGAGTACAAGGAGCGAGGCCGCAGATGCGGTCGGCTCGGTCATCAGGGGCGTGCGGCGATGCAACATGCCGCGAGAAGAACATGCCGCGCATGACCGTGTCAACAGGCTGCGTCATTCCGATTGGTCATGAGCGACGGTTGCACCTGAAACCGTGGAAACCCAGCAGAATCAAGGCCTCCAGCGATCCACGCCCGCCAGCCCTACGCCACGCCAATGCCCGAATACCGCTCAAAGACCTCCACCCATGGCCGCAACATGGCCGGCGCGCGCGCGCTGTGGCGTGCCACCGGCATGCGTGATGACGACTTCCACAAGCCCATCATCGCCATCGCCAATTCCTTCACCCAGTTCGTGCCGGGGCATGTACACCTGAAGGATCTGGGCCAACTCGTCGCGCGCGAAATCGAGCGCGTCGGCGGCGTCGCCAAGGAGTTCGACACCATCGCCGTGGATGACGGCATCGCCATGGGCCACGACGGCATGCTGTATTCGCTGCCCAGCCGCGAAATCATTGCGGACTCCGTCGAATACATGGTCAATGCGCACTGCGCCGACGCGCTGGTGTGCATTTCCAACTGTGACAAGATCACCCCCGGCATGCTGATGGCCGCGCTGCGCCTGAACATCCCCACCGTGTTCGTGTCCGGCGGGCCGATGGAAGCGGGCAAAACAAAGCTTGCCGAGCACAAGCTGGATCTGGTCGATGCGATGGTGCTGGCCGCAGACCCAAGCGTCAGCGACGAACAAGTGGCGGCGGTGGAACGCAGCGCCTGCCCGACCTGCGGCTCGTGCAGCGGCATGTTCACCGCGAACTCGATGAACTGCCTGACCGAAGCGCTGGGCCTGTCGCTGCCCGGCAACGGCACGCTGCTGGCGACGCATGCCGACCGCGAAAAACTCTTCCTGCAAGCCGGGCGCACTGCCGTCGAACTGTGCCACCGCTGGTACGGTGGCGAAGACGAAAAGGCACTACCACGCGGTATCGCCACCCTCGAAGCCTTCGAGAACGCGATGATGCTGGACATCGCGATGGGCGGTTCCACCAACACCATCCTGCACCTGCTGGCCGCAGCGCAGGAGGCCGAGGTCGATTTCGGCATGCGCGACATCGACCGGCTTTCGCGCAGGGTGCCGCAGTTGTGCAAGGTCGCGCCCAACACCCAGAAGTTCCACATCGAGGATGTGCATCGCGCCGGCGGGATCATGGCGATCCTCGGTGAACTTGCGCGCGGTGGCCTGCTGCACACGGATGTTGCCACCGTGCATGCAAACACGCTGGGCGATGCCATCGCCAAATGGGACATCGCAACGGTCAGTGACGAGGCCGTGCAGACGTTCTACAAGGCCGGCCCTGCCGGCATTCCCACGCAGGTCGCCTTCAGCCAGTCCACGCGCTGGCCGACGCTGGATGTCGATCGCAATGAGGGCTGCATCCGCAGTGTCGAACATGCCTATTCGCAGCAAGGCGGGCTTGCCGTGCTGTACGGCAACATCGCCCGCGACGGCTGCGTGGTGAAGACCGCAGGTGTCGATGAATCCATCCATGTGTTCGAAGGCACTGCGCGCGTTTTCGAGAGCCAGGACGCGGCGGTGGCCGGCATCCTTGGCGATGAGGTAAAGGCGGGCGATGTAGTCGTCATCCGCTACGAAGGCCCGAAGGGCGGGCCGGGCATGCAGGAAATGCTGTACCCGACCAGCTACCTGAAATCGAAAGGCCTGGGCAAGCAGTGCGCATTGCTCACCGATGGCCGTTTCTCCGGCGGCACATCGGGCCTCTCCATCGGCCACGCATCACCGGAAGCGGCGGCGGGCGGCGCGATTGGCCTGATCCGCGATGGCGACCGCATCCGCATCGACATCCCTGCGCGCAGCATCGACCTGCTGGTTTCCGATGAAGCACTCGCCGCGCGCCGCATCGAACAGGACGCAAAGGGCTGGAAGCCCGCACAGCCGCGTCCGCGCAAGGTCAGCGTGGCCCTGAAGGCCTACGCGCTGCTGGCGACCAGCGCGGACAAGGGCGCGGTGCGTGACCGGGAAATGTTGGGCGGTTGAGGCATACACTGCCGGCATGACCGAGCCCGCGCCTGCCGTCATCGTCCGCCATTTGCGGCAAAACCTGCTGTGGCCGTTGCGGCTGATCCACGACGGCACGGACAGCGGGCGCAATGAAAGGCCGTGGCAGGCACTGCGCGATCTTGGCGATGCCAGCCCGTGGCGTGAACACGTCGATGAGTACCACGGCGGTGGCTTCCACCAGCGTCACTACAACGAGTTCGTCAGTTTCCTGCCTTACGTGCAGCGTTTCCTGTATGGCGAGGGCCGCGCGCAGCATGCGGGCGATGCCGCGCAGGGTTCGCCCATGCGGGTGTTCCGCAGGCACGATCTGGCCGCATTGCGCGTGCAACTGCGCCCGGGCGAAGCGTCGCTGCTGCTGCGCGTGGAGCATGTGGATCTGTACTTTTTCCACGGCGTGGACATCGTGCTGCTCAATGTCGAACTGGCGGCGGACGAGTTGCCGCTGCCGCAGGCGCGCGAGTTGATGTACCGCTTTGGCCGCGCCTATCCGGCGGGCTGGGATGAAGGTGGCCTGCCGCTGCATTGCCCGGCCAGCGTGGAATGGCTGGACGCGCGCGGCGACGTGGTGGCGCGCAGTGATGCCGGCGACAGCGCGCCCTTCCTCGCGCACGTTGCCGAACACCGCGCGCCGCGCATCGCCGCGCACTGGGATCATGTGCTGACGCCGCTGGTCAACCACCATTCCGAACGTGCCGGTGCGTTGCGTTATCGGCAGATCGAGTACTACCGCATGCCGATGATGGCCTACCTCGCGGTGGACGATCCGCAGCGGCTCACGCGCGAGGACTACCTGCGGCTGGCGCTGGTCACCGGTGGCCACGACCGCACCGATTGCGATGCGTTCGCGCCTTCCAATTTCGAGCAGGAGTATTGCTACGACCGCTTCTGGGCCGATGCGGGGGCCGCGCCGCATACCCGATACCTGTGTTCCGGCCTGTCGCTGGTGGTGACGGGCGATGCCGGCAGTGCCTACTTCCGCGATGCGGAGCGCGGCGTGCTGGCACAGTTTCGGCATCAGCATTTCCTGCTGTTCTTGATCGCGCATTTCCAGAAGGCGGCGCTGCTGATGATGTCCGACCAGCTCGCCGAGGCGTTGATGGCGCTGGACGTGAAGCGGCCCGCCACGGTCAAGCGCTTCAAGCGCCAGATACGCCGCAACTACGTGACCTTCCTCAGCTTCACCCACCGCTACTGGTTCCACGAGATCAGCGAGCAGGCGCACGTGAAGGCGCTGTTCCGCATGTGTACCCGGCATCTGGGCGTGGATGGCGTGTATGCCGAGGTCAAGGAACGCATCCACGACATGAGCAGCTATCTGGATGCCGATGCGCTGCGCCGGCAAGCCAATACCGTGGTGCGGCTGACGGTGGTGACCATCTTCGGCCTGGTCGGCACGATCACGGCCGGGCTGCTGGGCATGAGCCTGCTGGCCGGTGCCGGCATGTCGCTGCCGCAGCGCGTGCTGACCTTCGCGGGCGTGCTGGCCGTCGCCACGGCGCTGACCCTCTACACCATCGTCAAGTCCAAGCGCCTGTCGGATTTCCTGGATGTGGTGTCCGATGAGCGCATCGGTGGCTGGGGCAAGCTGCGCGCATTCCTGGCGGTATGGCGAAAGGACGCGCGGCAGGGATAAGCGTGCCGGCGTGGCCGATGTGGTGTAATTCGCACCAAGAAGCGGGGGTATCGCCGGATGGCCGGCGGTTGAGAGAGTCCCTTGGAACCTGATCCGGCTCATACCGGTGTAGGGAAGCTTCGCAGGATGCGCCGTTTTGCCGTCGCCCATGCCGCGCCCGCAATCCGTGCTTCATGCGTCTTCGCTTCGTTCGTGGCCCGCGAATCCCTCGCGGCCGGATTGCGATTCCCTCGCAAGAGCCCGCACATCCATGTGCGGGGATTCAAAAAAGGACGATGCCGATGAACGCCGTGCCCTCCCGCCTGCTGCAGCAGACCGAGCAGCTTTCCGATTCCGTGACCCGGCCCATTCCCGGTTCGCGCAAGATCTTCGTCGAAGGCTCGCGCCCTGACCTGCGCGTGCCGATGCGCGAGATCGCGCTGACGAAGACGCCGACCCTGTTCGGCGGCGAGGACAATGCGCCGGTCACGGTCTATGACTGCTCCGGCCCGTACACCGATCCGGATGCGCGCATCGACCTCTCGCGCGGCCTGCCGGCGCTACGCGCGCGCTGGATCGAGGAGCGTGGCGATACTGACGTGTTGTCGCAACTCAGCTCCACCTTTGGCCGTGCGCGTGAACATGATCCGAAGCTGGACGCCGTGCGCTTCCCCAATCGCGTGCTGCCGCGCCGGGCAAAGGCCGGCACCAACGTCAGCCAGATGCACTACGCCAGGCGCGGCATCGTCACGCCCGAAATGGAGTTCGTGGCGATCCGCGAGAACCAGCGCCTCGAAGCCGTGCGTGAAGCACATCTGCTTGCGCAGCATCCGGGCGAAAGTTTCGGCGCGTCGATCCAGAAAATCATCACGCCGGAGTTCGTGCGCGACGAGATCGCCCGTGGTCGCGCCATCCTGCCCAACAACATCAACCACCCGGAAAGCGAGCCGATGATCATTGGCCGCAACTTCCTCACCAAGATCAACGCCAACATCGGCAACAGCGCGGTGAGTTCCGGCATCGCCGAGGAAGTGGAAAAGCTGGTCTGGGCGATCCGCTGGGGCGGCGACACTGTGATGGATCTGTCCACCGGCAAGCACATCCACGAGACTCGCGAATGGATCGTGCGCAACTCGCCGGTGCCGATCGGCACGGTGCCGATCTATCAGGCGCTGGAAAAGGTGGATGGCCGCGCCGAAGAACTCACGTGGGAGATTTTCCGCGACACGCTGATCGAACAAGCCGAGCAGGGCGTGGATTACTTCACCATCCACGCAGGCGTGCTGCTGCGCTACGTGCCGCTGACCGCGAAGCGCGTGACCGGGATTGTTTCGCGCGGCGGTTCGATCCTCGCCAAGTGGTGCCTTGCCCACCACAAGGAAAACTTCCTCTACACGCACTTCGAGGACATCTGCGAAATCATGAAGGCCTACGACGTGGCCTTCTCGCTCGGTGATGGCCTGCGTCCGGGCTGCATTGCCGATGCCAATGACGCGGCGCAATTCGGTGAGCTGGAAACGCTGGGCGAGTTGACCAAGATCGCGTGGAAGCACGACGTGCAAACCATGATCGAAGGCCCCGGCCACGTGCCGATGCAACTCATCAAGGAGAACATGGACAAACAGCTGCGCGAGTGCGGTGAAGCGCCGTTCTACACCCTCGGCCCACTGACCACCGACATCGCGCCCGGCTACGACCACATCACCAGCGCGATTGGTGCGGCGATGATCGGCTGGTTCGGCACCGCCATGCTCTGCTACGTCACGCCCAAGGAACACCTCGGCCTGCCCAACCGCGAAGACGTGCGCGACGGCATCATGGCCTACAAGATCGCCGCCCACGCCGCCGACCTCGCCAAGGGTCATCCCGGCGCGCAGGTGCGCGACAACGCACTGAGCAAGGCACGCTTCGAGTTCCGCTGGCAGGACCAGTTCAACCTCGGCCTGGACCCGGAGAAAGCGCAGTCGATGCACGACGAAACCATGCCCAAGGACGCCCACAAGGTCGCCCACTTCTGCTCGATGTGCGGCCCGCATTTCTGCTCGATGAAGATCACGCAGGACGTGCGTGACTATGCCGAGAGCGGGATGGCGGAGAAGTCGAAGGAGTTCCGCGAGCAGGGCGCGGAGGTGTATCGGGAGGCGTGATGCTACCGATCCGGCAGCTGCAGGTCGCGTAAATCCCGCCAGCCGATGACCCGCACGCCGCTGCGTTCGTAGGCATCACTGCCGCCATGCACCAGCCAGGGCAGCAGTGCTTCCTCGCCGGCAAAGCGGGCGGCTTTCTGGCCTGCGCGGATGTAGTCCGGCGTCACGGTGGCGCCGGACTTGATTTCGACCGGCTGCAATTTGCCGCCCACTTCGAACACCAGGTCGGCTTCCAGTCCGTTGTTGTCGCGCCAGAAATACAGGTCGGGCGGCAGGCCTGCATTGAGCCGTGATTTCATGAACTCGCCCACCACCAGAGTCTCGAAGATGGCACCACGCAGCGGATGCAGCGCCAACGTGCCGGCATCTCGGATGCCAAGCAGCCAGCACGCAAGGCCGGTGTCCACGAAGTACAGCTTGGGCGACTTGACCAGCCGCTTGCCGAAGTTGCGGTGGTATGGCGGCAGCAGGAACACCAGGTCGCAAGCCTCCAGCACCGACAGCCATGCGCGCGCGGTGTGGCTGGAGATGTCCGCCTCGCCGGCCAGTGCGCTGACATTCAACAGTTGCCCGGTGCGCGCAGCGCACAGGCGCAGGAACTTCTGGAAGGCGGCAAGATCCTGCACGTTGATGACTTGCCGCACGTCGCGTTCCACATAGGTGGCCGTGTAGGACGCCAGCCAGTCCGCCGCCAGCAGCGAAGGTTGTGCGTGCAGCACCGGGTACAGCCCCCGCAGCATCAATGCGTCCAGCCCGAGCGCATCGATCTGCGCCGTGGGCAACTCGGACAGGGACAAGGGCAGCAGGCGCGTCATGCCCACGCGCCCGGCCAGTGATTGGGTCACGCCGGAGAGCAGGCCAAATTGCTGGGAGCCGGTCAGCACGAAACGCCCCGGCGTCCGGTCTTCGTCCACCATGCCTTGCAGGTACGAAAACAGGTCCGGCCAGCGCTGCGCTTCGTCGAAGATGGCACCTTGCTGAAAGCGGGCCAGAAAGCCGCGCGGATCCTCGCTGGCGAATGCGTGCTCCTGCGGGTCTTCCAGACTGACGTAGGCCTTGTCCGCGAACAGTTGCCGCACCAGCGTGGTCTTGCCGGACTGACGTGGCCCGGTGACGGCCACCACCGGGAAGCCGGCGGACAGCCGTTGCAGGGTCGGGACGAGCTGACGCGGATACATGCCGAAATAATACATATCGGATATTAAAAAGCAAATATGTATAATTTCAATACCTCAGCCAATGCAGGCAGCGGGCGGGTCAGGCAAGCCCCAAGGCGATTTCCCTTCCCCTGCATGGCAGTCCCCGTTCATCATCGGTATCCACGACCGGCGCGATGATGGCGTCATCGCCCGATTTCCACGGAGCACGCCCATGTTGCGCAAAGCCCGAACCCTTGCCGTCACCCTGCTCGCGGCCTCCGTGCTCGCGCTGTCCGCTTGCGCCACCGGGCCACTGGTGCGCACCGACCACGACCCCACCGCGAACTTCATCCAGTACCGCACCTGGGGGTTCTACAAACCGATTGCGATGGAGCAGTCCGGCTATTCCAGCTGGATTTCCGAGCGTATCCGCGCGGACGTGCAGCGCGAGATGGAAGCGCGCGGTTATCGCTATGTGGCCGAAGGCGCTGACCTGCTGGTCAATTTCCAGGGCGTGGTGGAAGACAAGACCGCCGTGTGGAGCACGCCGCGCAGCGATGTGCAGTGGTTCTACAGCTACCGCCGCCGCAGCTACGTGGCGGTGCCGGTGTGGTACGACGAAACCCAGGTGAGCAGCTACCGCGAAGGCACGCTGACGGTGGATCTGGTCGATGGCAGCCGCAACCGGCTGGTATGGACGGGTTCGGCCAGCGCGCCGGTGGAAGGCAGCAGGAAGACCACGCCGGAAAAGCGCATGGCCGGCATCGACCAGGCCATCACCAGCATCTTCGCCCAGTACCCGCACCGCGCCGCGCCGTAAGCGCGGCTGGCGGCGGCAAACCCGATGCAGGCATCCCGGCGGTTGCGGATCTGGGGCGTGATTGCGCGCCGGCACCCGTCCGCCTTTTTGCTGGCCGCGCAATTGCTGAGCCTGCTGGCCTATCCGCTGATGGACGACAGTCCCGGCGGTCGCCTGCTGTTCGGCGCGGTGGCGCTGGTGGTGGTGCCGCTGGCGGTATGGGTGGTCAGCCGCAGCAGCTTCGTCAATGCGGTGGCCTGGTTGCTGGCGATCCCGGCCATCAGCCTGACCGTGCTGGGCGTGGCGCTGCACATGCCGGCGCTGCTGCCGGTATCGGCCACGCTGGAAGCAGCGCTGTATTTCTACGCCGCCGCCAGCCTGATCGCGTACATGCTGCAGGATCACGAGGTCACCACCGACGAACTGTTCGCCGCCGGTGCCACCTTCACCTTGCTGGCATGGGGCTTTGCCTATGCCTATTACGCCTGCCAGGCGTGGTATCCGGGCAGCTTCGCCGGCTTTGAACCGCAGCGCGCGCGCACCTGGCTTGAGCTGCTGTTCTACAGCTTCAGCAACCTGTCGGCGACCGGCCTTGGCGACGTGCTGCCGGTCAGCCCCGCCGCGCGGGTGTTGACGATGCTGGAGCAGTTCGCAGGCGTAGGCTACATCGCTACCGTGGTCTCGCACCTGATCGGGCTTGGCGTCCAGCGCGCGCAGCGCTGAACGCCCCTCACGCACGCTTCAGAACTTCGGCTTGTCCTGCTCTGCCGTGGCGGCGTAGCGGGCGATGGCTTCCGACAGGATGCGGTGTGCTTCCGCGCGCCCGCCCCAGCCATCCAGCTTCACCCACTTGCCCTTTTCGAGATCCTTGTAGTGCTCGAAGAAGTGGCCGATGCGCTCCAGCCAGTGCTTGGACACCTGCTCGATGTCGGTGATGTGGGCATAGCCGTTGAATACCTTCGGCACCGGCACCGCGATCAGCTTTTCGTCGCTGCCGGCTTCGTCGGTCATCTTCAGCACGCCCACCGGGATCGCGCGGATCACCGAGCCCGGCACCAGCGGCAGCGGCAGGATCACCAGCACGTCCGCCGGGTCACCATCGCCGCACAGGGTGTGCGGCACGTAGCCGTAATTGCAGGGGTAGCGCATAGGCGTGGACAGCACGCGGTCAACGAAGATCGCGCCGGTCTCCTTGTCCACCTCGTACTTGACCGGCTCGGCATCCTTGGGGATTTCGATGATGACGTTGATTTCTTCCGGCGGGTTCTTGCCGGTGGGGACGAGGTCCAGGCCCATGGTGCGCTCCAGTGAATGCCACCGGGCGCAGCGCGCACCGGCATGACGTGAGGGGTGCGCATTCTACCGCGCAACGAACAAGCCCCGCCGGAGCGGGGCTGTTTCGTGTTGCGGGCCGGCCGGGGCCGGAATTACTTCACCGTGACCTCGACCCGGCGGGCCTGGTCGGCATTGCCGTCGCCGGTGGTCAGCATCGGCTTTTCCAGATCGACGCGGCTGCTGTCGATGCCGGCTGCGGTCAGCGTTTCGGCCACGGCCTGCGCACGCTGCTTGGCGAGTTCCGCGTTCAACGCGGGGTCGCCGCTGGCGTCGTGGTAGCCAGACACCACCGCGCGGGCCGACGGATCATCCTTGAGGTGCTGGACGACTGCGGCCAGGGTGTTGCCGGCGTCGCCGGGCAGTGCAGCAGAGCCGCTTTCGAAGTACAGCGTGGCGAGATTGGCATCCGCCAGTGCAGGCGTGGCCGGGGCGGTTGCCGACAGGGTGGCGGTTTCCGCGGCAGGGGCTGCGGCGTGGGTGTCGCCGCCGCTGACCGTGACCGGCAACAGCGGCACGATCAGCAGCGCCACGATGTTGATGATCTTGATGAGCGGATTCACGGCGGGGCCGGCGGTGTCCTTGTAGGGATCGCCGACGGTGTCGCCGGTCACCGAGGCCTTGTGCGCCTCGCTGCCCTTGCCGCCGAAGTTGCCGTCCTCGATGTACTTCTTGGCGTTGTCCCATGCGCCGCCGCCGGTGGTCATCGAAATGGCCACAAAGATGCCGGTGACGATGGTGCCAATCAGCAGGCCACCCAGCGCCTCCGGCCCCAGCAGCAGGCCCACCACCACCGGCACCGCGACCGGCAGCAGCGAAGGCACGATCATTTCCTTGATCGCGGACCTGGTCAGCATGTCCACGGCCTTGTCGTACTGCGGCTTGCCGCTGCCGTCCATGATCCCCTTGATCTCGCGGAACTGGCGGCGCACTTCTTCCACCACGCTGCCCGCCGCGCGGCCCACGGCTTCCATCGCCATCGCGCCGAACAGGTACGGGATCAGGCCACCGATCAGCAGGCCGATGATGACCCGGTGGTCGGACAGGTCGAAGGCGAACTTCATGCCGCCGTTGGCGGCTTCCAGATTGTGCGTGTAGTCGGCGAACAGCACCAGCGCGGCCAGCGCGGCCGAACCAATCGCATAACCCTTGGTCACCGCCTTGGTGGTGTTGCCCACCGCGTCCAGCGGATCGGTGATGTCGCGCACCTCGGAGGGCAGCTCCGACATTTCGGCGATGCCGCCGGCGTTGTCGGTGATCGGGCCGTAGGCATCCAGTGCCACGATCATGCCGGCCATCGACAGCATCGACGTTGCGGCGATGGCGATGCCGTACAGGCCACCGTGCAGGTAGGAGAACCAGATCGCCAGGCAGACCGCGATCACCGGCAGCGCGGTGGACTTCATCGACACGCCAAGGCCCGCGATGATGTTGGTGCCGTGGCCGGTGGTGGAAGCCTTGGCGACGTGCTGCACCGGCTTGTACTGGGTGCCGGTGTAGTACTCGGTGATCCACACGATCAGGCCGGTCAGGATCAGCCCGATCAGCGCGCAGATGTAGAGGTTCATCGCGCCGTGCGCGTTGTCGCCCATCAGTGCGGTGGTGATCGGGTAGAACGCGATCGCCGCCAGCACGGCGGAGATGATGACGCCCTTGTACAGCGCGCCCATGATGTTGGGCTTGCTGCCGCTGACCTTGACGAAGGCGGCACCGATGATCGAGGCGATGATCGACACGCCGCCCAGCACCAGCGGGAACAGCACCGCGTTCTTGCCGGCAAAGTCGGCGCTGCCCGGCACCATCATCATGCCGCCCAGCAGCATGGTGGCGATCACGGTCACCGCGTAGGTCTCGAACAGGTCGGCGGCCATGCCGGCGCAGTCGCCCACGTTGTCGCCCACGTTGTCGGCGATCACCGCCGGGTTGCGCGGGTCATCCTCGGGAATGCCGGCTTCGACCTTGCCCACCAGATCCGCGCCCACGTCCGCACCCTTGGTGAAGATGCCGCCGCCAAGCCGCGCGAAGATCGAAATCAGCGAGGAACCGAACGCCAGACCGACCAGCGCATGCAGGGCAACCTCATCGGCCTTGCCCATGACGCGGGTGAGCACGAAGTAGTAACCGGCCACGCCCAGCAGGCCCAGCCCGACCACCAGCATGCCGGTGATCGCACCGCCCTTGAAGGCCACATTCATCGCCGGGCCCATGCCGCTGCGCGCGGCTTCGGCGGTGCGTACATTGGCGCGAACGGAGACGTTCATGCCGATGTAGCCGGCAGCGCCGGACAGCACCGCGCCGATGACGAAGCCAATGGCGGTATGCACGCTCAATTTCCATGCAATCAGCGCCGCCAGCACCACGCCTGCAATGGCAATGGTGGTGTATTGCCGGTTGAGGTAGGCGCGCGCGCCTTCCTGGATCGCGCCTGCGATTTCCTGCATGCGCTCATTGCCGGCGGGTTGCCTGTTGATCCATGCAGCGGCCCACAGGCCGTATGCGATGGCGATGACGGCGCAGACCAGCGCCAGAATCAAACCGTATTGCTCCAGCATGAAACCCCTCCCCGGAGTGTTCGTATGGAAGTGCGTAGGTTGAGCGCGCCCGCCCGTGGCAGGCGACATGGCGACTATCGCACAGCTGGATGGCGGCTGAAGCACAGGCCCGCCATGAACGCGGGATTCAGCCGCCGCATGCCAGCCTGCCGCCCTGTCACGACCACGCAGGAGCCATCCGATGCTGCGACCGCACATGATCTTCGCCGGCCTGTTGCTCGCCTCGGCCACCGCGCAGGCCACCGATCCGCAGCCGGAAATCCAGCGCGCCAACGCCACCCCGCAGGCCGTCGGCATCGCCCATACCCTGCGCACGATTCCCGAAGCCTGCGCGCGGCTGGAAGGGCGTTTCACCGGTGATGCCGCTTCGCCATACGCCTTCAGCGCCGTGCGCACCGGCGCACGCTGCCAGCCACGCGCGCGGTTGCTGGATGCCGACAAGGCCCGCGCATCGACCGCCAACGGTTGGCTGCTCAACGACGTGATCCGCGTGCCGAGTGCCGCCTGCAACACGCAGCAGGCCGTGGTGCGCATCTGGCGCAAACCGGCAGGCAGCGCCAAGCCGAAGATGGACGCGCAGGGCCGCGCCCGCGTCTATCTCAAGGAAGGGCTGGATGCCGCGGAAGCCGGGCAACTTGGCGCGGTACCGCTGTATGCGGCGAAGATGGAGATCGAGGGCAAGGGTTGCAGGTAAGTCGCGTCAGGCGTGCCTGAAGACTGTTCGCAAGCCGAGGTGTGCGACAAACGGGTCAAAGTCCCGATCACTGTGCAATAGCGTCATGCCGTCCATGATGCACCTGGTCGCAATGATGCAATCAATCGTCTTGCGCACCGTGATTCCCTTCTCCCGCAGGACGCGGAAGTTGCGTGCAGCCTGCACGGCCACCGCATGCCCACCAAGCGGCACAACATCCAAGCCCCCCAGAAGACGCAATACATCCTTGAAGTCCTTTTCAGTGATCGTTCCTTGCAGGACTTCGGCCAGGATCAGATCGCCCACGGCCAATGGCTCAACGCCAAGTAGCGCGTGCAGCCGATCCGTCTCCTTGGTCTTTGTGCCCCGCAGGTAGTCAATCCAGACACTGGAATCGACCAGGATCACTTGTCGGCTCTCATCCTTTCCAGATCGCCCTGCCAGCTTATCCGCCCGCGCAGGGTCTTGATTTGTTGCTGTGCCTTCAACTTCAACAAGGTGCGCAACCCAAGCTCCACGGCTTCGCGCTTGGTCTTTGCACCGCTGGCTTTCAGCGCATCACGCATGAGGTTGTCATCAATGACGATATTGGTTCGCATGTGTATGATCCACGTAAGATATACACATCATGCAGCAGGCCTGACAATGCGTTCAAGTCCCGCCATTCGGGCGAGGCTTGACTCGGGCATCAATCCGGCACGACTACCCGCTTCAACTTGCTGCCCGCACCGGTCTTGATGCTGACGGCGGATTTCGCGCAGCCGAAGTGTTCCGCCACCAGCGCGACGAGTTCCGCATTTGCCTTGCCATCCACCGGCTGCGATTTGAGTTGCGCAAGCCAGGTGCCGTCTTCCTGCTGGGTCAGCGCGGAAACGCGGGAGCCGGGTTTGGCCTTGACCTGCAGGATCGGCACGCGCTCATCCCTTCCACGCCGGCAGTTTCTTCTTCACCGATGCAAGCTTGGGCGTTGCGTACTTCGGCAAGCCGTCGTCGCCGAACGGCGGGAAAGCTTCGCCCGCGATCAGCGGTGACAGGTAGCGGCGCGCGGCGGCGGTGATGCCGTAGCCGTCCTTGCGTATGAAGCCCTTGGGCATGGTCTTTTCGTGGTTGGCGATCTGTTCCAGCGGGGCGATGTCGATATGCCAGCGATACGGCGCATCGCTGTCGCGCACGATCACCGGCATCACCGCGTTCTGCCCGGCCAGCGCGCATTCCACCGCCGCGCGGCCTGCGGCCATCGCCTGTTCCAGATCGGTCTTGCTTGCGATGTGGCGGGCGGAGCGTTGCAGGTAGTCGGGCAGTGCCCAGTGAACTTTGTATCCCAGCGCGTCCTTGACCCGGCCCGCCAGGTGCGAGGCCACGCCGCCGAGCTGCGTGTGGCCGAACGAATCCTTGCCGCCGCCGGCATCGGCCACGAAGCTGCCATCGGCGCGGCGGATGCCTTCGCTGGCGACCACCACGCAGTAGCCGACCCGTTTCACCACGGCATCCACCTTGGCGAGGAAATCGGCTTCGTCATAGGCGCGCTCGGGGAACAGGATGATGTGTGGCGCATCGTCCTTGCCTTCGCCGGCCAGCCCCGCCGCCGCCGCCAGCCAGCCGGCGTGGCGACCCATCGCCTCATACACGAAGACCCTGGTCGATGTTTCCGCCATCGCCGCCACGTCCAGCGCGCATTCGCGCACGGAGATGGCGGTGTACTTGGCCGCCGAGCCGAAGCCGGGGCAGCAGTCGGTGACGGCCAGGTCGTTGTCGATGGTCTTGGGCACGCCCACGCAGGTCAGCGGGTAGCCGAACTCCGCCGCCAGTTGCGAGACCTTCAGCGCGGTATCCGCCGAATCGTTGCCGCCGTTGTAGAGGAACCAGCGCACGTCGTGGGCGCGGAAGACCTCCAGCAGGCGTTCGTACCTGGCGCGGTCGGCGTCCAGCGACTTCAGCTTGAGCCGGCAGCTGCCGAATGCACCGCCGGGCGTATGTGCCAGCGCGCGGACATCGGCGGTGGAGAGCGTGGCGGTATCGAGCAAGTCCTCGCGCAGCGCGCCAAGGATACCGTTGCGCGCGGCCAGCACGCGGATTTTGCGCGTCCGGGCGGTCTGGATCACGGCGGACGCGGAGGCATTGATGACGGCGGTGACGCCGCCGCTCTGGGCGTAGAGCAAGGTGCCGGCTGGCATGCGGTTATTCTCCCTTTGTCGAAGGCGCGAGCCTGTACCGCAACGATACGGTAAGCTCGGGCAGGATAAGGCCGGACGTAGCGACAGCGGCCACCCCTACACGATTTTCTGGAGCGATGTGATGCGATTGGTTCTGTTGGGCGCGCCGGGTTCCGGCAAGGGCACCCAGGCGGCGCGGCTGAAGGAGCACCTGCAAGTGCCGCACATTTCCACCGGCGACCTGCTGCGTGCGGAAGTCGCCGCCGGCACGCCGCTGGGCCTGCAGGCAAAGGAAGTGATGGCGCGCGGCGATCTGGTCAGCGACGAAATCCTGCTGGGCATGCTGAAGGATCGCTTCTCGCGCGAGGACACCAAGGCCGGCTTCATCCTGGACGGCTATCCGCGCAACCTGGCGCAGGCCGCCGCGCTGGGCGAACTGCTGGACAGCCTCGGCCAGAAGTTCGACGCCGCCGTGCAGCTGACCGTGGACAACGAGCAGATCATCGAGCGCCTGGCCGGCCGCGCCAAGGCCGAAGGCCGCGCCGATGACAGCCCGGAATCCGTGCGCCACCGCCTGAACGTGTACGACCAGCAGACCGCGCCGGTGATCGAGTTCTATCGCCAGAACGGCCAGCTCACCGTGGTCGATGGCGTGGGTTCGCTGGACGAGGTGTTCACGCGGATCATCGAGGCGATTTCGCCGAGCTGCGAGATTGGTTGAAGCTGTCATTCCGGCGAAAGCCGGAATCCAGCTCATTAGCTGCTACCTCGCAAACCTCAAAGGCTGGATCCCGGCTTGCGCCGGGATGACGAAAGCAACAAGCGCATGAGCAAACTCCACATCCTCGGCATCGCCGGTACCTTCATGGGTGGCGTGGCCGTGCTGGCGCGCGAACTCGGCCATGCGGTCGAAGGCAGCGACCAGAACATCTATCCGCCGATGTCCACCCAGCTTGAAACGCTGGGTATCGCGCTGAAGCAGGGCTACCTGCCGGGCAACATCGCATCGGATTGCGATGAAATCGTGGTTGGCAATGCGCTGTCGCGTGGCAATGCAGCGGTCGAACATGTCCTCGATGCCGGGATGCAATACACCTCCGGCGCGCAGTGGTTGAGCGAATGCGTGCTGCCGGGCCGCGACGTGCTGGCGGTGGCCGGCACCCACGGCAAGACCACGACCACCACGATCCTGGCTTTCCTGCTGGAAGCGGCGGGTCGCACGCCGGGGTTTTTGATCGGCGGCGTGGCCGAGGATTTCGGCGTGTCCGCGCGGATCGGTGCGGGCCGCGAGTTCGTGGTCGAGGCCGACGAATACGACACCGCCTTCTTCGACAAGCGCAGCAAGTTCGTCCACTACCGCCCGCTGGTCGCCATCCTCAACAATCTGGAATACGACCATGCCGACATCTTCCCGGACGTGGCCGCGATCCAGCGCCAGTTCCACCACCTGGTGCGCACCGTGCCGCGTCGTGGCCGCTTGATCGTCAACGGCCACGACACGCATCTGCGTGAGGTGCTGGCGATGGGCTGCTGGACGCCGGCGGAGCGGTTCGGCTTCGATGAAAGTTTCGAGTGGAGCGCACGCAAGCTGAGTGAGGACGGCAGCCGCTTCGCGGTGCTGCGTGATGGCAAGCAAGTCGGCATCGTCGAATGGCCGCTGCTCGGCGACCACAACGTATTGAACGGTCTTGCCGCGCTTGCAGCCTGCGCGGCGGTGGGCGTGGATGTTGCGGCGGTGATCCCCGCGCTTGCGCAGTTCCGCAGCGTCAAGCGCCGGCTGGAAGTGATCGGCGAATGCAACGGCATCACCATCTACGATGACTTCGCCCATCACCCGACCGCGATTGCGACCACGCTTGCAGGCTTGCGCGCAAAGGTCGGCGATGCCCGCGTCATCGTGGCGATGGAGCCGCGCAGCAATTCCATGCGGCTTGGCGCGCATGCGGATGCGCTCGCGCCCTCGCTGGATGCTGCCGATGCCGTGGTCTTCCTCGCCCGGCCCGAACTGCCGTGGGATACAGGCAAGGTGATCGCCGCGATTCGCGGGCAGGCCCGCGCGGTGGCCGACGCCGATGCGTTGATCGCCGCGCTGAAGGCACAGGCGCGGCCCGGCGACCATGTGGTGTTCATGTCCAACGGCGGCTTTGATGGTGCGCCGCGTCGCTTCCTTGCTGCGCTTGGAGATGACTGAAAACCTGCCACTCTTCCCGCTGCACACGGTGCTGGTGCCCGGCGGCGCGCTGGAGCTGCGCATCTTCGAGCGGCGCTATCTGGACATGCTGCGCGATTGCGGGCGCGATGGTGCCGGCTTTGGCGTGTGCCTGATCCTTGCAGGGCAGGATGCCGGTGCGCCCGCGCTGCCGGCGGCCTTCGGCACCGAGGCGGTGATCGAGGATTTCGATGCCGCGCCGGACGGTTTGCTGTTGCTGCGCGTGCGCGGTCGCCGGCGCTTCCATGTGCTGCATACGCGGGTGCGTGACAACGGCCTGCTGATTGGCGAGGTGGCCTTCCTCGAAGACCTGCCGGAAACACCGGGCGCTTCGCTGCGGCTGCGCCCGGAACATGCGTTGCTGGCCGAACTGCTGCGCCGCATCCTGGAACAGGTGGGCGGCGGCATCGATCCCGATCCCGCGTTGTTCGAGGATGCGCCGTGGGTGGGCTGGCGGCTGGCGGAACTGCTGCCGATGGAAGATGCGCAGCGGCAGGCGTTGTTGCAGATCGACGATCCGCACAAGCGCCTTCAACACCTGCTGGAAGGCGTTGCCGAAACAGATTGAAGCGGCGCGTCAGTTCGGCGCGTCAGTCTGGCGTGATGCGTACCTGCACCGTGCCCCCGGCATCGGCAGACACACCGGAATACGCTTGCAGGCTGATCGGCGGTGCTTCCTGTTCTGCGCGTGGCTGTGGCAGCCACAGCGTCAGCAGCCGCATGTGCAGGCGCGCGCGCATGCGCTCGTGGCGACCCACCCACAGCGGCGTGCCGCTTGCCAGCCGCACCGGTGCCGGCCAGATGCGCAGCACTTCGATTTCGTCCTCATGCGCACCCTGCCGGCGCAACAGCAGGCGTTCGGGATGGCCGCCCAGCGCGATCGGCAGCACCGGCTGCTTGTCGAGTGGTTGCGAATCATCCAGCAGGCCCAGCGTTGCTTCCCAATCCACCGGCGGCTGCTTCACCCAACCATCGGCGGCAAGCCGGCGCGCCAGCACGTCCAGGTCACCGCGCGCCTGCAATTCAAAATGGCGCGGATCGTCGATGCCATGCGATTGCCAACGTGCATCGTCCAATACCTGCGCGGGCGGTGGCGGCACGAATGCCGCCAGCGTCGCTTGCGCGCTGCGCGGCGCATGCCACAGCGCAGCCAGCGCGAAGCAGCCGTAGAACGTCCATGCCAGCGGGCGCATCCAGAACGAACGCGAACTGCGCCGCCGATAGGCGATGCCCAGCAGCAGCACCCACACCACGCCCAGCAGCACGCCGCCGGTGATGTCGCTTAACCAGTGCGCGCCCAGATACAAGCGCGCGAAGCTCACCAGCGCAGTGGCGATGCCGGTCAGCAAGTAGGGCCACACGCGCTGGCGACCGGGCAACTCGCGCGCGATCAACACCGCGAAGAAGCCGAACACCACCGTCGTCATCGTCACCGCGATGGAGGGAAAGCCGAAGCCGGCAGCAGCGGTGGGTGGGCGCGGCATGTCCGCCGCTGCATCCAGCCCCATCGTGATCGCAAGCCCGCCGCCGATTGCGATCAGCCAGTGGGTGGCGGCCATCCAGCGCTTGCGCCACAGCAGCCAGAGCGTGGCGGCAGCAGCGGCGATCCCCAGTACCGGCGCGCTGCCGATCGCGGCCAGCGATGCCATCAACCTGTCCGCCAGCGGATTGCGCAGGGCAAACATGAAGGCATGCACGCTGTGATCCAGCGCGGATGGCCCACCGCGCAGCAGCAAGGAGGTGTTGAACCAGGCCCACAGCCAGGCCACTGCGAACAGGCAGACCGCCAGTACCAGCAGCGATGCAGACTCCGGCCTGCGTGGATCGATCAATGGCGCGGTGTAGCGGCCAAGATGCGGATGCTGCCGCGTCCAGCGCAGCGCGCGCGCCAGCAGGTTGTCGGCATGCGCGGCAAACCAGCGCGAGGTGTAAAGCACCATCGCCCAAACCAATGCCAGCACTGCCAGCAGGCCCAAGAGCACCAGCGCCAGCTTGTCGGCCACGGCAGCCACGGCGTCATACGCCTGACCCAGCGCCCAGCCGGGCAGCAGGAACAGCACCGCCCATGACACGCAGGCAAAACCGCTGGCTTGCAGATAGCGTGGCAGCGGCATCTTCGACATGCCGGCGATGGCCGGCACGAACGCCCGCACCGCGCCCATGTAGCGGGCGATCAGGATGCTCTTGACGGCGTTGCGCCGGAACAGGGTTTCGCCGCGTTCCAGCAGTTGCGGATAGCGCCGGAACGGCCACACGCCGCGCAGCGAATCGCCCCAGCGCCGGCCCACCCAGTAGCTCATGCCATCGCCGCACAGCGCGCCGAACGCAGCGCAGACCACGGCATAGGGGCCGTCGAGTTCGCCCATGCCGATCAGCACGCCGATGGCGATCATCAGCGGCAGCGCCGGCACCAGTGCGCCCAGCACGATCACGGCATCGGCGAATGCAACCAGAAAGATCAGCAGCCCCGCCGCATGCGGATGCGCGCCGATCCAGGCAACGAAGTTGTCGAACCATGCGCCCTGCATCACGCCAGTATAAGCGGCAGCGGCCTTACACTTGCCGCACCCCACACGGAGGCGCGTCATGACTTCACTTTCCGGCAAGACCCTGTTCATCACCGGCGCATCGCGCGGCATCGGCCTGGCCATCGCCCTGCGCGCCGCGCGCGATGGTGCCAACGTCGCCATCGCCGCCAAGTCCGACGTACCCAACCCCAAGCTGCCCGGCACCATCCACACCGCGGCGAAGGCGGTCGAAGACGCAGGCGGTCGCGCGCTTGCGCTGAAATGTGACATCCGCGAAGAAGACGAAGTGAAAGCCGCGGTTGCGGCCACCGTGGATGCCTTCGGCGGCATCGACATCCTCGTCAACAACGCCAGCGCGATCTGGCTGCGCGGCGCGCTGGACACACCGATGAAGCGCTTCGACCTGATGCAGCAGGTCAACAGCCGTGGCAGCTTCCTGTGCGCGCAGGCCTGCCTGCCGCATCTGCTGCACGCCCCCAACCCGCACATCCTGACCCTGTGCCCGCCGCCCTCGCTCGACCCCAAATGGTGGGGCCCGCATACCGGCTACACGCTGGCGAAGATGGGCATGAGCTTCGTCACGCTGGGCCTTGCCGCCGAGTTCGGCCCGCAGGGCGTGGCCGTGAATGCGCTGTGGCCGCGCACCCTGATCGCCACCGATGCGCTCAACATGATCCCCGGCGTCGAAACCGGCAACGGCCGCTCGCCCGCGATCATGGCCGATGCCGCGCACGCCATCCTCACCCGCGATGCGAAAACCTGCACCGGCAACTTCTTCATCGAAGATGAGGTGCTGCACGACGCCGGCATCACCGACTTGTCCGGCTATGCGGTTGATCCATCGAAGCCGTTGCTGCCTGATCTGTTCATCGACTGACCATCGCCTGTTAACGCGCCGCCCGTCCATCGCGTCCTGTCCGTGAATCGCGACGATTTGGACAACATGGACGCAATGGAGGCGCTGCCTGCACTGGTCGAAGCCGCGCGCCGGGGATCCGGCAGCGCGATGGATGCGCTGTTCCGGCAGTTTTCGCCGGTGGTGCATGGCGTGCTGCTGGGCTACGTGCAGAAGGCCGATGCCGACGACCTGACCCAGGACGTGTTCGAGACCGCCATGCAAAGGCTGGGCCAGTTGCGCGAAGCGGCCGCGTTCCCCGGCTGGCTGCTGGGTATTGCCCGCAATGCCGCGCTGGACGCAAAACGCAAGCGTGCGCCGCTGACCGGCATCGAAATGGAAACGGCGGATGCACAGGCCAGCCATGAAGACAGGCTGGATGCACAGCATGCGCTGGCCGCGATCCGCGCATTGCCGGAGGCATACCGGGACACCTTGATGTTGCGCTTGGTGGAAGGTCTGGATGGCCCGGAAATCGCCGCACGCACCGGCCTGACCGCCGGCAGCGTGCGGGTCAACCTGCATCGCGGCATGGCGATGTTGCGTGCGGCCTTGTTGCAGCCGCGAACGGGAGCGGGAGGGCGATGAACGACAACGACGATTACCTGTGGAACCGCAGCGGCGCGGTCGATCCGCAGATCGCGGAGCTGGAACGCCTGCTGGCCGGTCATGCGCTGGGGCCGGCATCGCGGCGAGCGCTGGTACGTACCGCTGCGCGCAGGCCTCGCCGCCGCTGGCGCGTCGCCATTGCTGCTGCGGCTGTGTTAGCGCTGTGTGCCATCGGCATGCAGCACTGGTATCAGCAACGCCTGCAATGGGACGCAGGTGAGCCGTGGCAAGTCATCGCCCGGCAGGGTGATGTGCGCACCGATGGCAGCCATGCTCGTGCGCTTGCGGTGGACGGCTTGATTGAAACCGGCGCGGGCGGCGCTGCACGGCTGCGCGCTGCCGGCATCGGCGAAGTCGCCATCGGCCCGGGATCGCGCCTGCGCCTGGTCGAAACCCGTACCGGTCGCCACCGCGTGCAATTGCAGCAAGGCCGGATGTGGGCGCGGGTGTGGGCACCGCCGGGGCAGTTTGGCGTTAGCCTGCCGGGCAGCGATGTGTTCGACCTTGGCTGCGAGTTCGAGCTTGCCATCGACGCCGCCGGCAATGGCAGCCTGCGCGTGCGCAGCGGCTGGGTGCAGATCGACAACACCCATCGCGAAGTGCTGGCGCCACAAGGCACGCGCGTTCGCCTGCATGGCAGCGGTGCAGCCGGCACGCCATATGCGGAAGATGCCGCAGCGGCCTTCATCGCCGCGCTGGACGCCGTCGATGCGCGTGCAGGCGCGGTCGATCCGCAAGGCGTGGAAGTACGCGCCCTGATCGCCACATCGCGCGCGCAGGATGCAATCACGCTGCTGTCGCTGTTGCAGGCGTATCCGCAGCTTGGCGACGGCCCATTGCTGGAACGCATGGCGCAACTGCTGCCCGCCGTTCCCGCCAGCCGTGCCGGCTGGCAGCGCGACCGCACCGCCCAGCTTGGCGCGTGGTGGAATGGCTTGCCGTATCCGCGCATGAAACGCTGGTGGATGCAGTGGCCGGATGCATTGCCGATGCGCGATGCCGGCGTGGAGGCATGGCTGCGCGAAGGCGGTTAACGCAGCGCGCATGGGGCGCGTCCTGGTGATGCCCGCATGGCAACGCCATGCGGCCCCGCCATCACAGGAGAACTTCCATGCGACTGTTCCATGCCACCCTGCGCGGCGCACTGCTCGCCGCCGCCCTGCTGTTCTCGTCAGCGGCCATTGCCGGCCCGCCGCTGCTCTGCCATCCATTCGATACCGGCGGCGCGGCATCGCTGCCCTGGGGCAAGGGCGGCTGGAACGCAATTGACCGCGGCTACGACAGCACCCGCCTGCACAGCGACACCCTGCGCCTGCTGACTGCCGAAGCGCCGGTGATCGCGCGCATGGAAACGCTGCGCCGCGCGGCCATCTATGCCAGCGCCAGTGGCGCGCAGCTGCGCATGCTTGCCGCCGCGCTGGAAGCCCGCATCACTGCCGCCAGCACGCCGCAGGCGCGCGCAAACGCGCTGTTCGATGCTGGCTATTTCGCCGAGACGCTGCAGGACATCGAACGCCTGCAGGGCTACGACATGCCGGGTCTGGGCAAGGTTGATGTCGTCGCCCTCCGTCGCCTGCTTGCCGGCAGCGACGGCAGCGTGCGCATCGCCGAAGCCATCCGGCTGCGCGGCAACGATGCCTCGATGCGCTTCGCCGCTGCGCTGGTCTCCGCCGCCGATCAGCGCACGGGCGACTACAACACCCATGCGCGTCTCGCCCGCGTTGGCGTTGCCACGGATGCGCTGCTTGCCCGCAACATCGCCCAACTTGCCGACTGAGGCGCAAGCCGGCGGCGCATGGGATCATTGGCGGCATCCCCCACGGATGCTGCCAATGAAATACCTCCACACCATGGTGCGCGTGCGCGATTTGGGCGCCTCGCTGCGTTTTTATTGCGAAGGCCTTGGCCTGCGCGAAACACGCCGCATGGAAAACGAAAAAGGCCGCTACACGCTGGTCTTCCTGGCCACCGATGAAACACCGAACGCCGAGATCGAGCTGACCTACAACTGGCCCGACGAACACGGCAACACCGAGGATTACGGCAGCGCCCGCAACTTCGGCCATCTGGCGTTCCGCGTTGCCGACATTTACGCCACTTGCCAGCACCTGCTGGACATGGGCTACACCATCCATCGCCCGCCGCGCGACGGCCACATGGCCTTCGTGCGTTCGCCCGATCTGATTTCGGTCGAACTGTTGCAGGACGGTTATCTGGAACCGCAGGAACCTTGGGCATCGATGCCGAACACGGGGAGCTGGTAAGCATGGACAATCAGGCATTGCTCGCGCTGGGCCGCGACTACTACCTGCCCGTTTACAAACCGCGCGAGCTGATCCTGCAGCGCGGGCAGGGCGCGCGCCTGTGGGATGCCGAAGGCCGCGATTACGTGGATTTCGGCGCGGGCATCGCCGTGTGCAGTCTGGGTCATTGCAATCCCGACCTGACCGCCGCGTTGACCGAACAGGCCGGCAAGCTCTGGCACACCAGCAACGTCTTCTACAGCGAACCACCGCTGCGGCTGGCGCAGGAACTGGTGGACGCCTCGCGCTTCGCCAAACGCGCCTTCCTCTGCAATTCCGGCGCGGAAGCCAACGAGGCCGCGATCAAGCTCGTCCGCAAATGGGCCGCCGCGCAAGGCCGGGAGCCTGCACGCCGCGTCATTGTCACCTTCCGCGGCAGCTTCCACGGCCGCACGCTGGCGGCGGTGACGGCCACCGCGCAGCCCAAGTATCAAGAAGGCTACGAGCCATTGCCGAGCGGTTTCCGCTACGCAGACTTCAACGACATCGCGCAACTGGAAACCGCGATGGCCGGCGGCGATGTGGCGGCGGTGATGCTGGAGCCGGTGCAGGGCGAGGGTGGCGTGATGCCCGCCGCCCCCGGCTACCTGCAAGCGGTGCGCGCGCTGTGCGACAGGTTTGATGCGCTGCTGGTGCTGGACGAGATCCAGTGCGGCATGGGCCGCACCGGCACCCTGTTTGCGCATTGGCAGGATGAAGTCACGCCCGACATCGTGACGCTTGCCAAGGCACTCGGCGGCGGCTTCCCCATCGGCGCGATGCTGGTCGGTAACAAGGCGGCGGAGGCGATGCAGTTCGGCGCGCACGGCACCACCTTCGGCGGTAACCCGCTGGCCGCGGCAGTTGCGCGCGTGGCGCTGCGGAAACTGGCATCGGATGAAATCGCCGCGAACGTGGCGAAGCAATCACAGGCGATTCGTGACGGCATCGAAGCGATCAACCGCGACATGAACCTGTTCGCTGAAGTACGCGGACGCGGCCTGATGCTGGGCGCGGTGTTGAAGCCGGAACATGCCGGCAAGGCCGGTGCGATCCTCGACCACGCTGCAGCCCACGGCCTGCTGCTGCTGCAAGCCGGCCCCGACGTGCTGCGTTTCGTCCCAGCGTTGAACATCGGCGATGACGATGTGGCGGAAGGTTTGGCGCGGCTGCGGAAGGCGCTGGAGGCGTTTGTTGCGACCACCTGACGGGGATTTGACTGGATATGCACATCGTGCATACGCTTGTGTAGTGCGATACGAACATCAACGACATGCCCGAACGCGATTTCAGCAAGGCCAAGCGAGCCAGGGACGTGCCGCATCTTGCGCGCCTGCAGGGCCAGAACGAAGGCAAGGAACGCATCACCATTCGCCTTGATGCCGACATCCTCGCGTGGTTCCGCGCGCAGGTGCAGGGTGGCGGCAACTACCAGACGCTGATCAATGATACCTTGCGCGCGGCCATCAATGCCGAAGATGCACCGCTCACCGTGCGCAAGCTGCGCGAAGTGCTGCGGCAGGAGCTGCACGCGGCTTGAGTTGCCGCCGAGGTGGTTTGATTTGTAGGTGCGGAGCTTGCTCCGCACGCAGCACTGGTCTTGAAGAAATGCCTTGAATACCAACTTCTGTTGATCGGGAAAGGAGCCGTCATGTGGCGCAAGGTTGCAAAAGCGATTCCTCGCTGGATTTTCGGGCTTTTCTGGTTGCTGCTTGGATCCCACCGGCTATACGAATCAATCACCGGTGCGGAGATTGCGCAGTTCGCCGAGCCTGAAGCACAGGCATTTTATGGGCAACTAATGGGCTCCGGGTTTATCAACCCATTGCTTGGTGCATCTTTTGCGATTGCAGGACTCTGCCTGCTATTCCATCGAACCACGCCACTCGGAATCATCCTGCTTGCGCCATCCATTCTCGTGATTTCCTTCTTCCATATTGCCTTCACGGGCGCATGGATTTGGGGGTCATTCTTTCTCGTCTTTCTGCTTGTGCTCGCTTGGCTGTATCGCGATGCATTCAGGCCGCTATGGAACTACAAGGGATCGTAGCGCCGTGGACTTCAAGCACGTGCAGGATGCCTTCCGTGCGCGTGGTGAGACGGCGTGGCAGGACTATCAGCGCCGTATTCCACCGATGACGTGCTGGCACAGTTGCAGGCTCGTTCCAATGCGCGACGTGCGCAGTTGCCGCCGCACCCGAAGAAATGACATACGGCATCGCGTGGTCGGCGTCTGCGGCGAGGTGCCGGCAGGATTTGCATTTTTCGTTGATCTTGCCCAGTATTACATTCAGTATTACATCGGGCCTCCCGCTATGACACTATCCATCCGCCTGCCCGCCGAGGACGAAGCCATGCTCGCCCGCGCCGCGCGTGCGTTGCGCGTGAGCAAGTCCGAGTTCATCCGTCGCAGCATCGCCGCCTATGCGATGAAGGTCGCACACACGCCGGAAGCCATTGCCGAGATCGATGCGGCCTACATTGGCAAGGGTGGCCTGCGCGATCCGGCCAAGGTCACCAATCCGCAAAAACGTGCCATCGTGGAGCGCCTGCGTGCGAAGCACGGATACGCTGGTTGATACGGGCTTCCTCGTCGCGCTGTTCAATGGCGGCGACCGTCATCACGTCAGTGCCCGTAGCATGTTGGCGCAACTGGCGGGCGCGCGCCTGCATACCGTGTGGGAAGTGCTGACCGAAGCAGGCCACCTGCTGGACGACACCGCCACCGGCAATCTGTTGCGCTGGGCTGCAACCGGGCGGCTGACCGTGCATGCCAGCGACAGCGATGAACTGGACGCGATGGCTGATTTCATCGGCCGCTACGCCGATGGCGGCGCGGACATGGCCGACGTGGCGCTGGTGTTCACCGCCGATCGCATCGGCGTTCATCGAATCCTGACTGTGGATCGCAGGGATTTCGACCGTTATCGAAGCCCGTGTGGCAAGAAGTTCACGCGGCTATGGGTGAAGGATTGAGCAGGTGCGGTTTTGTCGAACCCGATGCATGCTCCCGGCATCACCCCAACGCCTGCCCCAAGTCTGCAATCAAATCCTCCGCATCTTCCAGCCCCACCGAAATGCGCAGCAGGTTCTGCGGCGAACGTGGGTTCGGGCCTTCTACCGAGGCACGGTGTTCGATCAACGATTCGCAGCCGCCTAGGGATGTGGCATTGGTGAAGATGCGCAGCTTGCCCGCCATGGCCAGCGCGGCTTCGCGTCCGCCACGGACTTCGATGCTCAGCATCGCGCCGAAATCGCGCATCTGTTGCGCGGCAACGGCATGGCCGGGATGCGTGGGCAGGCCGGGCCAGTTCACCCGTTCGATGGCGGGATGCGCGGCAAGGAAGGCCACGATCTTGCGTGCATTCGCGCAGTGCATCGCCATCCGTGCGCCCAGCGAGCGGCAGCCGCGCAGGGTCAGCCATGCACTGAACGGGGCCAGCACCGCGCCTGTCACATGCAGGCGATGCGCGACCTTGTGCGCCAATGCATCATTTTTCGCAAAGACCAATGCGCCGCCGAGCACGTCGCTGTGGCCGCCGAAATACTTGGTGGTCGAATGCATCACGATATCTGCACCCAGCGTGAGCGGACGCTGCAACAAGGGTGTGGCGAAGGTGTTGTCGGCCACGACCACCGCGCCTGCCGCGTGGCCGAGTTGCGCCAGCGCGGCGATGTCGGCGATCTTCATCAGCGGGTTGGATGGCGTCTCGATCCACAGCATCGACAGCGGCGTTGCGCAGGCCGCGCGCACGGCGTCCAGGTCGCTCATGTCCACCGTGTCGGCGGTGATACCGCGCTCCGGCAGGAACTCCTCGAACAGCATGCGCAGGCCGCTGTAGCAGTCGTTCGGGAACAGCACGCTCGCGCCTGTAGGCAGCGATTCCAGCAGCGTGGTCATCGCCGCCATGCCGGACGCGAAGGTCAACGCCTCCTCGCCACCTTCCAGCGCCTTCAATGTTTCGCGCAGGCGGTCGTTGGTGGGGTTGCCCTCGCGCTGGTACTCGTAGCCCGCCACGCGCTCGCCGGATGGGCCGTGGCGGAAGGTGGTGGAAAGATGCAGCGGCGGCGCGACCGCGCCGGTGGCGGGGTCTGCTTCGTTGCCGACGTGGACGGCAATGGTGCCGGGATGCAGGCCACTCATGCGCGCACCTCGGCAAATGCGCCGCGCGCGGCTTCGATGGTGGCGGCGATCACGGCGTCGTCATGCGCGGAGGACATGAAGCCGGCCTCGAACGCGGACGGCGCGAGATACACGCCGCGTTCGCGCATCGCATGGAAGAAGCGATTGAACGCGGCGGTGTCGCAGGCCATCGCCTGCGCGTAGGTGTCCACTTTCTCCGTGCTGAAGAACATGCCGAACATGCCGCCAACGCGCTGTGTGGTGAAGGCGATGCCAGTCTCGCGCGCGGCGGCTTCCAGCCCGTCGCAAAGCGTATTGGTCTTGGCTTCCAGTGCTTCGTAAAAGCCCGGCGTCTGGATCAGTTCCAGCATCGCAAGGCCTGCCGCCATCGCCACCGGATTGCCGCTGAGCGTGCCGGCCTGGTAGATCGGGCCGCTGGGTGCGATCTGCTCCATCAACTCGCGGCGACCGCCATAGGCGCCGACTGGCATGCCGCCGCCGATCACCTTGCCGAAGGTCGAAAGATCCGGCGTCACCCCGTAGCGCGCCTGCGCGCCGCCGAGTGCAACACGGAAGCCGGTCATCACTTCGTCGAAGATCAGCAGTGCGCCGTGCTTCGTGCACAGCTCGCGCAGGTGTTGCAGATAGCCTTCGCGCGGCGGCAGGCAGTTGGCGTTGCCGACCACCGGCTCCACGATCAGGCCGGCGATGTCGCTTCCGCATGCGTCGAACAGTGAAGTTGCGGCATCGAAATCGTTGTACGGCAGCGTGAGGGTGAGGTCGGCCAGCGCCTTCGGTACACCGGGCGACGTTGGCACGCCGAAGGTCAGCGCGCCACTGCCGGCCTTCACCAGGAAGGAATCGCCGTGGCCGTGGTAGCAGCCTTCGAACTTCACGATGCGGCTGCGCCCGGTCGCGCCGCGCGCAAGGCGGATCGCCGACAGCGTGGCCTCGGTGCCGGAGTTGACCATGCGCACCATTTCGCAACTCGGCACGAGGCGCGTGAACGTTTCCGCCATCGTCACTTCCAGCGGATTTGGCGTGCCGAAGGACAGGCCGTTGCGCGCGGTTTCGATCACCGCTTGCAGCGCCTTCGGATGGTTGTGGCCAACAATCATCGGCCCCCACGAACCCACGTAGTCGATGTAGCGATTGCCGTCGGCATCGAACAGATACGGCCCTTCCGCGCGCTGCACGAAGAACGGTTCGCCACCCACCGACTTGAATGCGCGCACCGGCGAATTGACGCCGCCCGGCATCAGCGATTGGGCGCGGGTGAACAGGTCATGCGAGCGTTCGGTATTCATGTGATCCGGGTTCGTCGGAAAAGGGAAAGGTAGGCACGCGCAGCGGCAACGGGATCGGGTGCGTCGAACACGCCGCTGATGATGGCGAGCAGGTCGGCACCGGCGTCGATCAATGGTGTTGCATTGTCCGGCGTGATGCCGCCAATCGCCACGCGCGGCAGGCCGAATGCGGCGCTGTCGCGCAGCAGGTCGAGCGATGCGCGACGCGCGTTCGGTTTGGTTGGCGATGGGAAGAACGCACCGAAGGCGATGTAGTCCGCGCCTTGCGCGGCGAGCGTGCGTGCGCGCTGCAGATCGTCATAGCAGGACACGCCGATGATGGCGGCGTCGCCCAGCAATGCGCGTGCGGCGGCGATGTCGCCGTCGTCCTCGCCAAGATGCACGCCGTCGGCATGCAATTCGGCGGCGAGATGGGCATCGTCATTGACGATGAAAGGCACGCCGACGTCGTGACATGCACCGCGCAGCATCGCGCCGGCGATGTGCAGTGTTGCGGCATCCATCACCTTGTTGCGCAGTTGCAGGCAGGAAGCAAACGGCAATACGCGCTGCACGCGCGCCAGCAGTCGCGCCGGATCGGGGTCGTCGGGCGTAATCAGGTACAGCCCGCGCTTGAGAGGAGGATGCGCCATCGTGCTTCCACAAGGCGGCGCGCAATGGGAGAATCCGCGCCAGTTGCCCGCATTATCGCCCCGATGACTGCTTCCGAATCCGATGTTCCCTACCGCCAATGGATGTGCGTGGTCTGCGGCTTCATCTACGACGAGGCCGAAGGCATGCCGGAGGATGGCATTGCGCCGGGCACGCGCTGGGAAGACGTGCCGGACACATGGACATGCCCCGATTGCGGGGTGACCAAGGACGACTTCGAGTTGTACGAAGGTTGAGGCTTATTTCGCGGGCGGGATGCCGGGGCCGAAGGTCAGCACCGCGCCGTCCTGCAACTTCAGTTTTTCCGCATGGCCGGCGTTGAGTTCCAGCACGTAGCGTGCTGGCACGTTGCTCGGGTAATTCGGGCAGCCATCACCCAGTGAGCAGGGCGGCACGCCGCGCTGTTGTGATACGAGTTTGCGTTGATCGTCGAAGTACAGGATGTCCAGCGGGATCTTCGTGTTCTTCATCCAATACGCCTGCGGCGCCTGCATGTCGTGGATGAACAACATGCCGTGGTCATCCGGCATCGCGTCGCGGAACATCAGGCCGCGTGCGCGTTCGGCATCGTCATCGGCAATCTCCACTGCATAGCGTTGACCGGCCAGTTCCACCCACGGCTGGTTGGCACTGGCGCAGGCGCTCAGCGCGAGGGATGCGAACAGGATCGGGACGAATTTGCGCATGCGTGGCTCGGTGTTCTGTGTGGAAGCGCGCACCTTGCGCGCGATACGCGGACTGCGTCAAGGCGTCAAGACTTCACAAGCGCGTCGGCAGGCGGCAAGATGCGCGCCCTTCCCGCTGGCGGCTCCGGCCAACCCGGCAGGAAGGCAAACCCCGCGCATTCAGGTGTTGACAGACCCTAAAAGTCTTGTATGATGTGCGGCTCCCTCGGGCAGAAGTGATTTCTTCCTGGGGCGGACAAGGCGCTGAGGCCAAGTCCTTCGATCTTTGACAGTGTGCGCAGGTAACTTG
>NZ_JASGED010000056.1:0-9283 GCF_047606765.1 Thermomonas sp. | reverse complement strand
GCTCTGTACAACTCCCGAAACGTCATCCCAGCGAATTAGGGAAGCTCTGTACAACTCCCGAAACGTCATCCCGGCGAAAGCCGGGATCCAGCTTTTTTCAGTGACTTACCAAAGAGCTGGATTGGACAAACATTCGTTTGTCAGAAGCAGCCGGCTTTCGCCGGAATGACGGCTTGTCCAGACCTTCCTTAGTCGATCAGCCTTCGACCACAGCCCCGGCGCTACGGCGGCGACGCGTGCGCTTGCCGACAACGGGATCAACCCGCGTTGCACTGCCTTCGATCGGTTCGCCCGCCGCCAGTCGCTTGTTGCGCTGGCGCGCCGCGTACCACAGCAGGCCCACGCCCACGACCGCAACACCGGCCAGTACCGGATTGCGTTTGACGAACTGCGTGGCGACCTTGCCACCGGTACGCATCGCACCCAGCGCTGCACCGGTCTGCACCCATTCCATGGCCTTGTCCGGGACGTGCTTGCGGAGGCCGTCACCGATCTCGCCGATCAGTTCCATCGCGCGATCCTGCGTCTTGTCGAACTTGCCCATCTGCGTTGCCTCGCTAGGTGAGAGGAGTGAGTCGAAGTCTGGGAAACGCGGTGTTTACGGCGCGTGAGTGCAGCTCAACTGGATTCACGCAGCATCACGGATGCCATCCATGGCGCAGCACACTCGTTCCCGGACACCCCTGCCCAGCCATCCATGGCTGTGCGTTCAGCCGGCTGCGCGGCAATGCCGCGCGAACAGCCGGCTTCACCCCCTCGGCTTCGCCCGGTGCGTCGCCACCGCATTCCACGGATCATCCGGCCACGGATGTTTCGGGTAGCGGCCTTTCATTTCCTTCTTCACTTCCGGATACGTGCGTTCCCAGAAACCGCGCAGATCCTGCGTGACCTGCAAGGGTCGCCCGGCGGGCGAGAGCAGATGCAGGGTGAGCGACACGCGGTTATCTGCGATGCGCGGGGTTTCCGCCAGTCCGAACAATTCCTGCAGCTTGACCGCAAGCACCGGTGATGCCGGTTCGCCATGGTCATCCAGCGCGTATTCGATGCCACGCTGCATGCCAGAAGGCACCTCGATCCGTGTTGGCGCAAGCGAGTCGATGCGCTGGCGCAGGTTCCAGTCGATGCCGGATTTCAATGCTTCGCCAAGTTCGTCCGCCGCCAGTGCATCCAATCGCGTCTTGCCGGTGAAGGCGGGTTTCAACCAACCATCAAGCGATGCGAGCAGCGCGGCATCGGACAGATCGGGCAGCTCAAGCTCCGGCATCCACGCGCGCAGGCACTGCACGCGCACGCGCCATTGTGACAACGCCTCGCTCCACGGCAGGGCAGACAGACCAAGTTCGCACACCGCATCAGTCAATGCCTGCGCGGCCAGGGCCGGATCCACACGGCCCGCCGATTTCGATGCCAGCACGATGCCGTCGAAACGGGCGATGCGCTCGCTCACCAATGCGCGCGTGCCGGCATCCCAGCGCACTTCGTCGCTTTCCGAAAAATGCACGGCGAACTCGCGACGAAGTGCGACTTCATCCACCGGCGCACCACGCAGCAGCAACGCATCCTTCGCCTCGTAACGCAGCTCGCTTGCAACCAGCCACGGTTCGCCATACAGCGTGCTGTCATCGAACAGCCGCAGCATGCGGCCATTGGCCAGTGCATAGCGTTTTGCATCCTGCGGATGCTGTTTCGCGATGCGATCCGGGAAGGCGTGCGCCAGCAGGTCGCCGATGGCATGCGCCGGTGCGTCGGTGGGCGGCGCAGCATCGCAGCGCAGGCGGCGACGCCATTGTTTCGATGCCGCATCAATGGCTGCCAGTGCAGATCGGCTGGCATCCGCACCCACGCGGCCCGTGCGGAACGCGGCCAGTGCCTGCCAGCGCTGCGCGAAACCATCGCTGCGGCTTCGCAACGGATCACGCGCCTCGACCAATGCCGCGAAATCGCAAGCCAGCGCGATGCGCTGCGGATCGGCGCTGCACAGCAACATCGCGGCAAGGCGCGGATGCGCGCCGAGCGCCAGCATCTTCCGGCCACGCGCGGTGATCGCGTGCTTCGCATCCAGTGCATCCAGCCGACGCAGCAAGTCGCGCCCGGCTGCAAGCGCACCGGCTGGCGGCGGATCGACGAAGCGCAGCGCATCGCTGCCCCAAGCGGCGAGTTCCAATGCCAGCGCCGCCAGTTCCACCTGCGCGATTTCCGGGCGGCGCTGTGGTTCCAGCCGCTGCGATGCCGGCCACAGCCGATACGCAAAGCCCTCTGCCACGCGGCCCGCGCGGCCCGCGCGCTGGTCGGCGGAGGCCTGCGAAATCGCGACCACATCCAGCCGCGAGAACCCGCTGTTGGGATCGAAGCGCGGCTCACGCGCCAGCCCGCTGTCGATCACCACGCGCACGCCGGGCAGCGTCACCGAGGATTCGGCGACATTGGTCGCCAGCACCACGCGGCGGCGACCATCGGGCGCAGGTTGCAGCACGCGGGTTTGCTGTTCGATGGGCAGTTCGCCGTGCAGGGCCAGCACCTCGACCCTGCTGTTTCCTTCTCCCTCTGGGAGAAGGTGGCGCGCAGCGCCGGATGAGGGTTCGGTGGAATCATCGCCACCCCGAACCCTCTCCCCAACCCCTCTCCCGGAGGGAGAGGGGCTTAAGAGCGCCTCCACCCGCCCGATCTCGCTTTGCCCCGGCAGGAACACCAGCACATCGCCCGGATGCGCCGCCAGCGCGTGTTCGATGGCGCGGCGGGTTTGATGTTCCAGCGCTTCGTCACGGCGCGCGGGGAAATGCGCGACTTCGACGGGGAAACTGCGACCCGCGCTGGACAGGCGTGGCGCATCAAGGAAAGTGGCGAGCCGTTCGCCATCCAGCGTTGCCGACATCACCACGATGCGCAGAGCCTGCCCCGGACTTGATCCGGGGTCATCGCGCAAGCCGGCCTGCACGTCCAGCGCCAATGCCAGGCCAAGATCGCCTGCCAGATGGCGCTCGTGGAACTCGTCGAACAGCAGCGCGCCCACGCCTTCCAGCAGTGGATCGTCCTGCAGCATGCGGGTGAGGATGCCCTCGGTGACGACCTCGATGCGGGTCTTCGCGCTGACCTTGTTTTCAAAGCGGATGCGATAGCCGACGGTTTCGCCCACCGCCTCGCCAAGCTGTTTCGCCATGAAGCCGGCGGCGGCACGCGCGGCAACCCGGCGCGGTTCCAGCATCACGATCTTCCTGCCAGCCAGCCACTTCGCATCCCGCAATGCCAATGGCACCTGCGTGGTCTTGCCGGCACCGGGCGGCGCTTCCAGCACCAGACGCGGATGTTCGGCGAGCGAAGCGGTGATGTCCGGCAGCAGCGGGGTGATGGGGAAATATTGGTCAGAAGCTGGCATGCGCGCATTGTAGGAGCGCGGCGTTTGCCCCCTCCCCTGCGAAGGCAGGGGAGGGCTGGGGTGGGGTGCTCTTCGCTGCGCTACCGAACAAGAGCCAACCCCCTCCCGACCTCCCCCTGCCTCCGCAGGGGGAGGAGAGATCCCCGTTAAAATCACGCCATGCAACTCATCGACATCGGTGCCAACCTCACCCACGACAGCTTTGACCATGACCGCGTTGCGGTAATGCAGCGCGCGCGCGATGCCGGCGTGGCCCGGATGATCGTCACCGGTGCATCACGTGAACATTCGCCGAAGGCACTGGCACTGGCGCAGGCGCACCCCGGCGTGCTGTTCGCCACTGCCGGCGTGCATCCGCACCACGCGGTGGAATACACCGACGAATGCGATGCGCAAATGCGCGCACTGCACGCGCATGCGGAAGTCGTGGCAGTGGGCGAATGCGGGCTGGACTACTTCCGCGATTTCTCGCCACGCCCGGCGCAGCGGCGCGCGTTCGAGCGGCAATTGCAGATCGCCGTCGATACCGGCAAGCCGCTGTTCCTGCACCAGCGCGATGCCCACGCCGATTTCATGGCGATGATGAAGAACTTTGACGGCCAGCTCGGCCCCGCCGTCGTGCATTGCTTCACCGGCACCCGCGAGGAACTGTTCGATTACCTCGACTACGACTGGCACATCGGCATCACCGGCTGGCTGTGCGACGAGCGTCGCGGCCAGCACCTGCGCGAAATCGTGAAAAACATCCCCGCCAACCGGCTGATGGTGGAAACCGACGCGCCTTACCTGCTGCCGCGCACGCTCAAGCCGATGCCGAAGGATCGCCGCAACGAACCGGCTTTTCTGCCCCATATTGTCGAAGAGCTGGCGCGTGACCGTGGCGAGGACACGGCCAGCACGGCGGCAGCCAGCACCGCAACCGCCGAAGCCTTCTTCCGCCTGCCGGAAACTGCCGCATACACTTAATGAACTGATGGGTTCAAATATCGGCTAAACTGCGCGGCAAACCCTCCTCTTCGGACTCACGCGCATGCGTCGCATCGCCCGCCCCCTTGGCCTGAGCCTCGCGCTTGGCCTGATCCTCGCCACCACCGCCTGCGGCAAGCAGGAGGACGAAGCCGCCAAGCCCGTGCAGGCCGCACAGGCTGTCAGCGTGGCCCCGGCACAGGCGCATGACTTCGCGCGCAGCATCCTGGTGTCCGGGCCGGTATCAGCATGGGAAGACATGCAGCTTGGGGTGGAACTCAGCGGCCTGCGCGTCACCGCGCTGCATGTCGATGTGGGCCAGCACGTGCGCAAGGGCGAGCTGCTGCTGGAGATCGACCACCGCAGTCTGGACAGCGATCTTGCACAGGCCAACGCCGCATTGCGCGAAGCCGAAGCCGGCGCCGCGCTGGCGCGTTCGCAACTGACGCGCGCGGAACCGCTGGTGCGCGACAAGTTCATCAGCGCGACGCAACTGGACGAACTGCGCGCAGGCCGCACCCAGGCCGAGGCGCGCGTTGCCACCGCACGCGCCGCGCGCGATGCCGCCGCGCTGCGCCGCAGCTACGCCGAACTGCGTGCGCCGCAGGCCGGCATCATCAGCAAGCGGCTGGTGCAGCCGGGGCAGGTGGTGGCCGCCGGTACCCAGCTGCTGGGCCTGATCCGCGACGGGCGGCTGGAATGGCGCGCCGATCTGGCCGAAGCCGAACTTGCGCAAGTCAAACCTGGCGACCGCATCGAACTCAAAACACGCGACGGCAAGGCGGTTGAAGGCAAGGTGCGCGCGGTCAGTCCCGGCGTGGATGCCAGCACCCGCACCGGCACCGTGTATGCCGACCTGCCCGATCCGCAGGGCTTGCAGCCCGGCACGTATTTGCAGGGTCGCATCGATGTGGGCATGGCGAACGCGCTGACCGTGCCTGCGGCAGCGGTGGTGTTGCGCGATGGCTTCCCGACCGTGTTCACCGTCGATGAAAAATCCGTGGCGCACCAGCAGCGCGTGCAGACCGGCAGCCAGTCCGATGGCCGCATCGAAATCCTGCAAGGCATTGAAACCGGCGCGCGCGTTGTGACGGATGGCGCAGGCTTCCTTGCCGATGGCGATGCCGTGCGCGTGATCGAAGCAGGCACCAAGGCGACCGCCCCATGAGTGGCGGCGGCAGTCTTTCGACCTGGGGCATCCGCAATCCGATCCCCGCGATCATGCTGTTCTTCGTGCTGTGCGTGGCCGGGCTGTGGGGCTTCCACAAGCTGCCGGTGGCGCGCTTCCCGGACATCGCCTTCCCGATGACCATCGTGACGGTGATGCAGCCGGGCGCATCGCCATCGCAGCTTGAAACCGAAGTCACCCGCAAGGTGGAGGATTCGGTCGCCACCCTCAACAACGTCAAGCGCGTTACTTCGGTCGTGGTCGAAGGCACCAGCACCACCGCCATCGAGTTCGAGCTGGAAGCCGACTTGATGACGGCGCTGAACGACACCAAGGACGCGGTCACCCGCATCCGTACCAACTTGCCGCAGGACATCCAGGAACCCATCGTCTCCAAGGTGGAAATCGGCGGCACGCTGCTGACTTATGCCGTGTCCGCGCCTGCAATGACGCCGGATGAACTGTCGTGGTTCGTGGATCGCCATGTCAGCCGTAGCCTGTACGGCGTGGAAGGCGTGGCCTCGGTGGGGCGCATCGGCGGCATCGAACGGCAGGTGCGCGTCGATCTGGACCCGCAGGCCTTGCAGGCCTATGGCATCACCGCCGGTGAAGTCAGCCAGCAACTGGCATTGACGCAAGTGGAACGGCCCGGCGGCAAGGCCGAACTGGCCGGCGCACAACAGACCGTGCGCACCATCGGCACCGTGGCCGATGCGCAGCAGCTGCGCGATTACATGGTGGCACTGCCGGACGGGCGCGCGGTACGGTTGTCGGCGATTGCCACCATCACCGATGCCGCCGCCGATCCCAGCCAGGTCGCATTGCTGGACGGCAAGCCGGTGGTCGGCTTCACCCTTGCGCGCGCGCGCGGCGCGGATGAGCTGAAAGTGCGCGATGGCACCAAGGCCGCGCTGGATGCCTTGCAGAAACTGCACCCCGGCGTGAGCTTCAGCCTCATCACCGACATGAGCGAGGAAACCGAACGCTCCTACAACAGCTCGATGACGATGCTGCTGGAAGGCGCGCTGCTGGCACTGGCCGTGGTGTTCTGGTTCCTGCGCGACTGGCGCGCCACCTGGGTCAGCGCGATCGCGCTGCCGCTGTCGATCATCCCGACCTTCGCGGTGATCCACTGGCTGGGCTTCAGCCTCAACATGATTACGCTGCTGGCCCTGAGCGTGGTGGTCGGGATTCTGGTGGACGATGCCATCGTCGAAATCGAGAACATCGTCCGTCACCTGGGCATGGGCAAGAAGCCGCTGGACGCGGCGGGCGATGCCGCCGAGGAAATCGGCACTGCGGTCATCGCCACCTCGGTGACATTGGCGGCGGTGTTCGTGCCGGTGGCGTTCATGCCCGGCATTGCCGGCAAGTTCTTCCGCGAGTTCGGCTGGACAGCGGCCACGGCGGTGATGTTCTCGCTGCTGGTCGCGCGCCTGCTCACGCCGATGATGGCGGCCAACCTGCTGCGCCCACACAGCGAACCGGAAACCGATTCAAAGCTGATGACGCGCTACCTGGGCTGGGTGGATACCGCGCTGCGCAACCGCTGGAAGACGCTGGGCATCGCCACCGCGATGTTCCTGCTGTCGCTGGCGATGATCCCGTTCATCCCGACCACCTTCATCCCCACCAGCGACCAGGGCCGCAGCATGCTGTCGCTGGAGCTTGCGCCGGGCGCGCGCATCGAGGACACGCAGCGGCTGGCCGAAGCCGCACGCGCACGGCTGCACGACATTCCCGAACTCAAGCAAGTGTTCACCCAGATTGGTTCCGTGCCCGACCTGGGCGACCCCGGCAAGACCGGCCCCGCCGATGCGCGCAAGGCGGTGCTGACGCTGGACTGGGGCAAGGCTGCCTCGCGCAGTCGCGACCAGCGCACGCTTGAAGAGCAAGTACGCCAGCGCATGGCCGACCTGCCGGGTGCGCGGATCAGCTTCATGAGCAACGAGCCGGGCGAGCAGATGATGCTGGTGCTGGCCGGCGACGACCCCGACAAGCTCAATGCCGCCGCCGCCGCGGTGGAACGCGGCGTGCGCGGCATCAAGGGGCTGGGCAGCGTGTCCTCGTCCGCATCGCTGCTGCGGCCGGAATTGCAGATTCGGCCCGATCCCGCGCGCGCTGCCGATCTTGGCGTCGCCACCGCCAGCATCGCCGAGGCCGCGCGCATCGCCACCGCAGGCGACTACACCTTCCGCATGGCGAAGTTGAACCTGCCCGACCGGCAGATTCCGATCCGCGTTGGCTTTGCACGCGACGCGCTGGAAGACCCTGCGCTGCTGGGCCAGTTGCGTGTGCGTGGCAAGGCCGCATCGGTACCGCTGGACGCGGTCGCACAGATCACGCCGGGCAGCGGGCCATCGGTCATCAGCCGCTACCAGCGCCAGCGCAACGTCACCCTCACTGCTGAACTCAACGGTCGCCCACTCGGCGAAGTGATGGCCGAAGTGGAGAAACTGCCTGCGGTGCAGGCGGTGCCCGCCGGCGTGTCTTTCATCAATACCGGCGATGCGGAAATCTTCATCGAACTGTTCACCGGCTTCTTGATGGCGATGGTCGCCGGCATCACCTGCATCTACATGGTGTTGCTGCTGCTGTTCCGCCACCCGGTGCAACCGCTGACCATCCTCAGTGCAATTCCGCTGTGCGCCGCCGGTGCCTTCGGTGCGCTGCTGGTCACCCGCAACATGCTGTCGCTGCCGGCGCTGATCGGCTTGCTGATGCTGATCGGCATCGCCACCAAGAACTCGATCCTGCTGGTGGACTACGCGGTGATGGCCGAAGACCAGCACGGCATGAACCAGCACGACGCGCTGGTCGATGCCTGCCACAAGCGCGCACGCCCGGTCATCATGACCACGATTGCCATGGGCGCCGGCATGCTGCCGCTGGCGCTGGGTTTCTCCGGCGATTCGTCCTTCCGCGCGCCGATGGCGTGGGCGGTGATCGGTGGCCTGATTACCTCCACCGCACTCAGCCTGATCGTGATCCCGGCGGCTTACACGGTGCTGCACGATATCGGTGACTGGATCGCGCGCAGGTTCCATCGCGGAAAATCTGCGGTGTCGCACTAAGGAAGCTCTGAACAACTCCCGAAACGTCATCCCGGCGAAAGCCGGGATCCAGCTTTTTCAATGACTTACCAAAGAGCTGGATTCCGGCTTTCGCCGGAATGACGGCTTGTTCAGACCTTCCTTAAGGGCGACCATCTGGTCGCCCTTTTCGTGTGCTCGACGGTTGCGATTCGCATCAAAAATCGGTTGCAAACGATTTCAGAAATCATTGAGAATTGCCACCTTGAGGGCGTTGCCGCTGGATGCGGGTTACCAGAGTGGAGGGGCTATGAAGAGCATAGGCGCTGATGAATATTGTCGTTCGATTGCATCGGCGCAGAAGCACCGGGGCAAAAAAGGTGTATTGCCACGCAGGATGCTGCCCTTGTTCACTGTCAGCGCAGCCACTCTATTGGCATGGGGAGCGACGTCACCCGCATCTGCAATGGCGGAGATAGGTGTCACTGTCATTGGCCAAAAGTGCAGCGGGGTATTCCGATCAATTTCCAAGGTGCGACGCAGGCCCAGATCACACAGATCACGAATGCGATCCAAAGCGCTTGGAGCGGAAAATTCGGCTCTTACAACGTCAAGACAGAGTCTGTAAATTGAACTGTGTAACTGCCCTTTGACCCGCAGCCGGCGATACCGGCAGGAGCAGCGACATGGAACTGAGCAAGACGACCCTGAACGAGTTGACGGCGGACTGCAAGACGCCGGGCG
>NZ_JASGED010000055.1:0-21773 GCF_047606765.1 Thermomonas sp. | reverse complement strand
CTGCTCGGCGCTGTCGCGCTTCGCCTCCAGCGCCTTTTCCAGGCTGGCGCGATAGGTGCCGACCACCTTCACGGTGTCCAGCTCGGTCACCTCACTCCCCTGCTGCGGGCTCTGCTGCGCATTGCCTGAGTCCTGCGCCATCGCCGCGAACGATTGCGCCTGCAGTGCCGCTGCGATCGACAGGGCCAACAAGGTAACCGGTGTCTTTTTCCTGCTTCGAACAACCATCACTTCTCCCCTCCTCAAGGTGACTGTTGCATGCCGCTGCGAAATGTTGACTCGGCCAGCGCGCTTGCCATGCTGTCGCGGCGGCGAAAATGACACCGCTGGTCAAAACCCTAGCAAAAGGTGCGGCAATACGCATGCTGCGGTGCAATGGCGCGCCGTCTCAACACCGCCCACACCGGCGTTTGCAAATAGCCCAGCCTGCCGTGACGCGGCAATCCTGCCCGCCATGACGGTTGGTGATGTGTTGCTTCGACACCGGCATGTCTGCCGCGGCCGTCGTGCGCCCTCCCCAGGCCGTTGGAAAAAACCAAAAAAAGGCCCCGGACCTTGCGGCCCGGGGCAGCCCAGGGGGTGGGTGGGTGCGAGATCAGAACTTGTAGCGGACGCCCAGCAGGTACTGGCGACCGGTCTTGCTGTACTCCAGCGGCAGTTGCAGGCTGGGATTGGCGACCCAGGATTCCTGCGCCCGATTGGTCAGGTTGCTGCCCTCCAGGCTGACTTCCAGATGATCGTTGATCTTGTAGCGCACCGAGGCGTCGAGGATGGTGGTGCCGCTCTGCCCATGCACGCCGCTGGCAGCGCTGTCGAAACCGACTTCGGTGCCCGGCACCTGGATCAGGTAGTCGGAACGGTTGGTGGCCGACACGCGGCCGGAGAATCGCTGACCTTCGTAAAACAAGGTGGCATTCCACGAGGTCTTGGACAGGCCGGTCAGGTCTTCCTTCTGTGCGGCGGTACCGTTGGACAGCAGGTACTGGATCTGCGAATCGACCCAGGTGTAGTTCAACTGCACGCCGAAGTCCTTCCAGAAGCCAGGCAGGAAGGTGAACGGCTGGGTGTAGTTCAGCTCGAAGCCCTTGAGTTTGCCGCCGGGGGTGTTGATTGGCACGGTGAACACGAAGTCGTCATCCACCGTGGCGACGGTGCCATCCAGCAGGCTGGCGGGCAGGCCACTCCACGAGTACGGATGGGTCTCGCGGGTGGTCTGGATGAAGCTCTCGATGTCCTTGTGGAACAGGCCCAGGCCGAGCATCGCGCCTTCGTCGAAATACCATTCAAAGCCCAGGTCCACGTTCTTGGCGCGCTGCGGATCCAGGCCGGGGTTCCCGGCGGAGACGGTGCGCGCGGAACCGCTGACGCTGACGGTCACGCCCGGGCTGATGCTGCCCAGGCCCGGACGCGCCATCGTCTTGGCTGCGCCGAGGCGAATCAGGAAGTCCGGGGTAATTTCCGCAACCAGGTTCAGCGACGGCAGCACGTCGCTGTAGTCACGGCTGGCGACCGCAGGTGTCAGCACGCCATTGATCGTGGCCATGCCGCGCGAGGTCTGGCTGGTGCGCACGTAGCGCACGCCGAAGTTGCCGGACACCGGGACCGAGCCCAGGTCGGTGCCGAACTCGCCCATCAGGTAGGCGCCACGATCCTTCTCGTTCACCGACTGGTCGCTGGGGTTGTAGTTGCTCAACGCAAACGTGCCGCTGTCGCTGAGGATGCCGAATGCATCGGCAATCTTGGCAAAGTCCAGCACCACCCATTCGCCCGGCGCACCCTGCATGCCACTGAGGCGGGCCAGCTCGGTCATGTCCGCCGGAACCGCCGTGGTACCGCCGCTGAAGCTGGGCACGCTGGTCTCGGTGGCGGCGCGGCGGCGCTCCTTCGAGCTGTAGGCGTAGTTCTTGGCCTGGATGCCGCCCTTCAGCGTGAACGACTGGCCCAGAACCCATTCGAAATCGAGCTGGCCGGTGTCGTAGCTGTTGCTGACATAGTTCTGGCGCAGGCGGATGGTGGACAGCGTCCAGCCCGCAGAGCTGGTCGGGTCGAAGCCGTAGTTGAACACCGGCAGATACGGATTGCCGCGATAGTCGTAGCTGTAGTTGTCAACGTCCAGCTTGTCCATCATCACCGTGGCCTGGACCGGGTTGCTGTGGTCGGACTTCGACGTACCGACCTTGCCGCTGATGCGAAAGCTGTCGCTGAAGCGGTGCTCGCCGTCCAGGCTGATCTGCTTGAAGGTGGTGGCCCACTCGTCGTGGCGGCTCTCGGAGCGGATGTCCACGTTGTCCATCAACGCATACACCAGCGCGCCGTTCTCGACCGCGCCGTCGCGCACCAGGATCTGCGACTTGCCCGCGCTACCGGTCTTGCTCAGGCCGTTGGCCTCGATGTACTTCTCGTCGCGCACCGCGTCGATCTTCGAATACAGCGCATCCAGGCTGAAGGTGGTGTCCGGCGACGGCTTGAACTGCAGCGAGGCGGTCACGCCCAGGCGCTTCTGGTCGTGCTCCATCAGCGTGTAGCGCGGAAAGCGCGGCGCATAGACGTTGGATGCCAGCGCTGCGGTGTACGGGGACGCGGCATTGAACCCGCCATTGGTGGTGCCACCGGCCCAGCGCACGGTGCCACTGCCTTCATCCACCGCCTCGCGTTCGCTGTACGCCAATGAGAGCAGCGCGCCGAACTTGCCATCCGCCCAACTGTTGGCGATCAGGCCGGCGAAACGCGGGCTGGTGGCGTTGGCGGCGTCGTTGAAACTGCCCTGCAGGTTGGCGGTGGCAGTGAAGCCATCGTAGTCGAACGGACGCGCGGTGCGCAGGTCCACGGTGGCACCCAGCGAGCCCTCCTCGACGTCGGCCGAGGCGGTCTTGCGCGCGATCAGCTGCGAGAACAGGTCGGAGGCGAACACGTTGAAGTCGAAGCTGCGGCTGCGGTTGGCACCGCCCTGGCCGTCGCTGCTGCCGACCGAGCTCATCGCCTCCAGCCCATTGAGGCGCACGCGGGTGAACTGCGGGCCCAGGCCGCGCACGGTGATGTTGCGGCCTTCGCCGGCATCACGGGTGATGACCACACCCGGAATGCGCTGCAGGGATTCGGCCAGGTTCAGATCCGGGAACTTGCCGATGTCCTGCGCGACCACGGCATCGACCACGCCCTTCTCGCTACGCTTGATGTCCAGCGCCTTCTCGACGCTGGCGCGATAGGTGCCGACCACCTTCACGGTGTCCAGCTCGGTCACTTCGCTCCCTTGCTGCGGGCTCTGCTGCGCATTGCCTGCGTCCTGCGCCAGCGCCGCGAACGATTGCGCCTGCAGCGCAGCCGCGATCGACAGGGCCAACAAGGTAACCGGTGTCTTTTTCTTGCTGCGAACAACGCTCATTTCTCACTCCTGAAGGTGACTGTCACATCCCGATACGAAATATTGACTCGGCCAGCATGCTTGCTATGGTGTCCCGGCGGCAAGAATGACACCGCTGGTCAAAACCCTATCAAAAGGTTTGGCAAGGAGCATGCTGCAGTGCAATAGCGCCGCTTGCCGGCTTTGCCGCCATCATCCACAAACCCTGCAAACGGAGTGCCTCATGGCGGATCGGATCCTGTGCTTCGGCGAAGTGCTGCTGCGACTTTCAGCGCCAGCGTACGAGCCGCTGCTGCGACAGGCGCGGCTGGACGTGCATGTGGGTGGTGCGGAGGCGAATGTCGCGGTGGCGCTGGCGGCGTTCGGCCACGATGCCGCCGTCGCAAGCGTGCTGCCCGACAACCCGCTGGGCCACGCCGCGCGCGATGCGCTGCGCCGTGATGGCGTGGACACGCGCCCGCTGGCATTCGCGCCGGGCCGCATGGGCCTGTATTTCCATACCACGGGTGCCGGCCATCGCCCCAGCGAAGTGCTTTATGACCGCGCCGGTTCGGCCTTCGCAGTGACGCCGCCGGAACGCTACGGCTGGCCCGCGCTGCTGGCCGGCACGCGCCTGCTGCATCTGTCCGGCATCACGCCTGCGCTTGGCGAAAACACCGCACGCGCCGCGCTGGATGCAGCACGCGCCGCACGCGCGGCGGGTACGTTGGTGTCGTTTGACGGCAACTTCCGCGCCAAGCTGTGGGCCGCATGGAATGGCGACCCGCGCGGCACCTTGCATGCATTGTTTTCGCAGGCCGACATCGCCTTTGCCGACCATCGCGACATTGCATTGGTGCTGGGCATGTCATTCGACGACATCGACGATCCCGTCGAACGCTTCCATCGCGCCGCGCAGGCCGCGTTCGATGCGTTCCCGCATCTGCAGCGCATCACTTGCACCCAGCGCATCGCCACGCGCGTGGACCTGCATCATCTGGGCGCGTCGATGGCGGTGCGCGGCAGCGACCTGCTGCAACGCGCGCCACTGGAACTGGGCGGCATCATCGACCGCATCGGTGGCGGCGATGCCTTTGCTGCAGGCGTGTTGCACGGCCTGCTTTCAGGGATGGGCGATGCCGACAGCCTCGCCTTCGGGCAGGCCTGCGGTGCCTTGAAGCACTACCTGCCCGGCGATGCCTTCACGCTGGGCGTGGACGAGGTGATGGCGCTGGTCAACGGCGAACGGTTGGACGTCCGCCGCTGACGGCAGCATTCACATCGGCATGCACAGGCAATGCGCCAGCGGCACCACGCGCGCATTGCCGCTGCGCTTGAGCGCGCTGTCGATGAACTGCATCGCCGGCTGCTGCTGCAGGCGCTTCAGCAGAAGGGTTTCGCCGAGGCCACTGCTGCGCAGCAGGGCGATGCCGGCGCGGCTTTCCAGCATGCCGCCGAACCACTGCGAGAACGGCTTGGTGCTTTCTTCGACGTACTGCGTGCGCCACGTCTCTGGCTTGCCCAGCTTGGCGCGTGCGGCGGCATCATTCACGGCTGCCTGCACGCCACCGAAGGCATCCACCAGGCCGCGCTGCCTGGCCTGATCGCCACTCCACACGCGGCCGCGCGCGACTTCATCGACCTGCTCAACGGACTTGCCACGCGCCTTCGCCACCTTGCCGGTGAAATCGCGGTAACCCTTGTCGATCACGCTCTGCACCGTAACCGCAACGCCCGGATCAAGCGGGCGGGTGATGTCGAAGGCGCCTGCGTATTTCGCGGTGCCCACGCCATCGGTATGCACGCCGATCTTGTCCAAGCCGCGATTGATGGTGGGGAACAGGCCGAAGATGCCGATGGAGCCGGTGATGGTGGAAGGGTCGGCATAGATGCGGTCGGCATTCATGCTGATCCAGTAGCCACCGGATGCGGCCACGTCGCCCATCGAGACAACGACGGGCTTGCCGGCCTTTTTCAGTGCTTCCACTTCGCGGCGGATCTGCTCGGAGGCGAACACCTCGCCACCCGGCGAGTTCACCCGCAGCACCACCGCCTTCACGTCGTCATCGTCGCGTGCCTGCCGCAGCAATGCAGAGGTCGATTCACCACCCACCTGTCCGGGCGGCAACCTGCCGGGTGCAATCGCGCCTTCGGCCACCACCACCGCCACCTGCGGGCGCGGATCGGCCTGCGGCAAGGTGCCATCGACATGCTGCAGATAGACCGGCAACGACACCTGACGGAAGCCACCCTCGGCGTCGGCGTCGGCCTCACCACGTTCGGCCAGCAGGGTTTCCACTTCTTCACGGGTTTTCAGTGCGGTCACCAGCTTCTGCTGCAAGGCCATCTGTGCAAGATCGCCCTTCGCTGCCGCCACCTGTTCCGGCAGCGTGTCCGCCTGCGCGGCCAGCGTGGCCGGCGCGATGCCGCGCGCCTTGCCGATATCGGCCAGCATGCGACGCCAGATGTCACCCATCCAGAACAGGTCGGCTTCCTTCGATTCCGGCGATGCCGCATCCAGGATGTAAGGCTCGGCGGCGGACTTGTATTCGCCCACCTTGAACAGGTTCATGTCCACGCCCAGCTTGTCGTGCAGCGCCTCGCGGAAGTACGGGCGATAACTGGCAAGGCCGTCCAGCATCACGCCGGTCTGCGACATCGGATCAAGGTAGATCTCGTCGGCCTGCGCGGCCAGCAGGTACTGGGCCTGACCGTAGTTGTCACCGTAGGCCACCACCTGCTTGCCGGCGGCGCGCACGGTGGCCAGTGCGGCGGCCACTTCGCGCAGCGATGCAAAGCCACTTGGCTGGAACTCGTCCAGCCGCAACACCACGCGATTGATGCGCTTGTCGGTGCGTGCCGATTCCAGCGCACGCAGCGCATCGCGCAGGCGGATCTCGCGGCAATCGCGGCTGTTGGTAGCCTGCGCCAGACTGCGGCTGAGCGGGTCGCAGCTGTACTGCTCCACCAGCCGGCCATCCAGCTTGAACACCAGGGTGGTGTCATCGTCCAGCGGTGCCAGCTTGCCGCCGCCGAACACCGCCATCAGCACCAGCAGCAGGACGATCAGAAACAGGATGTTGAACACCAGCCTGCGGGTGAAGTTGACGGCATCCCACAGGCCGATGGCGATGCGGGCGATGGGGCCGCGACGGCGCGGTTGGTTCATTGCGAAACTCCGGGAAAACATATGGGGATGCCGTCATTTCCGCCTGCGCGGGAATGACGGCAGGTAGTCATGCTAGCGGGCCGGCGGGAAATGCTCATGCGGCATCGGTCATGGTGCCTGATGGCGTGGGTTCACTTGCCGGTCTTCTTGCCAACAGGAACGGTCGCCCCCTTCATGTACGGGGTGAAGTCCGACCATTGTTCGATGCGGAATGCGCGGATGTCGCGCACGGTCGCCGGAAACCAGACCATGGCCTTCAGCGCGTTCATCGCCATCGTCAGTGTTGCCAGGTTTTCCTCTTCCGACACATAGACGCTGCCCTGGATGCGCTCGAACCCATACGTGGAGAGCGTCCTGGCGATATCGGTGTAAGCCGCCGACACGCCTTTGGGGTGATGGGCTTCGGCATCCTTGACGGTCAGGTCGAACGCGATGGCGAACATCAAGCTGCCTTGGGATCGGCCAGGATGCGGGACTCGCTGTATTCGGCGCGCTCGCCCGTTTCCGGCACCAGGATTTCGAACAACAGTTCACCGCGCGCATTGCGCTTGCGGGTTGCCCGCACGATCTCGTAGATCGGCCCGAACTTGCCGAACCTGCGGAAAGTCCCCGGCTCAACCTCGGTGCTGGCTTGTGCCTTGGTCATGGTGCAATCCTCCCGGAGGAATATCGCTCCATCATAAGCCCGCTGCTGCCTTGCCCGCATCCGTTGCCTGTCCGCCATCGGGCATCGGCATCATTGCACTGCTACGCAGGAAACGGCGCGCCATCAGGCAGGCGGCAACCAGCAGGCCGGCGGTCAGGCCCAGCCACATCCCGCGCGGCCCCCAGCCCAGTGCCAACCCCAGCCCCGCACCCACCGGCATGCCGATGCCCCAATAGGCCAGCGCTGCCAGCAGCATCGGTACGCGGGTGTCGTGCAGGCCGCGCAACGCGCCCGCCGACAACGTCTGGATGCCGTCCGGAAACTGGAACAGCGCGGCGTACAGCAGCAGCGATGCCGCCAGCGAAGCCACCGCCGCATCCGCCGTGTACAGGCCGGCGATGGCGTGACCGCCCAGCAGCAACATGCAGGCAGAAATCGCCTGCGTCCCCAATACCAGCGCCAATCCGGCGAAGTAGGCACGGCGCAGGCCGATGCGATCACCACGCCCCAGCGCATGACCAACGCGGACGGTGGTGGCCTCGCCCACGCCGAACGGGATCATGAAACACATCGACGCCACATTGATCGCGATCTGGTGCGCGGCCACCGGCAACTCACCCAGTCGCCCGATCAACAGCGCGGTGACGATGAACAAGCTGCCCTCCATCGCCACCATCACGCCGATGGGCAGGCCGGTGCGCAGCAGGCCGCGCAGCACGTCCCAGCGCGGTGGTTGCCAGTGCGCGAACAACTGCAGATCGGCAAAGCGCGGCGCGCGCCACAGATACAGCGCGAACGCCAGCGCCTGCGCCCAGAACATCAGCGCCGATGCCAGCCCCAGGCCCGCTGCACCCAACTCGGGGAAGCCGGCCACACCATGGGTCAGCGCATAGCCCAGCGGCGCCAGCAACAACAGGCCACCGAAGCCCAGCACCATCGTCGGCATCGACCAGTGCAGACCATCGCTGAGATAGCGCATCGCCAGATACAGGGTGAATGCCGGAATGCCCCAGCGGATCGCCAGGATGAAATCGGTCGCGCCCGGAATGATCGAAGCCGCCATGCCCATCGGTGCCAGCAGCAGCGGCAACACCGTCATCAGCGCGAACAACACCACGCCCAGCGCAAGCGCCAACCACAGCGCCTGCCGGAACAGCGGGCCGATCTGGTCGCGGCGGCGTGCGCCATCGAGTTGCGACACCGACGGCGGCAGCGCCATCAGCACGCCCATCGGCACCATCATCGGCAACCAGAACATGGCCGTGCCCACCGCCACCGCCGCCAGCGTGGTGGTGCCGTGGCGACCGGCGATCACGGTGTCAACGAAACCCACCAGCCCATGCGACAGATGCCCTGCCGCCAACGGGGCCGCAAGGCGCGCGGTGCGGGCCACTTCCTCGCGGAAGCGGCGTGGCGGGATGGGTATTGAAGACATGACGGGCGCGGATGGTCGCGCCAGTACCGGCGCGCAGGGTCGCCATCTTAGCCGCGTTGCCGATGCGGGGCTTGCTTCACATGCTCTTCCGTGCCGAGCAAGCTCGGCAGCTACATAGCCCGGCACATGTAGATGCGGAGCTTGCTCCGCATCCATGCGCGATGGCTACCGCAACTTCACCAGCCGTAGCCGTAACCCACGCCTGCGGATTTCTCGTCGCCGCTGAACGCACCGCCGATGGTGAACGCCGCGCGCTCGCCAATCGCGCGCTGGTAACCCACCGCCAACGCCGCCCTGCCGTTCTGCGAACCCACGCCCACCGCAACCCGGTTCACCGTCCGAATGCCTGCTGCGGTCGCCGCCATCTGCGACATCGCCGTCTGCATCGCACCGCTGCGGTCGATGCGTGCATCGGTCTGGTGGAAGCGAAGATCGGTCTGCTGCTGGTACTGGGTGAAGCTGTCGTTCCACGCTGCAAACTTCTGGTCGGTATAGGCATTGGCCGACTGCAAGGTCTGCGTGGCCTTGGTGTCGGTATAGGTATTCGATGCCGTCAGCGTGGCGGCATCACCGGCATCTGCATGCGCGTTGGCCGAAGCCAGCGTCTGCGTTGCCTTTGTATCCGTATAGGACTGCGCTGCCGTCAGGGTGGCGGCATCACCTGCCGTCACGTCACTGCGGATCGCTGCCTCGCGGGTGTCGGTGTAATCGTTGGCGATATCGACCGACGCCGTCGCCGTTGCCAGCGCCGTGTCCGCCGTTGTTTGTGCATTGGCCGCATCGACGATGGCCTGATCGGCTGTTGTTTGTGCAGCAGCGGCATCCGCGATTGCCTGATCGGCGGTGGACTGCGCGGTTGCTGCGTTTGCCAGCGCGGTATCTGCCGTGCCTTGTGCGTTCGCTGCGGCGGTGGCGGCGTTGTCAGCAGTTGTCTGCGCATTCGCTGCGGCGGTTGCTGCGCCATTCGCCGTGGATTGCGCATTGCCGGCGGCGGTCAGTGCCGCGTCTGCCGTGGTCTGTGCCGTGGCGGCATTCGCCAGCGCGGTGTCGGCTGTCGTCTGTGCTGCAGCTGCATCTGCAACCGCTTGATCGGCGGTGGTTTGCGCGTTCGCGGCTGCAGTGGCTGCACCATCCGCCGTGGCCTGTGCGTTTGCCGCTGCCGTGGCAACGCCGTCCAGTTGCCCCTTGTTGACGGCATCGGTCACGGCCACGCCGTCGGCAACACCGCCCACCACATTGCCGCCCATGTTGATGACGGTATTGTTGACGATGGTGAAGTTTCCACCACCGCCGCCCACGGTCAGGCCGCCGAAGGTCGGCGCGTTGTTGAAGCCGTAAGTGATGGTGTTGCCGCTGCGGCTGACGGTCAGGTTGCCGCCCGCGTCGTCCGCCTCGAAGTTGACGGTCTCGCCATTGCTGATGGCTTCCTGCGCGCCACCCCCGGCGCTCAGTCTCCAGCCGCTACCGGCGATGGCGATATTCAACTGGCCGAGGTTGACGGCATCGGTGTTGGCCGTGCCGGCGGCAACGTTGACGATGCGGCGTTCATTGCCCACCGAGCCAACGGAAATCGTGTTGGCGATATTGGCAACCGAGTTGTAGCCCAGTGCCACCGCATTTGCGGCGGTGGCCTGTGCGCCATTGCCCAGCGCGGTTGCGCCCACTTGGGTTGCCTGCGCGGCTTGCAGGAGTGAGTTGCTGCCGCCGATGGCGATGCTGTAGTTGGCGCTGGCGATGGCACCTGATCCCCCGTTCTGAGCATCGCCGCTCGTTGTGTCGGCACCATCGCCGCCGCCGCCGATGGCCGTGCTGGCAATACCGCTGGCAACTGCGCCATTGCCTCCGGCTCCACCTGAACCCCGGGTCGTGCTTGATATCTTGGAGCCTCCCCTGCCGCCGCTACCGATGGCGGTGGCACCTGCTGCGGTCGCTTGTGCGCCGGTGCCGCCCGCTCCACCCCAGCCATACGCCGACCGGGTGCTGCCGCCGCCGCCACCGCCACCAAAAGCCAATGCCCCACTGGCGCTCGCGATGGCACCGCCGCCGCCGCCGCCACCCGCCACATCGCTCCCCGTGCTGGAAGTACCTGCACCACCGCAGCCAATCGCAGTGGCACCATTGACCGCCGTGCTGCCGCCGCCACCGCCACCGCCCGCTACAAGTAGATTCGGCGCCGGCCCGGCACCTCCCATTCCCGGACTGCCACCCTGACCCGGGTCGACACCGGAGCCTGCACTGCCCGAGGCTCCAGGCGCTCCACCGGCACCGCCTGGCGTCGTTGAACTGCCAGAGCCGCCGTCACCTCCGCCGCACAGTTGCACCTCATCAGCCCAAGCCGGCACCGCCAGCAATGACAACGCGCCGCAGATGGAGAGAGACAATAGGGAACGTTGCAGCGAACGTGTGCAGCGGCGGCGTGTGGTGTACATGGCGAAAACCCCGGTAGTGCCGTCCCCCGACGGCGATACCGCTCACGCTAGGGGTCACATCGCACGTTGGGTATCCACGAAATCAGGTAGGCCACCGTAGGGGCAGGCCCCCGTGCCTGCCCGCTCTTGCGATTGCCAGATGACCCGCCACCCCAAAAGCGGGCAACCACGGGGGGTTGCCCCTACGCGAATCAGGCCACCAACGGCATGTCCAGCAACAGGCAGGTGCCGGGTGAGGTGGCTTCGATCCGCAAATCGCCGCCCAGCCGGCGGGCGCGCAGGCGCATGCTGGCAAAGCCCGCGCCGCCGCCGTCCAGCCGTACCACGTTGCCGGCATCGGCAAGACCCACGCCGTCGTCCTGCACTTGCACATGCAGGCGCCCGCCTTCGCGTGCGATGCGCACGTCCACGCGCCGCGCGTGGCTGTGCTTGAACACGTTGGTCAGCGCTTCCTGCAACAGCCGCAACAGATCCAGGCTGCGCGCCGGCTCCAGATGCACATCGTCCAATCCATCCACCTGCCAGCGCGCGTCGATGTCCGCTGCATCCAGCAAGCGGCTGGCGCGATGCCGCAACGGGGCGATCAACTGCGCGAGGTCGGCCTGTTCCTGCGCAGTGGTGTCGATCACCAGCCGCAGGTCGTCGCGCATTTCCTTCAGCAGGTCGATGAGCTGCTCCTTCGGGGCATCGCCCGGTGTCTGTTCCAGCCGCGCAATGGCCCCCACCAGGGTGCCGCCGAAGCCATCGTGCAGGTCACGCACCAGTTGCAGGCGCTCGCCGGCGCGGCTGTGCGCCAGTTCCAGCGCGTGCTGTTGATTCAAGGTATCGGCAAGCTGGGTGGTCGCGGCCTGCACTTCCTGCTTCAGTTCGATGTTGAAGCCTTCCACCCGCTTCATGGTGGCGGTGAAGCGGTGTGCCAGCACGAAGCCCATGCCCAGCAGCATCAGCGGCGAGGCGAACGACATCAGGTAACTGTCGGCACGGATCAGGCCGAGATAAACCCCGGCGTCATGCACGGCCAGCAGCAGCGGTATCGCGTAGCACAGGCCCAGCACTTTCTGGTCGGCGCGGCCGTGGCGCAGCGCCCAGACCATGAAGGTGAAACCGCACACATAATTGAACGCCATGGCGGGCAGGATCCACACATTGCGATGCGGCCCCGCCACCTGCGGCAGCAGCAGGGCCAGCACGAACACGAGTGCCGCAAGTGCAAGCAGGGTGCGCTCGGAACGCGGCCAGCGGCGGTCGGCAAAACGCAGCAGGAACACGGCGTAGCACGCAACCAGCGCGAGGTAACAGGCACCGTTGAAGGCCTGCCAGCCATCGGTGGTGGCAAACGGCCACGGACTGGTATTGACCCAGTTCAGGCCATACAACATGCCGAACAGACCGCCGGCGGCATACCAGCCATAGGTGGTGTCCTGTCGGCGCAGCAACCAGAACAGGCCGAACAGCGCCGCCAGCACCGCGCCAATGGCAGTGTCCAGCATCTGCAGGTCGAAGCGCGCGCGTTTGTTGGCGCGGTACTTCGCTTCCACCTGTACGGGATCGCCCACGGTGACGGTGCCAAGCCCGGGCTGGTACGCGGTCAGGCCGGACACCCGCACCAGCAATTCGTTCTCACCCTGCTGCAACAGCGGCGCATCCAGCAGGTAGTACTGCGGCGTGATCCAACTGCGCGACAGCGGCTCCACCAGCGAGCGGTCGCGCCCCACCAGACTGCCATTGACATACACCGCGCCGGCCATGCAGATGTAATCCAGCATCAGGCCGACCGGCGCATCGGCATCTGCCTGCTGCCAGCGCAGGCGATACCAGACCACGCCATCGTGATCCGGCCAGCGGGGCGTCCACAGTTCCATCAGCGTCACCGGCACCCAGCCATCAACAGGCGGGGCGGTGTCGTGCCAGTCGCCACGTACGGCTTCGGCGTGGGTGAGGGTCAGTGGCTGCGCAGCCTGCGCGAAGGTGTTGCCGGCCAGCAGCAGGGCGACCAGCAACGCCAGCAGCACGCGCATCAGTGCAGCAGCCCCAGCGCCTGCGCTTCAAACACCGCAGCGGTGCGCGAACCCACCGCCAACTTGCGGTAGATGTTGCGGGTATGGCTTTCGATGGTCAGCCGCGACAGCGCGGTGACCTCAGCGATCTCGCGGTTGGAAAGCCCGCGTGCGACCAGTTGCAGGATTTCAGTCTCACGCGCGGACAGGTGTACCGGTTCGGCTGGCAACGGTGCCGGCGCGGTCTGCGGCATCAGTTCCAGCAGACGCCGTGCGATCACCGGGTCGATGGCGGCACCGCCGCGTTGCAGGCAGCGCAACTGCATCGAAAGCTCGATGTCTTCCGCGTTCTTCAACAGGTAACCCACCGCGCCATTGCGCAGGGCAGCGAGGATGGTGCCTTCCTCCGCCCATGCGGAGACGATCACCGCCGGCAGCGCCGGATGCCGCGCGTGCAGCCATGCGATGAAGTCCACGCCGCTGCCGTCCGGCAGTTGCACATCGACCAGCGCCAACCCGTGGCCTGCATCCGCCAGCGCGCGTGCGGCGGCGATGTCGCCGGCCACGTCGATGCGCACGCCTTCGCCCGCGACCTCGCGCAGCAGGCGCTGCGCGCGCAACTGCGCGTGCGGATCGTCCTCGACGACCAGCACCGCATCCAGCGTGGCGGGCTGCGTTTCCATCGCGCGAATCATTGCTCCCCTGTCTGCACCGCATGATACGGGCATCGCGCCCGACCGGAATGCGACGCCTACTGCAACTTCGCCAGCAGCCACGCATGCCGCTGCGCGGTGGGCACCTGCAACAGGTCAAGGCGCAGTGCATCGCGCGCTTCCGGCGGCGTGGTCTGCGCCAGCCGCTGCAGTTGGTCGATGTCCTCCGGCGGTGCTTCACGCAACAGCCGCAGCAGCGACGGGCGCTGCGCATCCGGCACAAAGGCGAACAAGGCAGCAACGCGCGGCCACTCGCGTCCGATCACTGGCCCCAGCCACCACCCGTGGCGGGCATCGAACGGCAATGCATCGAAATCCGCACGCAGCCGTTGCTGCTGTTCCGCCGGCAAGGCCTGCAAACGCCGGGCGATGCTACGCAGCAGCGCGCGTTCTTCCGCCGGCAAGGCCTGCCACGCTGCCCACGCGCCGCGATATGTGCCACGTTGCGATGGCGATAGCGCATCCCAATCACGCATCTGCATCGGCGGCGCAGGCGCGATGCTGGGCGATGCCGCTTCCACCTCCGGCAATGCGGATGCATCTTCGGCCTGAGCCAGCCATGCGAGCAACGGCAGATCGCGGGCGAAGGCGAACTCTTCCGGCGCGGCAAGCAGTTCGCGGTCGGGGTGCAGCGCGGCATCGGCGGCATCGAAGCGTGCCTTCGGCGGATCGGCAGGCGGCAAGGCCTCATGCTTGATCGTCACCCGCCACGCATCGAGCAATGCGCGGCCACGCGGATGCAGGAAGAAGGTCGCAGCCAGCGCCAGCACGCAGGCAATCACGCCAACCCACAGCCAGCGCAGGCGGCGACGATGCCGGCGCGCGTCATCCGCAGGCGGTGGCGCGGCGACACTGCGCGCAGCAACCGGCGCAGGTGCCGGCAGGCGCTCGCGTTCACGCTGCGCGGCGGCACGCCACGCGCGCCAGACATCGGCATCGGGCTGGCCCAGTGCATCGCGCGGCAGGGCATCACGGATGCGCCGCTGGCAATCCTCCACGCTCACGCCCAGCACGGCGGCGACATCGGCCTCGTCCAGTTCCGCCACCAGGTACAGCAGCACGGCGGCGCGCGCTTCCGCGGGCAGGCGGGCGATGCCAGGCAAGGGCGAGGCACCAGCTTCCGCCGGTTTGCGCAGCGCGGGCGCGGCCAGCAACAGCCGCCAGTAATGACGCGGCCATTGCGCGATCGGCCACTTCGCGGCCTCGCCGGCGAACACCTGCGCCACCACCGCCAGCGCCTGCCCGGCGGCAGCGGGGCTGCCGGCCTGCACGGTGGCAAACAGGCGCGCGCGGCGCTCCAGGCCACGCAGGAAGGCGGCAACTGCCGCAGGCGACTCGGACACGATGCTCAGGCAGGATGGGCAGGCGGAAGGAGCCTGCATCTTAGGCCCAGCCTCCACCCAAAAAACCGCTTGACAGCCCCGGCGATGACGGCTCCGCTAGCATTCATGCGGGCTGTGGGCAAAACCAGTTGTACACAGCCGTAAGAAAACCGTCACCGGCCCCGGTTCCACGCCATTTTGATCCTGAACGGATGCCGTGTTTCACGGTCAACTTGTTGATTTTATTAAAGATTGCCGGATTGGCGTTTTTTTCGCCAGCATGGCCACCAGCCACATTCCATGCCGCCTGCGCGGCTTCGGCCAAGCCGAATGCACAGAGTTATCCACATGCTGTGTGGATAAGACCGCTTTCCTTTTCATAACAGCCACTTGCCGCATCTTGATGTGACCTGCGTCAGGTTTGCGCCGCAACTGGCCGGCAAGCCGGCCGCACCCGCGCCGGGCCGCTAGACTGGCGGCATGCCGGCATCGCCTTCCGTGCTGCGCGTGGCCCTGCCGGTGCCGCTGCCGCAGTTGTTCGACTACCTGCCACCGCCCGGGATGCCGGCCACCTCGGTCGCCGCCGGCATGCGGGTGCGGGTGCCGTTCGGCCAGCGCGAGGTGATCGGGATCGTGGCCGGCCATGCTGATGCCGAAGCCAGCATCGAACTGCGCGCCGCGCTGGAACTGCTGGATGCCGCGCCGCTGCTGCACGGCGAACTGCTGGCCTCGCTGCGCTGGCTGGCCGGCTACCTGCACGCGCCGCTGGGCGAAGTGCTGGCGACCGCGCTGCCGGCGGCGCTGCGGCGTGGCGAACCGTTGCCGGACACACAAACCTACGGCTGGGCGCTGAGCGAAGCCGGACGCACCGCGCTGCCATCGCTGCGCGCAGGCAAGCCGAAAGCGTTGGCCGAATTGCTGCAAAACCTGCGCGACGAGGACTGGCTGGATACCGCATCGCCCGGCTGGCGCACGCCACTGCGCAGCCTGCGTGAGCGCGGGCTGGTGGAGCGCGTTGCACTGGCGCAATACCGTCATTCCGGCGAAAGCCGGAATGACGACATCATCGTGCCGAACGCCGAACAGCAAACCGCCATTGACGCCATCCGCGCCGCCGATGGCTTCGCGCCCTTCCTGCTGGACGGCGTGACCGGCAGCGGCAAGACCGAGGTCTATCTGCACGCCATCGCCGACTGCATCGCACGCGGCAGGCAGGCGCTGGTGCTGGTGCCGGAAATCGGCCTGACCCCGCAGGCACTCGCGCGCTTCCGCACGCGGCTGGGCGTGCCGGTGCACGCGCTGCATTCCGGCCTCAACGACAACGAGCGCGCGGCAACCTGGATGGCGGCAGCACGCGGACAGGCGCGAGTGATCGTGGGCACGCGCTCGGCGGTGTTCGTGCCGCTGCCGGACGCGGGCCTGATCGTCATCGACGAGGAACACGACGGCAGCTACAAGCAGTTCGACGGCATCCGCTACCACGCGCGTGATTTCGCCATCGTCCGCGCGCGCGCGCTGGGTGTGCCCGTGCTGCTGGGCAGCGCCACGCCGTCACTGGAATCACTGCACAACGCGCAGGCGGGCCGCTACACGCATCTGCGCCTGCGCCATCGCGCTGGTGATGCGCAGCCGCCGCGCGTGCGCGTGCTGGACGTGCGCAAGCGCCCGCTGCACGCAGGGCTGTCCGACGATGCGCTGGGCGCGATGCGCAAGGCGCTGGACGCAGGCGGGCAAGTGCTCGTCTTCAAGAACCGACGCGGCTACGCGCCCGTGCTGCTCTGCCACGACTGCGGCTGGAGCGCGCATTGCCCACGTTGCAGCACGGACGACAAACCCACGCCGATGACCGTACACGCGCACGGCAAGCGCCTGCAATGTCACCACTGCGGGCATCGCAAACCCTCGCCGCCGGCCTGCCCGGACTGTGCCAGCCTTGCCCTGCAACCGCAGGGCAACGGCACCGAACGCATCGAGGAAGATCTCGCGCAGCGCTACCCCGATTTGCCGGTGCTGCGCATCGACCGTGGCAGCACCGCGCAGCGCGATGGTTTGCAGAAGCGTTTCGATGCGCTCGGCACGCAGCCCGGCATTTTGATCGGCACGCAGATGCTGGCGAAAGGCCACGACCTGCCCAACTTGACGCTGGTGGTGGTGGTCGGCATCGACGAAGGCCTGTTCTCCGCCGACTTCCGCAGCGGCGAAAAACTCGCGCAATTGCTCGTGCAGGTTGCCGGTCGCGCAGGCCGCGCCCACAAACCCGGCGAAGTGTTGCTGCAAACCCACCATCCCGACCATCCGCTGCTGCATACGTTGGTGACCGGCGGCTACCACGCCTTTGCCGATGCGGAACTGGCATTGCGCGAAGCCGCACGCTTCCCGCCGTTCGCGCATCTGGCCCTGCTGCGCGCGGAAGCGAAGCACGCCGACCCGCCGATGCGGTTCCTGCATCTGGCGAAGGATTTGCTTTCTCCTTCTCCCTCAGGGAGAAGGTGGCGCGAAGCGCCGGATGTGGGTTCAGCGGAACCCGTGCTGTCACCATCTGCACCGAACCCTCTCCCCAACCCCTCTCCCAAGGGGAGAGGGGCTCCAAGCATCAGCATCGCCGGCCCGCTGCCCGCACCGATGCCGCGACGCGCCGGCTACCAGCGCGTGCAACTGGTGCTGTCCGCCTCGCAGCGCCGTGACCTGCACGCCGCGCTGGATGTCCTTGTTCCCGCGCTGCACGCCGCACCGGAAGCACGCAAGGTGCGCTGGTCGCAGGATGTGGATCCGGTGGATCTGTATTGACACCCCGCATCGGCGACAATCACCCGACAACCAACGACACCCATCACCGTGACCAGCCAACTCGAACAGCTCCGCACACTCTCATCCGTGGTTGCCGATACCGGCGACATTGACGCCATCGCCCGTTTCCAGCCGATGGACGCCACCACCAATCCCTCGCTGCTGTTGAAGGCAGCGGCACTGCCGGCGTATGCGCCGCTGCTGGATGCGGCAGTTGCGCAGGCAAGCGGCGATGACAAGCTGGGCGATGCCTGTGACCGCCTGGCCGTTGCCATCGGAGGTCAAATCCTCAAGCTGATTCCTGGCCGCGTTTCCACCGAGGTCGATGCGCGGCTGAGCTTCGATACCGAAGCCACCGTCGCCAAGGCCAAGCGCATCGTGCAGTTGTATGCCGACGCCGGCATCGGCACGGATCGTTTGCTCATCAAGATCGCATCAACGTGGGAAGGCATCCGCGCCGCCGAGCAGTTGGAACGCGAGGGCATCCACTGCAACCTGACCTTGCTGTTCTCGTTCGCGCAGGCGGTGGCCTGTGCCGAGGCTGGTGTATTCCTGATCTCGCCGTTCGTCGGCCGCATCCTCGACTGGCACCTTGCCAATGGCATGGCGAAACCGGCCACGCCGCAGGACGACCCCGGCGTGCAGTCGGTGCAGCGCATCTGGCAGTACTACAAGCGCCACGACTATCGCACCGTGGTGATGGGCGCGAGCTTCCGCAACACCGGTGAAGTGCTAGCACTGGCCGGCTGTGATCGCCTCACCATTTCGCCGGAACTGCTGGGCGAACTGGCGCAGTCCGATGCAACGGTCGAACGCGCGCTGGTCGATGCCGGCGAGCGCGCCGCGCCGCCCGCCACGCTTGGCGAAGCCGCCTTCCGCTGGCAGCACAACGAAGACGCGATGGCCACCGAAAAACTGGCCGACGGCATCCGCAAGTTCGCCGCCGACCAGCGCAAGCTGGAAGCGCTGCTGGCGGCGAAGCTGGCGGCGAAGCTGGGCTGATGCCGCTACCGACCGCCGAGAGCCTCAAGCAACGCCACCGCGCGATTCGCGACGGGCAGGACGCCAATGCGTCCACCCGCCTGCATCGTGCGATCAGTTGGCTGGCGCGTGCCGAACAGGAAGCCGGCGACCCGGATGCCTGCTTCATCTTCCAGTGGGTGGCGCTGAACGCCGCCTACGCACGCGAGTTCAGCCGCGACGAAAGCGAACGCGAGCGCTTCCGCCAGTTCATCGCCACGCTGGTTGAACTCGACACCGGGCGCAGCCTGCACAACGCGCTGTTCCGCCAGTTCAGCGGGCCGGTGCGCACGCTGATCGACAACAAGTTCGTGTTCGAACCGTTCTGGACGGCGCTGCGCGAGCACGATTCATCCAATCGCTGGGAAACACAGTTCGCCAACAGCAAGAAGGTGGCACTGGCCGCAGTCGTGGCCGGCGACACCGCCACCGTGCTGTCCGTCGTGTTCGATCGCCTTTATGTGCTGCGCAACCAATTGGTACACGGCGGCGCGACGTGGAACAGCCAGGTCAACCGCACGCAACTCCGCGACGGCGTGAGCATCCTCGGCACGCTGTTGCCGCTGGTTCTGGCGGTGATGCTGGAGCATTCGCAGCATGCGTTTGGCGAAGTGCTGTATCCCGTCGTCTGAGCAGCACTTTGGCTAATCGAAATCCGCTGACGTGAACTTCAGCGCATTGCTGTTTTCCTTCACCGCACGCACCGCGCCGTCGCCGAACCCGGCCTCGTGTTCGGCTTCGATGTCGATCTTGATGCGGACGCGGGCACCTGCAATGGATGTGAACTGGCCCACCACTTCTTCCACGATGTCGGAGAACTGCAATGCGGCGCGCAGCGGGTCAAGCTCGGCAGTGCCGAAGAACCGGGTTGGCTTAAATGCCACTGGCGCGGGTGAACCGACTGGTATCGACGGCACCACTGTTCCACCCGGTTTCCCGCCCGGCGCACCTACACCGCCAACCGGCGTTGGCGCTGGTTCGGGCTGCAGCTTTGCTTCGTACTGCGCTGCCGCCCCCGGCTCGATCAGCAGCAGTTCCTCCATCACCGGCGATGTCTGCTTGCCCAGCATGAAACCGCGATAGGCCTCGCCTTCCTTGCCATAGGCCAGCCCGAAGAAATCACGGCTGGGCGCACCGGCGGCAATGGTGGTCTGCAGCACCGAAGACTTCGCCAACCGTGGCAGGTACAGGTATTGACACATGTGCTGCCAGACTTCGACGGCGGAAACTTCCGTCACATCATCGCGCCAGTACCACTTGGCCAGCAGCCGGTTCAGGTGGATCGGCGACCACTCGCGAATCACCAATTCGTTTTCGACGACCACGCGATCCAACTCGCGCCCCAGTCCCGGTGCAGCGGGATTGAGCGGATAGTGTTCCCAACCGGCGTCTTCCAATCCACCGCCACGCTTTTCCAGTTGCGTCGGCACCACCAGCCAGCGCCACGCCTCGCGCACCATGCGCAGCAAGGTGTCGCTGGCCTGTTCGCGACCCTGGGTGGCCTGTCGCTGCTGGTGGTTGTCCAGCGTCAGGCGCATGTCCTTGATGTCGGCCTCGATGGAGCGCCACGCCAGCAGCATGCGTACCGTGTCCTTCACCCGCCCCACCTGGTCGAAGTCCGCAGCGAGGAACAACAGGCGGTTCTGCTTCTGCCGGGGCTGCTCACCGCGCGAGCGCAGGATGCGTTGCGCCTTGTCACGTGCGGGGTTCGGGCCGCTGCGCGTCCACGCATCGGAAGGCGGCAGCACCACCAGCCGCAGTTCCCAGTCGTCGGGAATGTCGGCATCGCGGGTGAACACATGCACCGCATCGAATGGATGCTGGCTACCCATCACCCGGCCCAGCGCCTGCCGGATTTCATCCAGCACCGTGGCATCGTCGAAACGCTTCTTGCGCTCCTCCATCTCCTGCCGCAGGTTCGGGCGCACATCCAGCCACCAGCGCCCATTGCCCTTGCTCAGATACGTCAACCGGCCTTCCAGCCGCCCCAGCGCATCGGCGAACACATGCGGCGCCTGTCCCGGTTGCAGGCAACCCAGCACCACGCGCGAGGTTTCCAGCCCGCGTGTCAGATCATTGCTGCCGGTGGGCGCACTGCCGAGGAAGATGCTGCGGCTGACCCGGCGGCAAGCCTGCGCCGCGCCGAAGCGCGCTTCGTGCTGTTCGATCTGCGCCGGTTCCGAGCGCTCGCCGTCCACGTCGCGCTCGATCACCGCATCCCAGCCGGCCTGCTGCAAATAGGTGGTCAGTTCGGTGCGCACCGCCGCGTCGTACAGCGGCAGGTTGCCCGGCATCAGCATCAAGTCCTGGTTGTTGTCCTGCCACAGGCGATGGATCACCCGCGCCATCAGTTTCAACACACCGCGCGTGCGCTGGAAGCTGGGCAAGGTTGACCAGTCGTTGTACAGCCGGTCAAACACTTCCGGGTGGATCGGGTACGCCGCGCGCATCCGTTCCAGATACTGGCCTTCCTGTGTTTCGCCCGGCAACTGCGCGGCGTTGGCGACGTAGTGTTCGGCGAAGGCCCGGCACACCGCATCGGCAGCGGCCTTGTCGTCGATCTGAGCGAACAGGCGGCGGCGCACGATCTCGAATGCCTCCAGTGTGGCCACCGGCTTCCAGATCGCCTGCACCCGCCCGAAGTAATGCTCCAGCGCCTTCAAGGCCTGAATCCCGCGCTGGCTGCCCGCCTCGCGCTCGGATTCCGGCAGCGAGGCCAGCAACACCGCATTCGGCACGGTTTTCAATGCCTCGGTCAACGCCTGCACGAAGGTCAGGTTGCTGTCGTAGGTGCCACCACTCAGCCCCTTGCCGTCCTCGAACTGCGCCAGATAGCGCGTCAATTCGTCGATCAAGATCACCGCCGGCGCATGGGCTTGCAGCAACGCGGCCAGCACTTGTTTGCCCGGCGAAGT
>NZ_JASGED010000054.1:0-4680 GCF_047606765.1 Thermomonas sp. | reverse complement strand
AGTGCCGCCACCGCCGCCGCTGCGCCGACAAACCACCACCACGACAGGCCCGCGAGGAACAGCACGAACACGCCCGCCATCAACACCAACATTGCGGTGCCGAAGTCGCGTTGCAGCAGGATCAGCCCGACCGGCAGCGCGAGGATCAGCGCCGCCATCGGCAAGGTGCCGAACCTTGCTGGCAACCGCTGCCGATCCATGTACCAGGCGAGCATCATCGGCAGGGTCAGCTTGGCAAGTTCCGAAGGCTGGAAATTGAAAAAGCCGAGGTTGATCCAGTGGTTGCCGTATTTGCCGCTGCCGATGAACAGCACCAGCACCAGCGGCAGCAGCGACAGCAGGTAGATTGCCGGGGTGGCCTGCTTGAGCAAATGCGCAGGCGCGCGCGATGCCACCCACAACACGCCCAGACCCACGCAGAAATACGCCGCCTGCATCGCCAGCACGCGCGTGGACTGACCGCTGGCGCTGTAGAGGTTGGCAAGGCCAATCGCCATCAGCGTCAGCAATGCGGCCATCAGCGGCAAGTCCAGCGTGCGCAGGAAACGCAGCAGCAGATCGGCCAGCATGCGCAGCAAGGCACTCATGGCTGCACCTGCGCGGGTGCAGCTTCGCTGCCTGTCGCTGTCGTTGGCACATCTGTCGATTGCGTGCTTGCAGATGTTGCAACGGCAGGCTGCGCCGGTTCCGGGTTCTTGCCCAGCAACCAGGCATCGAACACCTTGCGTGCGATCGGCGCGGCGGAATCCGCGCCGAAGCCGCCCCCTTCCACCGCGATCGCAATCGCGATCTTCGGATCGTCCGCCGGCGCGTAACCGATATACAGGCCGCGATGCCGCTTCCACAGCGGCAACGAACGCGGATCGACCGCGCGCGCGCCGCGATTGACCACCTGCGCGGTGCCGGTCTTGCCGGCCGAAGGATACGGCGAGCCGCGGAACACCCGCGCCGCAGTACCAGAACCCATCGTGGTCATCCGCATGCCTTCCTGGACCACGCGCACGTTGCCGGGATGATCGCTGATGCGCACCGGATCCGGTTGCGGCAACGGTTGCCACTGCGCGGCGAAACCGGCACGCGTGTCCTTGACCAGATGCGGGCGGCGCATCCGGCCATCATCCGCGACGGCCGCGACACCGCGCGCCAGTTGCAGCGGCGTGACCTTCCACAGGCCCTGGCCGATGGACGAGTTGACCAGGTCCCCCGGATACCAGCGCTGCTTGGCGTATTTCATCTTCGACGCCGGCGACGGCACGATGCCTTCGATCTCGCCGGCCAGATCAATGCCGGTGCGCTGGCCGAAGCCGTACTTCGCCATGTAGGCGTCGTACTGCTGCACGCCCAGGTCCAGCGCCAGCTTGTAGTAGTAGGTATTGACCGATTCGTAGATGGCCTTGCGCGCGTCGGTCCAGCCATGCACGCCGTCCAGCCAGCCACGGCCGCGCATCCCCGGCAGGCGGAACACGCCGGTGGACAGCACCTTGTCCTCGGGCCGGCGCACGCCACTGTCCAGGCCCGCCAGGGTAGTCAACGGCTTGATCGTCGAGCCGGGTGCCACGCCACCCAGCACCAGGCGATTGAATTGCGGCCGCGAGGGGTTTTCGTTCAATGCCTTGTAGTCGGCATGGCTGATGCCGTTGACGAACAGGTTGGGGTCAAACGCTGGCAGGCTGACCATCGCGAGGATTTCGCCGGTGCGTGGATCCAACGCCACCGCAGTGCCTTCCAGCTCGCCGAAGGCATCGACCATCGCCTGTTGCAGGTCGATGTCGATGGACAGCCGCAGGTCGGTGCCGGACGTGGCAGGCAAGGTATCCAGCGCGCGCACGGTGCGCCCGGCCACGTTGGTTTCCAGCCGCCGATAGCCCAGCTTGCCGCGCAGCTGCTGCTCGTAATAGCGCTCCAGCCCGGTCTTGCCGGTATGGGTATAGGCACCGCCAGCATCGCCCAGTTCCGCTTGATCCTTTTCATCGATGCGCCCGACGTAGCCCACCACGTGCGCCATCAGCGCGCCGTGCGGATAGATGCGCCCGAGGTAAGGCACCAGTTCGACACCGGGGAACTGCCAGCGGTTCACCGCGAAGCGCGCGGCTTCCTCGTCCGATACCCGCAGCTTCAGCGTCACCGGCTTGAATGGACGGCTGGCCTTGTAGTCGCGCAGGAAGCGCGCCTGCTGTTCGGCATCCAGCGCCACCACGCCCTGCAATTTCGCCAGCAATGCAGCACCGTCACCGGCGCGTTCCGGCACCACGTCCAGCCGCCACGCCGCCACGTTGTCGGCAAGCAAACGTCCCTTGCGGTCATAGATCAAGCCGCGCGCAGGCGCGACCGGCACCAGCCGCAGGCGATTGGCTTCCGAGCGCGTGGCGTACTGGTCGTGCTGCAACACCTGCATGCGGAAATACCAACCCGCAAGCGCAGCCAGCGCGAGCAGGGCCAGCACGAAGCCGACCAGCGCGCGATGGCGGAACAGTTCGGCTTCCGCCGCATGGTCTTTCAGTTGGCGGGCGCGACGCTGCATCACTCAATCGCGCCTGCGCAGGCGCAGCGCATCCAGCACGAAATGCAGCGGTGCCCACAGGATCATGCCGACCAGCGGTGCCAGCCAGTACGACCACGGCAGTTGCGGCGCGCCGGTGACCAGATGGATGGCGGCGGTAATCACGCGATCGTTGAGCAGCAGCAGACCGATCGCCAGCGCCTGCTGCGATAGCGGGAAGAAGCGCATGCGGGCGCGGAAACGGTCGAGGATGAACGCCATCACCACCAGCCGCAGCGCCTGTTCGCCCAGCAGGCCACCGAAGGCGAGATCGGCAGCGACGCCCAGTGCGAATGACAGCCCCAGCCCGGCACGATCCGGCGCTTCCAGCAGCCAGTAGGCCAGCACCAGTGCCAGCCAGTAGGGCCGCAGCGGCTGCAGCACGTCGGGCAACGGCACCAGCCCAAGCAGCAACGCCAGCAGCAGGCTGACCGGCAGTACCCAGCCGTTGCGTGCGCGGCTCATGGCGTCGGCTCCGGCGTTGCAGGCACGGAAGGTGCGGGTGTCGATACCGGAGGCGTTGCCTGCGGTGCGGCAGGTGTCGGCACGTCGTTTGCTTGCACATCGATTGGCGGTATGTACCCGCGCAGCAGCAGCACGTCGCTGCCACGGTCAAGCTGCGCCGCAGGCGTCACCTCGGCTTCAAGGAAGGCGCGGCTGTCATCCGGACGCAGCGCACCCACCTTGCCCACCGCGAAGCCGGGCGGGAAGCGCCCACCAAGGCCAGAGGTCAGCAGTTCGTCGCCTTCGCGCACATCCGCCGACAGCGGCACGTCCGCCAGGCGCAGGGCATCGCTGCGGCCCGCGCCATACACGATCAGGCGCACGCCGCTGCGCGCCACCATCACCGGCACCGCGTGGTCGGGGTCGGTCAGCAGCAGCACCGTCGCAGTGGAAGGCGTGGTCGAAATCACTTGCCCCAGCAGCCCGCCAGCATCGATCACCACCTGCTCCGTCTGCACGCCGGCAATGCTGCCGGCATCCAGCAGCAGACGCTGGCGGGTGGGATCCAGATCGATGCCGAGGATGGACACCAACTGCACATCCAGCCGCCCGCGTTCCGCGCTGCCCAACAGCGCGCGCAGACGGGCATTCTCCGCCGCCGCCGTGCGCAGGCGCGCATTGCGCGCGGCCAGCACCAGGGTGGCATTGCGCAGGCGTTCGTTGTCGCGCGCCAGCTGGGCGCGGGTCACCGCATCCTCGCGCAGGCTGCCACCCACCCGCGAGGGCACGCTGGCAAGCCACCACAGCGGCTGCACGGCGGTCTCCGCGCGCGTGCGCAGCGCATGCAGCCAGCCACCACGATGATCCAGCAGCATCAGCGCCACCGCCGCGACCAGAAATGCCAGCAAGCGCAGCACCCCGGCGACATCGCCGTGGCGGGCTGCATGGGAACCGGCATTGAACGACACGTCAGTGAGTCAGCAAAGATGTGGCCGAAGCGTACAGGGGTAGGCGTTCGAGAACCGTCGCGAGCGATGGCGGGTCGTCACCGCGCGCAGCGCAGGAACCGCAGTGTACGTAGATGTACATGAGGATTCCGAGCAGCGCACGGCGGCGAATCCGCCGAGCGCAGCAGGTTATCGACGCTTACTCCGGAGCAAAGAACTCGTTGCCGTGCATGTCCACCAACTCCAGCGCACGCCCGCCACCACGCGCCACGCAGGTCAGCGGATCGTCGGCCACCTGCACATGCAGGCCGGTTTCCTCGCTGATGAGCCGGTCGAGGTCGCGCAGCAGTGCGCCGCCACCGGTCAGCACGATGCCGCGCTCGGCCACGTCCGCGCACAATTCCGGCGGGGTCTGCTCCAGCGCCAGCTTGATCGCGCTGACGATGCCGGCCAGCGGCTCGCGCAGTGCTTCCAGCACTTCGTTGGAATTAATGGTGATGATCTTCGGCACGCCTTCGGCCAGGTGGCGGCCGGAGATTTCAAGCTCGCGCACGCTCTGCTGCGGATAGGCATTGCCCAGTTCCATCTTGATCCGCTCGGCGGTGGCGTCGCCGATCAGCATGCCGTGGTGGCGGCGCACGTAGGCGATGATGGCCTCGTCGAAGCGGTCGCCGCCGATGCGCACCGACTGCGAATAGACGATGCCGTTCAGCGCGATCACCGCCACCTCGGTGGTGCCGCCGCCGATGT
>NZ_JASGED010000053.1:0-12485 GCF_047606765.1 Thermomonas sp. | reverse complement strand
GCGTTGCGGGGAGGACATGCTCTTTCTTCCTTCTCCCCGCTGCGCGGGGAGAAGGTGCCGAAGGCGGATGAGGGGCAAGCGTCACCGCAAGAACACCCACACCCCGCTTCGCCACCCTCTCCCGCAAGCGGGAGAGGGAAGTGGTGGGGTTTACCCCGCCACGATGGGCACGATGCCCGCCTTACAAATCAAACCCAAAACCCGCGCCGGCGGACGATTCGCCACTGCCGAAGCTGGCGCCGATGGAGAACGAACCGCGATCCCCCACGCGCTTGCCGTAGCCGATGGACACCGCGCCTTCACCGCCCTGCGCGCCCACACCAATCGCAAGCCGGCCCTTTGCGCCGCTGCCGTTGGCGGCGTTGACCGCCATGTGGGTCATCGCGTTGCCCATCGCACCGATGGTGTCGATGCGCTTGTCGGTCTGGGCGAAGCGCACGTCCACCTGCTGCTGGTACTGGGTGAACGTGTCATTCCACGCGGCGAACTTCTGGTCGGTGTAGGCATTGGCCGATGCCAGCGTCTGCGTAGCCTTGGTATCGGTATAGCTGTTCGATGCCGTCAGCGTGGCGGCATCACCGGCCTGCAACTGGCGCAGGTTGACCGCATCCATGGGATCAACGCCATCGGCCAGGTTCTTGATCTGGGTGCCGTCGTTGCCGCCGTTGCCGCATTCACTCGGTGCAATCCCCCGTGCCGCCGCGCAACCGTCGCTGCCGCCACCGGCAAGGGTGATGGTGGCGTGGCCGTCATCGTCGTATTCCACCGCCAGCGCGGAACTCACGCCATCGGCACCCGCCGGGCCTTGCTCGCCCTGCGGGCCGGTGGGACCTGCCGGGCCAGCCGGACCCTGCGGGCCGGGCGTGCCACCGACAGTGCCGGCCAGCGTGGTCAACTGCGCATCCACTGCCGCAAAGGCCTCCGCCACGGTGCTGAAGCTCGCGCCCTGGATGGTGAAGCTGGGCGCGGTGAACACGCCGCCGGTGAAGCTTGCGCCGCCGCCCATCCATGTTGCCAGCATGCGCAACTGGCGCACGTTGACGGCATCGAAATCCTCGGTGCCATCAGCCATGTGGATGATCTGGTGTTCGCCGCCGGCCTTGCCCACGGCCACCGAGAAGTCGCGATCGGCGATGGCGTCAAACCCGATCGCGGTGCTGCCGGTATTCAACGCCTGTGAACTTCTGCCGAAGACACTACTGTCCACGCCACTGGCAATGTTTTCGAGACCAAACGCGCTGCTGTTGTCGCCATTGGCGCGATTGTTGAAACCGAACGCACTGCTGAGAATGCCAGTGGCGAAGTTACCACTGCCGAAGGCGCTGCTGTTTTCACCGCTGGCGAGGTTAGTGAAGCCAAACGTGCTGCTGTTTTCGCCACTGGCCCTGTTGAGACGACCAAACGCGCTGCTCTCCGAGCCGCTGGCGATGTTGCCGGTGCCGAACGCGGTACTGGTATCGCCGCTGGCTTCGTTTTCGAGACCGAACGCGCTGGTGAAGAAATTATTGGCGATGTTGCCGCGACCGAACGCACTGCTGAAAAGACCACCCGCGTTGTTGCCGGAGCCGAATGCACTGCTCTCTGTACCGCTGGCGGTGTTGATCTGGCCGAACGCACCGCTGTTTAGGCCGCTGGCAGTGTTGCCGCGACCGAATGCGCTGCCGGAGTCACCACTGGCGGTATTGCTGGCGCCAAATGCGCTACTGGCACCGCCACTGGCGGTGTTGCCACTGCCAAACGCGCTGCTGGAGTTTCCGCTGGCCTTGTTGGTGCGGCCAAACGCACTGCTGAATAAGCCACTGGCGTTGTTGAATTGACCATACGCGCTGGCCGAAGTGCTACAGGTCGCGTTGTCCCGGCCATCTTCTTCACCCTGATCGGTGGTTGGTGCCGGCGTGATGGGGTCGCCATTGGCATCCACACAGACCGGGTCCACCGCCCAGGCGGGCATCGACAGTGCGCCCAGCAGGGCAACGGTCAGGAGGGAAAGGCCCGGCGCGTGCCGGCGGCGGTTGTGCTGTTGCTTGGACATGATTTGATTCCCCGTTGGTGGTATGCCGGCCACGCGGAATGCAGGCCGTCTTTCACCTATGCGAAACTTCGGGCCAAACCTTGTCATCCATCTTTTTCCCGCACGTCCTCCCCGCACGGAACCCGCGCAGATGGCCCCTGCTCCGCCCCCGGCTTCGGTCACTGCCCTGCTTGCGCGCGCCCGTGCCGGCGACGATGCGGCGCTGGATTCCGCCTTTCTCGCCGTCTATGAAGAACTCAAGCGCGCCGCGCGCTTGCAGCTACGGCGCAGCCGCGATGCGGTGGACACCACGGTGCTGGTGCACGAGGCCTATCTGAAACTGGGCGGCGCGCAATTGGCGGCCAGCGACCGCAACCACCTGCTGGCGTTGTCGGCGCGGGCGATGCGGCAGGTGCTGGTGGATCACGCCCGCCATGCCAAGGCGCAGAAGCGCGGCAGCGGCGAAGACGCGCTGACGCTCACCGCCAATCTTGGGGTTGAAGCGGCGGCGGTGGTCGATGTGCTGGCGCTGGAAGACTTGCTGGGCAGGCTGCAACGGATCGACCCGCGCGCGGCGCAGATCGTGGAGCTGCGTTATTTCGGCGGGTATTCGGAACCGGAGATCGCCGACATGCTGGGGATCAGCGGCAGCACGCTGAGCCGCGACTGGCGCAAGGCGCGGGCGTTCCTGTTCGCGGCGTTGTCGGCATGAGCGGCGCGGTGGAGCGCGCACAACGCGCATTTGAACTCTTCTGCGCGGCGGTTGAACTGGATGCCGGACAACGCGCGCAGTTTTTGGCCGAAGCCTGCGCGGGCGATGCCGCGTTGCGCGCGCAGGTGGATGCGTTGCTGGCGGGCGATGCGCGCGCCGGTGACCCGTTTGCCTCGGCACCCGGCTGGAACGATGCGCTGGGCCACGCCAATGACGATGGTGGTCGCGAAAGCGAGTTCATCGAGCCGATGTCGGGCCGCAGCATCGGCGCGTGGCGGATCATCGGCGTGCTTGGGCGGGGCGGCATGGGCGCGGTGTATCGGGTGCAGCGCAGCGATGGCGCGTATGCGCAACAGGCCGCACTCAAGCTGATCCGCACCACCGCCGATTCCCCTGCCGCGCGCGAACGGTTCCAGCGCGAGCGGCAGATCCTGGCGGACTTGCAGCATCCCAACATCGCCACCTTGCTGGACGGCGGCATCAGCGCCGAGGGCGAGCCGTATTTCGTGATGGAACTGATCGACGGCATGCCGCTGGACCGCTGGTGCGACGCGCGCATGCTGGGCCTGCGCGAGCGCGCGGTGCTGTTTTTGCAGGTGCTGGACGCGGTGCGCTATGCGCATCGCAATCTGGTGGTGCATCGCGACCTGAAGCCCTCCAACCTGCTGGTGGATGCCGGCGGTCAGGTCAAGCTGCTGGACTTCGGCATCGCCCGGCAGCTGGACGCCGGCTTCGAGGCCACCCGCACCAACGACCGCGCGCTGACCTTCGAATACGCATCGCCCGAACAACTGCACGACGCGCCGATCACCACCGCCACCGACATCTGGCAGCTGGGCATCGTGCTGCATCGGTTGTTGTCCGGCGCGCATCCGTTCGGGCTGACCGGCGACACGCCGCTGGCAAAACAGTTGCAGCAACTGGAACGCGAACCCGAGCCACTGCCCCGCGCCGCCGCGCATGCAAGCCCGGAGCTGGCCGCGCAGCGCGGCGAGCTGACCCCGGTGACCTTGGCGAAGGCGGTGCGCGGCAATCTGGCGGCCATCGTGCAGGCCTGCCTGCGCCGCGACCCGGACGCGCGCTATGCCTCCGCCGATGCGCTGGGCAACGACCTGCGCGCGTGGCTGGATAACCGGCCCATCGCCGCCGTGCCGTTGTCACGCGGGGAACGCGGCAGGCTGTGGCTGCGCCGCAACCGCACATTGGCGGCAGCGGCGGGCATCGTGGGCATCGCCCTGCTGGCCGGCACCGGCGTGGCACTGTGGCAGTCGAACCTGGCGCGCGAGCAGGCGCGCATCGCCGAACAACAGCGCAGCGAAGCCCAGCGCGAAGCCGCGCGTTCGCAAGCGGTCACCCGCTTCCTGACCGACGACCTGTTCCACTACGCCGACCCCTACGCCAGCGGTGAGCCGGACATCCGCGCGCGTGAACTGCTGGACCGCGCTGCCGGCCAGCCGATGCAGCGCTTCGCCAAGGCGCCGGACATTCAGGCCGTGCTGCGCAGCAGTCTGGCGACGGCCTATCTTGGCCTTGATGACTTCAGCGCCGCCGAAAAGCAGTTACGCGCGGCGCTGAAGCTGCTGCCCGCCAATGCTGCCGACCGGCAGCGCACGCGCACCCTGCTGGGCATCGCGCTGACCCGGCAGGAAAAATGGGATGAGGCGCATGCGGTGTTCGCCGCCACGCTGGCCGACGAACGCGCCGCCACCGCGCCCGACGCGGCCCTGCTGCTGGAGCTGCGTGGCCGGATGACGCATATCGACTGGAAGCGCGGCAAGCTGGAGGCGGCAGGCGACGCCTTTGCACCGCTGCTTGCCGAAACCGCGCGCACGCTGGGCGAGACCCATGCGGGCACGCGCGACATGCTGCGGCGGGCCGCCAACGTGGACATGGATCTGGGCGAGGAAATGCGCGCCGAGCAGCGCTACCGCCGCATTCACGACATCAACGTGCGCGTGTTCGGCAAGGACAACCCGGAAACGCTGGGTTCTGCCATCGACCTGGGCCGCGTGCTGGCGCGGCTGAAGCGCTTCGACGAGGCCAATGCCTTGCTGGAACCGGCCTTGCAACGGGCGCGCGCGCAGCTTGGCATCGAACATACCGAGACCCAGCGCGCGCTCAACGAACTGGCAACCAGCTATCAGTTCGGCAAGCGTTTTGACGATGCCGAGACGCTGTTCCGCGAAGTGCTGGCGATCCGCGAACGCCGCTACGGCGACGACGACATGGACACCCGCACGTCGCTGAACAACCTGGCGATGCTGCTGGGCAGCACGGATCGCGACAGCGAGGCGATCCCCTATCTCGAACGCGCGCTTGCCGCCGAGCGACGGGCGCTGGGTGACAGCCACCCGGACACGCTGGTGCTGTCGCACAACCTGGCGATGTCGCTGCGCGATGTGGGCCAGCGCGAACGCTCGATCGGCATCCAGCGGCAGAACCTCGCATTGGCAAGGCGCATCCTGCCGATCGATCACTGGCAGACCTCGATCTACATGGCGGTGCTGGGGCAGACCCTGACCCAGATGGGCCGGCTGGACGAGGCGGAACCCCTGCTGCGCGCCAGCCTTGCCAACTTCAGCCGCCAGTTCGGCAACGACGATGGCCGCACGCGCAAGGTGCAGGAGTTCATGGACACCTGGCAGGCACGCAGGAACCGCTAGTCGCGGCATGGCATCCGGGCGCGGTTTCACACAGGATTCAAGCGTGGCGGCGGACAGTATGAATACGAGCCCACCGCTGCCCGACCGTCTGCAACCCGGAGTCGTCCCGCAATGCAACACGCATCCAGCCCCGCCCGTCGCACTCTTCTGGCCCTCTGTGCCGCCGCCGCGTTCGGCGCATTCGCCGCCACCGGCCTGCACCTGATGCTGGACACGCCGGCCACCGCCGCACCGCCAGCCCCGATCACATCCACCGCCGTACCTGCCGCCGCCGCGTTGCCCACGGCGGTCAACGGCGCGCCGGTGCCGTCGCTGGCGCCGATGCTGAAGAAGGTGCTGCCGGCGGTGGTGAGCGTGAACACCGAGCAGCGCATCCGGGTCAACACGCCGTTCGGCGACGATCCGGTATTCCGCCGCATGTTCGGCATCCCGGAGGAACGCATCGCGCGTTCGCTGGGTTCAGGCGTCATCATCGATGCCCAGCGCGGGCTGGTGTTGACCAACAACCACGTGGTGGAAAACGCCGACGCCGTGCAGGTGCAACTGGCGGACGGACGCACGCTGAAGGCGGAGTTCATCGGCAACGACCCGGACACCGACATCGCGCTGATGCGCATCCCGGCGCAGAACCTTGTCGCCATTCCGATGGCCGACAGCGACCAGTTGCAGATCGGGGATTTCGTGGTCGCCATCGGCAATCCATTCGGCGTGGGCCAGACCGTCACCAGCGGCATCATTTCCGCCGTGGGCCGCAACAACCTGCCGGGCATGGGCTTCCAGAACTTCATCCAGACCGATGCCAGCATCAATCCCGGCAATTCCGGCGGTGCGCTGGTCAACCTGGACGGCAGGCTGATCGGCATCAATACCGCCAGCTTCAATCCGCGTGGTTCGATGGCCGGCAACATCGGGCTGGGGTTCGCCATCCCGGTGAATCTGGCGGGCCGCATCAAGGACCAGTTGCTGGCCGGCGGCGTGGTACGGCGCGGCACGCTTGGCATCGACACCCAGGACGTGGACGAGCGCATCGCGCGCGGGCTGGGCATGAGCGAAGCGCGCGGCGTGGTGGTGACGCGCGTGCATCCCGGTTCCGCCGCTGGCGCTGCCGGGCTGAAGGTGGGCGACGTGATCCTGTCCGCCAACGGCCAGTCCATCAGCGATACCGAGGCACTGCGCAACTTCCAGGGCCTGCAAACGCCGGACGCAAGGCTCACGCTGGACGTGCGCCGCGACGGCAAGCCGCTGCAGATCACCAGCGGCCTGCGCGAAGTGCCGAAGGCGCTGGACGGCGCGCAGCTTGACCCACGCCTTGCCGGCGCGCGTTTCGCCGAGTTGCCGGAATCCCTGCGCCGGCAGGGCCTGGCCGGTGTGCTGATCGAAAGCGTGGAGCGCGGTAGCCGCGTGGCCGAGACCGGGTTGCGCGCTGGTGATGTGGTGCTGGCCGCCAGCAGTGGCGAGTTCAGCGACCTCACCGGCTTCCGTGCCAGCGTTTCCTCCGACCCGCAGCAGCTGGTGCTGCGCGTGCTGCGCAACGGTCGCGCCTACAACGTCCCCATGCAGTGACGCAGGAACCACCATGACGGCCGCATCACGCACGTGATGCCAAGCTGACGATTCGCTTCCAACCACAAGGACAGCCCGATGAGCACCAATACCGATGCAGTCAAGGCCAATCTTGGCGAAGCCAGCGCCCACCTCAAGCAGGCGGCGGTGGCTGCCAGCGATGCACTGAAGGGCGCGGCCAGCGCCGCAGGCGAGGAAATGAAGCTGGGCAAGGCGCAGATGAAGGCCGAACTGGCCGATGGCGCGCTATCCGGCATCAATGCCGCCGAGCATCTGGGCGGCGCGGCGGGCGAACAAATGGACGCGCTGATGGACAAGGGCCGCGACCTGCTCGACAGCGCCGCCGACCTGATCCGCGAACGCCCACTGGCCGCGTTCGGCGTGGCCTTCGCGGCCGGCTGGATCATTTCCAAGCTCGGTCGCAGCGACAAGTAAGCCGCGCGCATGGCGGACACGGGGGACACGCCGGACAAGGGCACGCCCGGCCTTCGCGAAGCGCTGCACGCGCTGGGCGAGGACAGCCGCGCCAGTCTGCATGCAGCGGGCGATACGCTGAAGGCGCTGCGCAGCCTGATCGCCGCCGACTTCGCGCTGGCGCGCAGCGCACTGGTGCGCACGCTGGTGTTTACCGCCGCTGCGATCGCCTTCGGCGCGTCCGCATGGCTGCTGCTGATGGCGGTCTCCATCGCCGCATTGCAGGCGGCGGGCCTGTCTTGGCTTGCGGCGTTGCTGATTGCCGCCGCACTCAGCATCGGCCTGACCATCGCCGCCGGCATCCTCGCCATGCACCACTTCGCACATACGCGCATGCACGCAACCCGTCGCCAGCTGGCACGGTTCGGGCTTGCCGAACCGTCCGCAGACGAGAACGAAGACGACGAAGCCGAGCCACCAACACCGCAGGCAGACGCGCCATGAGCCTGCGCCCGCTGATCGAGCGCGTGGCGCGCGCCGAACGCCAGCTGGAAGCGCGCGAACAACGCACGCGGGCGCATGTGCAACAGGCAAAAGCGACCTGGCACGCGGGCTGGACGCCGTGGCGCATCGTCGTCGCCGGACTGGCTGCCGGCTTCGCGGTGGGTCACGCGCGGCCATTGCGGCTGGTGGATGGCGGCGACCTGCTGAAGCTGGCCGGTCTGTTGCCCGGATTGCTGGCAAGACGCGATGCGCAACCGCCGAATGCGGATGATGCCGATACCACCACATCCACATCATCGACCGACGACAACGCATGAACCTGCCGCCCGAGTCCGCAGCACCCGCCGCCATCGAACCCTCCACACCGCAAGCACCGACGCCGCGCCCGCGCGGGCCGATGTCGCTGGTGGTGCTGGCGGTGCTGGCGGTCGGCTATACCTTGTGGGCCACGCAGGACCTGATCCTGCCGGTGCTGCTGGCGATGTTCTTCGCGCTGGTCGGCAATCCGATCATCCGCCTGCTGCTGCGCATCCGCATCCCGCGCTTTGTGGCTGCGCTGGCGGTGCTGTGCAGCGGCATCGCGCTGACCGTGCTGCTGGGCCAGCAACTGGTGCAGCCGGCCAGCGAGTGGATCCGCGAGGCCCCGCGCGAGCTGCGCTCGCTGGCGCCCAAGCTGCAGAAGCTGACCAAACCGGTGCAGGATGCCAACAAGGCCGCCCAGAACATCGCCCGCGTCGCCGGCGGCGACAGCGCCGGCAAGGTGCAGGTGGTGCGCACCGAAGCCAACGATCCATACCGGGCGCTGATCGCCACGCCGCGACTGGCGGCATCGATGCTTGCAGTGGTGCTGTTGACCTTCTTCTTCATGGTCTATGGGCAGGACCTGCAGCGGCATGCCATCGCCCTGCTGCCCGACCGGCAGAAGAAGAAGGTGACGGTGGAGATCCTGCATACCATCGAGACCGAGGTCAGCCGCTACGTGCTGACCATCAGCCTGATCAACGCGGTGGTGGGGCTGGTGTTCGCCGCGCTGCTGTTCTTCGGGATGGATCTTGCCCTCGGCCAGGCCCTGCTGTGGGGCACGCTGGTCGCCATCCTCAACTTTGCGCCCTATGTCGGCCCGCTGATCGGCATGGTGGTGATGCTGCTGATGGGCTTTTCCAGCTTCGAAGACCCGCTGCAGGCGCTGGTGCCGGCGGCGATCTATCTGGGCCTGCACACGCTGGAAGGGCAGATCGTCACGCCCATCGTGCTGGGCCGGCGGATGGCGTTGTCGCCGCTGGTGCTGATCCTGGCGCTGATGGTGTTCGGCTGGATGTGGGGCATCGTCGGCCTGCTGCTGGCAGTGCCGATGCTGGTCTGCGTGAAGATCGTGCTGGCCCGGCTGGACGGCATGGAAGGCTGGGCAAGACTGCTGGAATGACGCCCGGCGCGGGCCTGAAACCCAAGCGCGACGCCGAGCACGGCATCGCCCCCGGCAGCGGCCTACAATGCCCGCGTGAAGCTTCCCATCCGCGCCATCACCCTGGACCTCGACGACACCCTGTGGCCGTTCGCGCCCATCGGCGAACGCATCGAACAAGCCCTGCACGGCTGGTTCGTCGAGCACAGCCCACGCACCGCCGAGCGCTTCCCGATCAGCGAAATGCGCGCCCTGCGCGAGCGGGTGTTCGCCGAGTTCCCGCAGCACGCGCACGATCTTGGCCTGCTGCGCCGCCTGACCATCGAACGCGCGCTGCATGAAAGCGACGGCGATCCCGGCCTTGCCAGCGCCGCCTACGCGATCTTCTTCGGCGAGCGCAACCGCGTGGATTTCTATCCCGATGCGATGGACGGCCTGCGCCGCATCGCCGCGCGGCTGCCGGTGGCGGCGCTGACCAACGGCAATGCCGATCTTGCCGCCATCGGCATCGCCGACCTGTTCCGCTTCCAGCTGGGCGCGCGCGAATACGGCGCGGCCAAACCGGATGCCGGGCTGTTCCACGAGGCCTGCCGCCGGCTGGGCCTGCAGCCGGGCGAAGTGCTGCACGTTGGCGACCATCCGCATACCGATATCGCCGGTGCCGCCAATGCCGGTCTGCATACCTGCTGGATCGATCGCGGTGACCATAGCTGGCCTGCCAATCTTGCGCAGGCCGACCTGCACGTCACCACCCTCATCGCGCTGGCCGACTGGCTGGACGCACACGCCGCCGAAGACCAAGCCGCATGAACCTGCCCGCCGGTTTCACCGCATCCTCCAATACTGCACTGCCGCTGCACATCATCGACAAGGCCGGCTTCGCCGCATGGCGCGACGCGCAGCCCGCGCCGGTGCAGGCGTGGCTGGCTGCGCAGCGCTTCGACGCCAGCGCCGGCAGCGCGCAGAGCTGGGCCGATGCCGAAGGCAAGCTCGCAGGCGCGGTAATCGGCATCGGCGATGCATGCGATCCGTTTTCCTATTCGCACGCAGTGAAGACGTTGCCGGTCGGCGACTGGAAGATTGCGAACACGCTGGATGCCGACGCACGCGCCGCCTTGCAGCTTGGCTGGGGTTTGGGTCTTTATCGCTTCGACCGCTATCGCAAGCACACACGCCCGATGCCGCGTCTGGTTGGTGAGTTCGATGCCGAAACCTTCGACCTGCTCGCCGCCTGCGTGCGCGTGCGCGACCTGGTCAACACGCCGACCGAGCACATGGGCCCGGACGAACTGGAAGCGGCTGCGCGCAGCATCGCCAGCACGCACGGTGCATCCATCACCGTCACCGCCGGCGATGCACTGCTCGAACAGAACTACCCCGCGATCCACGCCGTTGGCCGCGCCTCGCATCGCGCACCGCGCCTGATCGAAATGACCTGGGGCGACGCTGCGCATCCGCACGTCGCCATGTGCGGCAAGGGCGTGTGTTTCGACACGGGTGGTCTTGATCTCAAGAACGCCACCGGCATGCGCAACATGAAGAAGGACATGGGCGGCGGTGCGCATGCGCTGGCGCTGGCCGAACTCATCATGGCGCGCAAGCTTCCGCTGCGGCTCACCGTGCTGGTGCCGGCGGTGGAGAACGCAGTCGGCCCCAATGCGTTCCGCCCCGGCGAAGTGGTGGGCACCCGCAAGGGCGTGAGCGTGGAGATCGACAACACCGACGCCGAAGGCCGCATGGTGCTGTGCGATGCGCTGGCCCGCGCCTGCGAACTCACGCCCGACCTGCTGCTGGACTTCGCCACCCTGACCGGCGCTGCGCGCGTGGCCCTCGGCCCGGAACTGCCGGCGCTGTACGCCAACGACGAACAGCTTGCGAACGACTGGTTGAGTGCCGGCACGCAGGCGCGCGACCCGCTGTGGCGGATGCCGCTGTGGCGACCCTACCTGCGCTATCTCACCAGCCACGTTGCCGACATCGCCAACGGCAGCAGTTCCACCATGGCCGGCAGCATCACCGCCGCGCTGTTCCTGGAACGCTTCGTCAGCGAAGGCCAGCGCTGGGCGCACATCGATGTGTACGCATGGAACGACAGCGACCGCCCCGGCAGGCCCACCGGCGGCGAAGCGATGGGACTGCGTGCGGCCTATGCGATGTTGAAGGCGCGCGCAGCCGGTTGATGCCACCGACTGCGGCGTGGATCGTCAGCGACCGCCCGACTGCTCCGGGTACTGCCGCAGCAATTCTTCAAGCGGCGGCACACCGTAGAGCGCACGCTCCTCATCCGTGACGCTGCGGTCGATGGGCACCAGCATTTCCTTTTCCGTCGTCTGATCGATGACACGGTTGGTGCCGTAACGCTGCTGCCCCTTGGTGAAACTCAGGTAGCGATCAATCGATGCCGCCACCAGATAGTTCGCTTCCTTGATGCCACCCTGCATCGCCTCCTTGAACAGGAAATGCGCGAGCAGGTAGTTCTCCGCACTCAGGCTCTTCAGTTGCCCGTCGCAGAAGGCCAAGCCGGTGTGCTGAAGCACCAGCGCCGCGTTGAACTTGTCCTTCGGCGAGGCCACGCCACCGCCGGCCATGATCTGCAGCACGCGCTCCCGGCGCGCATCATCGGATCGCGGATCGGTGCCACCCATCCGAACGGCCTGATCCTCCACAGCCAACTGCGCCAACTCGGCATTGTCGGCCCACGCCGCGAACGACAGCAGGCACAGCAGCAGGAACGAAGCGATTTTCATCTTGCACATCAGCGCAACCACCTGCGCGCCGACGCCTTGCGTGCAAACCACCACAGGAACAAACCGACCACTGCAATACAGGCAGGGAACAGCGCACCACGCACGCCAGTCAATGCCCACAGCGGCGTGGTCAGGTAGGTGGAAGCAAACTGCACGATGATCGCCAGCCACGACAGCAACAGCAACGGCTCCGCCCAGCGCCTGCGCAGCAGCAGGCCCAGCGCACCCAGCACGCCGCCGACGGTGGCGATGGCGAACGGCACGAACACCCAGCGCGGCATCGCCTCGAAGATGCGCTGCTGCGCCTCGGGCCATGTCGCCACGCTCTCGGGCGTTGCACTCAGAGCCTGTTCAAAGTCTTCTGAGCAATAGCGCCAGGAAGGCCAGATGGATGAACTGCAGGCTGGTGTTGAGCTTGCGCTCGCAGTTCTTCCACAGCCTTCGGTTCTTCTCCAACCAGGCAAAGCTG
>NZ_JASGED010000052.1:0-3713 GCF_047606765.1 Thermomonas sp. | reverse complement strand
GGCGGCATCGCCCACGAACAGCAGCCACGGGATGCGATACAGCGGCGTGCGGCCCTTGTCGATGTCCGGCGAGCGCGCGATGGTGCGCTTGGCCTCGTCGATCGCCGCGGTCATTCGCTGCACCGGCACGCGTTCGTCGTCCGCGTTGCCGGGACCGAGGTCGCCGATGCGCTTGCGCGTGCGCCCCTTGATCGATGCCTTGCGCTGGCCGGCGGTGAACCACCACAGCACCACCAGCGCGACCACGCACAGGCCCAGCACCTGCCAGAAGCGCATCGGCAGCTGCGGCAGGATGGCAAGCGCAAGGAACACCAGCCCGCCGATGACCAGCAGCAGCAACAAGGTGACCACGATCCAGCGCAGCCACGGTTTCTTTGCAGTCTCCGCGCCGCGCGAATACAACGACCCGATCCGCGAGAACACGCTGCCGATGCTCGAGAACAGGTTTTCCACGAAGCTCAGCGGGTTCATTGTGCTGGCTCCGTCTGCATGAACAGGAAGGTGGCCGTGAGCTGCTGGTTGTCGCGGTTGGCCTCCATCATCTGGCGCAGGCGCGGCAGGTAGTCATCGGCCTTGTCGAAGGTGGGAAGCGAGCCTTCATACAGCGGCACCGGCGAGCTGATGACGGTGATGAGTTCCTGCCCGAACGGCGCACCCACTTCCCAGCCTTCCGGCGTGTTGCCGATCACCAGTGTTTCGCCGGCCTTGACCAGCCGCCCGCTGTCGGGCTCGTTGGGATGCGGGAAGATGTGCGCCATGTTGCCATCGACGAAGTAGTAATCGACGTACAGATAGCCGTCGTAATTGGGCTGGGTGACCTTGATGGTGACCTTCTCGCCTTCGATGAAACGGTCGGAATGGCCGGTGCTGGGCGTCACCACCAGGCCGTAGCCGGCATCGTCATTGCGTGCCTTGTACGGCTCCAGGATCTTCACCACTTCGCAATGCGGCCAGATGCGCAATTGCACCTGCGCATCCACCGACTTCACGCCTTCGATCGCCGCCACGCGCTGTTGCACGGCGCTGATGTCATCCGCACGCGAGACATGGCCGCTGACACTGACCGTGCCCTTGTCCTCATCCGCCGTCACCTTCAAATCCGAGCACGGGAACTGCGCCAGCGCCTGCTGCACCGGCACCAGGATCGTGGGCTTGGGTTTGGCAACCAGCAGGTAGGCCAGATACAGCAGCGGGATCAGCAGCGCGACCAACGCACCGATGCCCAGCAAGGCGCGATCCCATTGCCGTGGCAGGCGCGGGCCGGCAGGATCGGCCACGCCGTAGGGCTGCGGGGTGATCTTCTCCTCGCGCAACGTGTGGATCGGCGCGGGCGCAACAGGCAGTTGCCGGCCATGCAATTCCTTGAGCTTGCCCAGTTCGCCGGTATCGCCATTCTCGTAGTAGTACTGGCCGACGAAGCCGCACAGCAGCGCGTGGTAATAGACCTCGCGCACTTCGTCCTGATCCTGCTTCAACGCGGACAGGTGGGTGAAGAACTCGTTGCCGGCGTTGTTGGTGTTGAACATCGTCACCTGCAACGGCGGCGCGCCGGCCACCAGCCACGCCGGATTGCGCGCCATGATCTCGTCGATCCATGCCGCCGCCGCGAAGGCCGCGCCATCGACCTGTTCCGGACGCTTGCCATCGGCGTGCGCGGATGACTTGGCGCGCTCGATCAACTCGCGCGCACGGGTAGTGACATCGATGGCCTGTTCGCTGGCCTGGTTGGTGGCCACGCGCTCGTCCAGCGCAAGGCCAAACGTGAAGACCGGGGTGAAGTGGTGCAGCAGCCTTGGCATGCGTTCAGTCCTGCGTGGCGACCGGGAACAGCTTGATGACGGTCGAATCCGGCGGCAGGTCGGAGAACACCGCCATGTTGCGGGCGTTCTTGATCATCTGCCAAAAGGGATGCGTGGTATCGACGAGGAAATACGTGGTGTTCGGGCTCTTCTGCGGCAGCTCTTCGGGTGGCACCGGCAGCAGGTCGATCTTCAGTCCGAACAGCGCCGCCGACAGCAGGCGCGGCATTTCATCCAGCGAGGCAATCTTGCCGGTGCGCGACAGCCGCGCGAACAGGTCAGCGCCCTTCTGTTCGGACTCGAAGGCCAGATAGAAACGGGTCTTGTCGTTCTCGAACAGGTTGGCCGGCAGGTCGGCCTTGTAGAAGCGGCCGTCATAGGCCAGCGTGATGCCGACCTCCGCGCCCACGGTCAGCGCCTTGATGAGTGCCTCGGCGCGGTCGAAGCCGATGCGGAAGCAGCGCCGCAAATCTTCGTGGTCATAGTCCGGCAGTTCGGTTTCGCGCGGCTGGTTTGCAAGTTCACCGAAATAGCCGATGTCTTCGGAAAACACCGAGAACTCCGCCACCAGTCGGCGCAGGTCCTGATACATCGCATAGGCGGACACCGTATCCAGCCGCGCGTGTTCCTGGAACAGCGGGATGTGGCGGGCGAAGGTCTGCATCATCAGCACGCGCATGACTTCCTGCGCACTGGTGGATGCCGCGCGGATGCCGCGCTGGCGCTTGACCGCAGCGAAGTCCTGCCCGCGCGAGACCAGCAGGTCGCGCAGCGCCCGCGTCCAGCGCGACAGGTTGTGCGATGCGCCGATGGCGTTGCTGGGCGGGATGTAATCATGCGAGAGCTTGTACTTGCCTGGCCCGGCGGGCAGCAGTTCGGCGAACTTGTAACTGTCCGAGCCGCGCACGATGGCCTCGGCGTTCTCGTCCAGCCCGGTGACGATGTTGGGCTGGTACAGCAGGAAATCGACATCGGCCTCTGGCGCCTGCGGGTCGAACGGATCGGCCAGTGCCTCGCTTGCCAGCGCATGCCTTGCCTGCAAACGCCCGGCATCGTTCTGCGCCAGCCCATGCAATGTGCGTTCGCGGTTGAACACCAGCCACAGCGGGATCGGGTCGCTGCTGGTGGCACGCAGTTCGGCGATGTTGCGCTGGGGCACGCGGGTATTGCCGCCGGCGGTCTCCAACGAGCCGCCGGACAGGCGCTCGCCATCGCGGGTGATGAGTGCGAAACGCTCGACATCGACCACGCCGCTGCCCAGCGCGTCTTCGCGGATGCGCAAGGCCTCGAATCCCCACGGGAACGGCGTGACGCGGCGGTGCAGCGCATGCAGCCCGGCCCGCCCCCATGCGTCCTGCGCCTGCAGGTGCTGCGGACTGAGGAAGGCACCCTGCCCCCAATGAACCTGTCGATCACCGCTCATGCCGAATGCCATGCCTACCGCTCCCGAATGCCCTGCAACACGTCCACTTCCCTCTACAACGCGAAACGCTGCTCAAAACGGACGCGCGTTCAAAACGGCATCGCTTCCACCTGATAGCCATCGCGGCGCAGGCGGGCGATCAAACCGCCCTCCCCGACCAGATGGATCGAGCCGACTGCGATCAGGCACGGCCCGTCCTGCATCAGCGTCTGCAACGGGCCGATCCAGCGTTCGTTGCGCGCTTCGATCAGGCACTGGCGGGCGCGATGCTCGATGGCGCGCGCCTGTTCGCTCAGCCCTTCCATCTCGTCGATGTTGTCCAGCCACGACTCCAGGTTGCGGCTGCGGTAGAAGGCCATTGCTTCTGCCGATTCGATCCGCAGCAGCCACGATTTCTGCAGGCGCTCATGTAATACCAGCGCGTGTTCGCTGGCGGGCACGCAGTCCAGCGCCTGCAATTGTTGCTCCAGCGTTTCCAGATGCACCGTGCG
>NZ_JASGED010000051.1:0-11786 GCF_047606765.1 Thermomonas sp. | reverse complement strand
GAGAGTCATCTTGACGGTGCCACGATCTCCATCCGCGCCGGCAACTTGGTGATCCGCACCTCGCCACCCACGATGCCCGCCGCACCGCTGCGCACACGGCCACTGGCCCAAGGCTCCGGCAGCGACAGCACCATCCCGCCCTTCGGCAAGCGCAGGCCGGCAGGCACGTCCAGCCGCAGCACGCCGTCCTGCGCCAGCAGCGCGTAGTCCAGCCTGCCCTGTGGCGTGCGCAGGCCTTCAATGGCGATGCCCTCGCCTTCCAGCCAATCGGCAGGGATGCCGGCGGCGATCACCAGCGCGTCGTCGGCTTCGCGTCCGTACGCGAACAGATCAAGCGCCGAGCGCACGTAATCCGATTCCACCCAGGCATGCGGCAGGTCGCCGACGAAGAACGGCGTGCGCGGCGTGCGCGAGACCACTTCCGCCCACTGGTTCCAGGCTGGCGGTTGCCGGTCCCGGAAGAAGAAGTCCAGCGCCTGGTGCGCGCGGTCGCGCCAGCCCAGCCGCACGAACGTGCCGATGGTGCGCAGTTCGTAGGGCGTGTAGTCCTTCCATTCGCGGCCACCGTCGCGGCGCTGCACGAACTCGCGCCAGTAGCGCTCGAACGTCTCATGCAGCAGTGCCTGCGGCAGACGGGCCTGCTCGCCGCCGGGTGCCAACGCGATGGTCGTGGATGTGGCATCGAAATCGCCCAGCTCGGCCGAGCCGGGGATGAAGCCGATGCCATGCTGCGCGGTCGCGGTTTCGATGGACGCAAACAGGTCGGCGCGGAACTGGTCGCGCGACGCGGCGAAGCGCATCGCCTCTTCGTCGTGGCCCAGCCAGTGGGCGATCTCCACCGCGTCCTTGTAGCCGCGCAGTGCCCAGAAATCGTCCCAGTAGGCATGCATGGGCTTGGCCGAATAGCCCTCGTGGCTGATCGAGGCCGGCATCAGGCCGTAGAAGGCGGGGTTCTTGGCCCGGTTCTGCGGCGTGCGTTCGCCCAGGCGCAGCTCGTCCATGTAGTTCACCGCGCCGACCACATGCGGCCACATCGCGTCCAGCAGCTTGCGGTCGCCGGTGTAGCGGTATTGCTCGGCGATGGCGTAAATCAATTCGCCGTGGCTGTCGTTCTCCGGCACCGGGTCGCTGCCACGGTCGTCCACGCAGCACGGCACCTTGCCGTTGGCGAACTGGTAGGGCGCGTACCAGCGCAGGAAATCTTCCGCCACGTCCTCGCGGCCCAGCCTCAGCAGGCCTTCGTTGATCATCGCGCCATCGCGGATCCATGCGCGCGCATACGAGCGCGTGCCCGGCTGCAGGCGCGGCCCGGTGCGGCTGATCAGCATGTGCGCCAGCGCGGTGCGCAGGGTGTCGACCACGCGCCGGCCCTGCGCCGGCACCGTGATGCGCACACGGTCCAGCCTGTCGTGCCATTGCGCGGCAACATCGTCCTGCAACTGCGCGACCGGTGCGGACGAGGCCAGCGCTGCATCGGTGCCGTCGAGCTGGCTGCGCCAGTCGAATTCGCGGCTCTCGCCGGGTTGCAGCCTCACTTTGAACAGCAATGCCGCCGATGCCAGCCCTTGCGCATCGCGCGCCGCATTGCCGATGCCTGCAACCGCGCCGAGGCCTGGCTTCGACCAATCCAGCCCGCGCAGGCGCTGCACGAGTTCGCCCTGGTCGAAACCCGAAGCGATACCGGCATCGCTCGGACGCGCCATCCTCACGACCCGGCCATCGGCCACGATGACGCCTTCGCGTGCGGCGATTTCATCGATACGGCTGTAGCCGCCCAGCACGCTCAGGAACTGCGTGGGCGGATTGACCTGCAGCGGACGCCCCGCCAGCACCAGCACGTAGTCGCGCGGCGCGGTTCCGGTATTGGTCAGGCGATAGCGGCCATGCAACTGCGAATGCGCGGGCGTGCCGCTGGCGAAGGCGGTGATGTCCAGCCTGAATGTGTCGTGCGTCCAGTGCGCGGACGGAATCGGCAGGTAACCGTCCTGCAGCGATTGCGTGGTTGCCACATCCGCCCAGCTCACCAGCTTTCCATCGGCAACCACGAACGGTTCGATGCTGAAGCCGCCCTTTGCCAGTTCGATCGCGCCGTCCTCGCCGAGCAGACCTTGTTCGATTCCTCCATCGATGCCGACGATGGTCCAGTACGGCTGTTCGCCACTGAAACCGCGCGGCCAGGTTCCGCGCGGCGCGCGCGCGGCCACCGCCTTGAGGAAATCGTTGGTGGTGGCGGAGAACGCCAACGGCTGCACCTCGATGTCCTGCAATGGCGTGCCGTGCTTAGCGAACGGCACGATGCGCAGGTAGCGCGCTTCTTCCTCCGGCAACGCGATGAAATCCTCGCCACCATCGCTGCCACGCACCTCGCGCACGCGCCGCCAGTCGCGGCCATCGTTCGAGAGTTCGACCGCGTAATCGCCAGCCGGACGAGCTGACGCCCAGTGCAGGATCGCGCCGCCGATCTCGCGCAGCTTGCCGAGGTCATGCACGTAGCCGCCCTTGCCCGCGCGCAGCGTGCCCGCCAGCGGGGAATCATCCGCCGGCGGCAGTTCGCGCAAGGCCAGCGCGTCGAAGCAGGCCTCGCCCTTGCCGCCTTCGCCGCTGGCCAGGGTGAACTCCAGCATCGCGCTGCGGGTCAGCCGCGTTTCCGGCGCTGGCCCCCAGGCCTTGGCGATGTGGCGCTTGCGCCATTGCAGGGGCGTCCATTGCGCAGGCAAGGCGAACATCGGCTTGCGCACCCACCAGACGTTGTCGCCGCTGGCGTCAACCAGCTTGAACTGGAAATCATTGCGCGGCCCCTGCCCGCGCAGGCGCAGGCTGAAAGCGTAATTGGCCGGATAGACCAGCGGCAGCTTCCTGCGGATGCCGGCATAGCCGGACACGCCGTGGAAGTCATAGGCCAGGCACAAGGCCTTGCCGGCTTCGGCATCGACCACGCGCAGTTGGCCGCTGACCTGATCCGAGGTGACGACCTCCCAGCCAGTGGCGGAATCGAAGCTGTCCAGCACGCGCGGCGATTGCGCCGATGCGTTCGTCGCGCATGCGGATGCAAGAAGCAGCGCGCAAACGAAGCGGCTCACCCCTTGACGCTCCCGGCCAGCAGGCCGTCCAGGTAATGCCGCTGCAGGGCCAGGAACAGCGCCAGCACCGGCAAGGTGGTGACGACAGAACCGGCCATCATCAGTTCGTTGTCCTGCACGTGTTCGCGGCTGAGCGCGGCCAGCGCCACCGGCAGGGTGTACAGCTCCTGGTCGGCCAGCACGATCAGCGGCCACATGAAGTCGTTCCAGCTGCCCAGGAACACGAACAGCGCCAGCGTGATCAGGATCGGCTTGAGCACCGGCAGGACGATCCGGCGCAGGATCGTGCCTTCGCCGGCACCGTCGATGCGCGCGGCTTCGATCAGTTCGTCCGGGATGCCCAGGCAGAACTGGCGCACCATGAAGATGCCGAAGATGCCGGCCAGCCACGGCACCAGCGCGCCGGCATAGCTGTTGACCAGGCCCATCGCCTTCAACTCCAGGAACAGCGGCAGCATGCCGATCTGGCCGGGGATCACCAGCGCGGCCACCAGCGCCTGGAAGATCGCGTCGCGGCCACGGAAGCGCAGCTTGGCGAAGGCGTAACCGGCCGGCACCACGAACAGCAGCGCCAGCAGCGTCGCCAGGGTGGACACCAGCAGGCTGTTGAAGGCATAGCGGCCAATGCCGTAGTCGGCGAACAGCGTGCGGTAATTGTCCAGGGTGGGATGCGCAGGCAGCAGCGGCGGCGGGAACTGCGCGGCCGCGCCCGGCTGCATCAGGCTGACCGACACCATCCACAGCAGCGGTGCCAGCACCAGCAGCGACACCAGCGCGGCGAACGCGGTGAAGGCGTATTCGCCGATGGCACGTTCACGCATCACATCGCACCTGCCCTGCGCGCCACGCGCAACTGCAACAGCGTCACCGCCAGGATGCACAGGAACAGGATGAAGGCCACCGCCGCGCCGGAGCCCAGGTTCCACCACTTGAAGCCTTCCTCGTACATGAAATACAGCACGGTGACGGTGGACTGCTCGGGCCCGCCCTGGGTCATCACGTAGGGCTCGGCGAACAGCTGGAACATGCCCGCCACGGTCAGGATGGATACCAGCAGCACGGTCGGCGCGATCGCCGGCAAGGTGACGTGGCGCAGCCGCGTCCACCAGCCGGCGCCATCGACGCGGGCCGCATCCAGCAGATCGCGCGAGACCGACTGCAGCGCAGCCAGGAAGATCACCATGTTGTAGCCAAAGGTCTTCCACGCCACGAACAGCAGGATCGCCGGCAGCGAGGTACGCGGGCTGCCCAGCCAGTCCACCGGCGCGATGCCGAGCTTGCCCAGCCCGTAGTTGATCAGCCCGTAGCGTGTGTGCAGCAGGTAGTTCCAGACCACTGCGGTGGCCACCAGCGTGGTCACGAACGGCGCGAACAGCGCCACCCGCCACACCGGCCGCCAGCGCAGCATGCGCGCGTTGACCATCAGCGCCGCGGCAAGCGAGGCGGTCACGATGCACGGCACGCCGAACGTCACGAACCACAGCGTGTTGCCCATCGCCTTCCAGAACAGCGGCTTGTGCAGCAGCGCGGTGTAATTGCCAAAACCCACCCAGCGCAGGTTGGCGCGGTCGGCCAGCGCGTAGATGTCGAAATCGGTGAAGCTCAGCACCAGCGAGGCCAGCGCCGGCAGCGCGAAGAACAACCCGATCGCCAGCAGCGCCGGCCCCGAGAACACCCAGCCCGCGGTGCGCTCCTTCATGGCGCGGCCTGCCTGCGCTGGTCCAGCATCCAGCGGCGCTTGGCCAGGATCAGGTCGGCGCGGCGGTCCAGTTCTGCCGCCGCCGCGTCCACGTCCAGCCGCCCGGCCACCAGTTGCTCGGAGACGATGCGCATCTCCTGCGCGATGCGCTCCCATTCCGGCACCTTGGGCGCCGGCACCGCGCGCTCCAGCTGTTCGCGGAACGCCTGCGCGTTCGCATCGCCGGACAATGCCGGGCCCGACCACGCCGAACGCCGTGGCGGCAGGTCGCCCACTCGCCGATGCAATTCCAGCTGCTGCGCGGGCTCGGACAGCCAGGCCACCAGCGTCCAGGCCGCGTCCTTGTGGCGCGAACTGCGGAACACCACGAAGCTGGTGCCGCCGATGATCGACGCGCCCGGCCCGTCCGGCCCCGGCAGCGGCATCGTGGCCCAGGCCCCGGACAAGTTCGCCGGCAGGCGCTTGCGGAACTCGGCGATGTTCCACGGCCCGCTGATGTAGTAGCTGTACATGCCGCGCCCGAACTCGTTCCAGACGTTGGAGATGCGGGTGTTGTCCACCCGTGGCGCCAGCCCGGCATCGAACAGCGACTTGTAGAAGGCCAGCGTGCGGCGGAAACCTGTGCTGCGGAAATTGCCGTAGCGGCCACCATCGCGCAGCAGCGGCTCGCCCTGCTGCACGGCCAGGTTGAGCAGCGGTTCGAACTCGTTGGTGGGCAGCAGGATGCCGTATTCGCTGCCACCGCCGGCCTTCACCGCGCGCATCGCCGCGCGCCATTGCGCCCAGTCGCGCGGCGGCGTGGCGATGCCGGCCTTCGCCAGCAGGTCGCGTCGATAGAACGGCAGGCGGGTCTCGATGTACCAGGGCACTGCGTACACCTGCCCGTCGATCAATCCACTGTCCCAGGCACCGGGGAAATAATCCTGCGCCGAAAGCCCCGGCGTGGCCGCGATGCGCGCGTCCAGCGGCTCCAGCGCGCCCAGCTGGTGAAACTCGGCGATCCAGCTATTGCCGATCGGCACCACGTCCGGCAGCGCATCGCCGGCGAATGCGGTCAGCAGTTTCTCGTGCGCCGCAGTCCACGGCAGCTGCTGCAGGCGCACCTCGATGCCGGGATGCCGTTGCGCGAACGCCGGCAGCATGCCCGCCAGCGCCTCGCTTTCCTGCCCCATCGCCCACAGCTGCACCACCTGCCTGCTGGTGGCGTCATCGCGCGCGCAGCCGGCCAGCCATGCCAGCGCCAGCACGCATGCGGCCACGCGCAGGCGCATCGTTCAGCCCGCCTTGTCCGGGCTGGACGCCTTCGCCTCGCCCTGCTTCGGCAGCGCATCCAGCCAGCCGCCACGGAAGCCGGCGCGCTGCAAACCCCGCTGGATGTATGGATTGCGGCGCATCACCTTCCACACGAAATCGCTGCGGTAGTTCTCGATCATCAGCACGATCGGCCCCTGGTCGATGCCGAGATAGTCGCCATCCACCCAGCCGCTGTCGGTGACCCGGCCATGCTTCAGCGGCGCATCGGCGAAGGTGAAGCTGGGATTGAAGGCATCCAGGAACCCGTATTCGCCGTAGATGTCCTTGCCGTATTTCTCGTGCATCGCCTCGATGGCCGGGATGGCGATTTCCGGCGCGAACGCGATCGAGCCTGCGGCTGCGGTGGGCGCGATGGTGCCGTCGTCCAGCGCGTATTCGATGCCGGCACCGCGCGGCGCGTAGGTGCGGAACAGGCGGGTGGTGCCGTCGAAGTCGAAGCTGGCATCGATCGGCCCGTCGCAGGCGGTCAGGCCCCACACGGTCTTGCCGTAGCCCCTCCAGCCGTTCGGGTTGTCCACCGCGTAGGCCTGCTGCGAATACGCGGCGCGGCGGCTGTTCTCGAAGTAGTCGATGCCCTTGCCGCGCGTGTAGGCGTCCTGGATGCCACGGAAATCGATCCACACATGCGAATACTGATGGCCGAACAGCGGCGGGAAGCTCAGGTGCTCCTGCTCGTGGAACTTGCCCCAGGTGCGGTCGTAGTGCGCACTCCAGGCCACGTACGCATCCTCGCCCACCGGATGGGTCGGCGAACCCAGCGCCAGCACATAGACCAACAACGCCTCGTTGTAGCCCTGCCAGTCGTACGGGAGCATGCCCTCCTCGGGCTTCCAGCCCATCGAGATCAGCGGCTTGCGCGCCTGCGCCCAGGTCCAGTCCACGCGCCGGTAGATCTTGTCGGCAAGGCGGCGGATGTCGGCTTCCTTGCGGTCGTCGCGGTCGTAATAGCTCTGCGCGAACAGGATGCCGCCCAGCAGCAGCGACGTGTCCACCGTCGAGACTTCGTTGGTGCCGCTGCGCAGGCCGTTGTCCAATTCCAGGAAATGGTAGAAGAAGCCCTTGTAGCCGGCCGCGCCCTGCTCGTTCTGGCCCTGCGGCGCGCGCGCGAAGAAGCGCAGCGTGGCCAGGGTGCGATCCACCGCCTGCTCGCGGCTGATCCAGCCACGCTCCACGCCCACGCCATACGCGGTCAGCCCGAAGCCGACCGCGGCGACGCTGGAGGCCGACGGCGTGGGCCAGCGATCGGGCACCAGGCCGTTGTCGGGATTGCCGACCTCCCAGAACCAGTCGAAGGTGCGCCGCTGCAGGTCGGCGACCAGCTCGGGCACTTCGCGCTGCTGCGTTGCAGCCTGCGGTGCCGGCATGGCCTCCGCAGGCGTGGCCTCGCGCTTGCAACCTCCGATGGCAAAGGCCAGCGCACACGCCGCGCCGAGCAGCGCGACGTGTGCTGGCAGCCTGATTGCCGCCGTCACCAACTCAAGCCCAGCGACAGCTTCAGCGTGCGGGTGGGCAACGCGATGGCATTGGGTGTGCCGAAGCTCGCACTGAGCGGTTCGTTGGCACCGCCCATCCAGTCGTTGTAGCCGCTGTAGTTGGCCCAGTTGAAGACATTCAGCACGTCCATCCGCAGGCGCAGCCTGACGCGGTCGCCGAAGGCGAACTCCTTGTTGGCAGCCAGGTCGAACTGCTTGAACTTCTCCTTCGGCACGTAATAGGTGAAGTGGCACAGGCTCCACGAGGTTTCGTTGCAGTCCTGCACATAGCGCGGGAGCGCGGTGGCATAGGTCAGCTTGGCCGACAGGGTGATGCCCCAGGGTGCCTCGTAGATGCCGGTGGTCACCAGCCTGTGCTTGGCAGCCTGGCCGGCGAACCAGCCATAGTCATCGATGGTCTGGGCGTTGAATGCGCCCGGCCAGCCGTTGATCGGGCTGTTCTGCTTCGAATCGGTGAAGGTATAGGCCAGGTTCACGCCCCAGCGCGATTCGTCGGTGTAGGGCTTTTCGATCCGCAACAGGAACGAATCCGCCTTCGTCTCCAGCACGTTCTGCGCCAGGATCATGTTGGTGAACGGCGCGAAGCCGGTGTTCCACGGCGGCGGATCGGTCGTGCCGGGCAGGAAGAAGCTGCCGTCGGCGCGGCGATTGCCAAGCAGGAAGGCGATGCCGTCATGGCTCTCGATGTGCGAGAGCGTGCTTTCGATCGTCCAGTCGTTACCGCCCATGTTGACGATGTTGCGCATGCCGATGCTGAGCTGGTCGGAATACGGCACGACGAGATTGTTGTTGTTGAGATAGACCTCGCGCGAGCCGCTGGCAACCGCCAGCGCGCGCAAGGTCTCCGGGTCGAGGTAGGCGGTATCCCATTCCAGGCAGTTGCTGCCTTCGCAGGGATGCAGTGCGGTATCGAAGTTGTAGGAGAAACTGCCCCAGCTGCCGACCGCAACCTCGTTCTGCAGGTAGTCGAACAGGTTGCGGTCGTACGACCTGCCGATGCCGCCGAAGATGACATTGCGCTGATCGGCATTGAGGTCGTAGGAGAAGCCCAGCCGCGGTGCCCAGTTGTTGTTGTCTGCCTTGCGGTTGCCGCCGGTGCTGATGTAGTCCTCGACGTTCACGCCCGAGTTCGGCAGGGTCGCGTTGGATGCACGCAGCGCGGCCACCACGTCCGCCGGCGTCACGAAATCCTCGTAGCTCGGCGTGCGCTCGTAATCCCAGCGGACGCCGAGGTTGAGGGTGAGCTTGTCGTTGACCTCCCAGTCGTCCTGGACATACAGGCCGAACTGCCTGTTCTTCGAGGTCACCGTGCCGTCGCCCAGCCCGGCCACCGGCGCACCGAACTCGACGTGGATCGGCACGGTCAGGCTCTCGTTGATGTCGTAGTAGAACTGCGGGTTGAACTTGTTCTGCTGCAGGGTGTCCACCGTGATGAGCTTGTACTTCATGCCCGCCTTCACGGTATGGCCGTCCCAGCCGTACCAGGTCAGGTCGTCCTGCAGCATCCAGCCCTTCTGTCCCTTGTTCTGGTAATTGTCGCCACCACCGCGTCGGGCGATGGTGTCCCACCAGTTGCCGTCGGCCAGCCAATAGCCATTGCTGAACTCGGTCGGCTCCGGGCTCCAGAACGACTTCTCGTAACCGATGCGCGCATCGTTCATCCAGTTGTCCTGCGTCCACTGCCAGCGCAGGTCAACGCGGGTTTCCTCGTTGATGTTGCTGGTGGACGCGCTGCTGAAGCGGGTACCGCCGATATCGGTGATCTCGCTCTCCTTGCGCACCTTCCCGGTCAATTCGAGGTAATGGTCAGTGCCGATGGACCAGTCGAGCTTGCCGAAGTACAGGTCTTCGTCGAACGGTTTGGTGAACACGCCCGAGCCGTATTCGTCCTGGAAGTCGGACGGCAACTCGCTGACCGTGAAGCCACGGCCCAGGTTGAAGGTCACCGGCGATTCGTAGGTCTTGGCCTCGTACGCCAGGAAAAAGTGGGCCACGTCACGCACGATCGGGCCACCGAAGCTGACCCCGTACTGCTGCTCTTCCGACTCGGCCTTGACCCCGGACTGCTCTTCGAAGCGGCTGGCGGATCGCCATGGCGTGCGGGTGCCGTCCCAGAACACGTCGCCCTTGAATTCGTTGGTGCCCGAGCGGGTGGCGGCGACGATCGCCGCGCCGCTGAGCTGGTCGAACTCGGCCTTGTAGTTCTGGGTGATGACCTTGTACTCGCCGATCGCCGATTGCGGGAACGGATTGCCACGGCTGCTGTCCTGGCCGGTCACGCCACCCGGCAGCACATAGTTCTTCTGGCCGACGCCGTCGATGAAGACATTGATCGCCGATGCGGACTGCGCGCCGGAACGCAGGCGGGTATTGCCGTTGTTGTCCTGCGAGAACGCCATCCCGGGCACGCTGTCGGCGAACGCAAGGAAGTTGCGCGTGCCCTGCGGCAGCGCCTCGATCTGCTTCGGGCTGACGTAGGTGGCGACCTCGGACGTGCGGGTCTCCGCCACCGCCTGGCCGATCACCTGCACGCCTTCGAGGTTGGTCACGTCGTCGGCAGGCGTCGCCGGAGCGGTGCCGAGATCCACGGTTGCGACCTGGCCGACCGCCAAGGTGATGGTGCGCGAACCCGTGCCGCCATCAACCCGGTAGGTGCCCGGCGGCAGGCCCGGGATCGCGTAGGCGCCGTTGGCACCCACGGCAGCCTTGCGGCTGAGTCCGGTCTCGACATTGGTGACGGTGATGGTGCCGCCTGCGGTGGCCTGTCCGCGCAGGGTCGCCGCGGTGGACTGTGCGAACGCGGGCGACGCGCCCAGTACCATGCAGCTGGCCAGTGCGCAGGCCAGCAGATTGTGACGCGGGTTGAAGCCTTGCTTCCTCATGACGTCCCCTCCAGGAATGTGTCGTGCTCTTGTTGTGGTTCGATCGGCGGGCTTGGGGGCCCGGTACTTCAGGAACTGTTCGGCGAGGCGCGCGCGCCGCAGGACGCGCGCACCACAAGGCGCGGTTCGCGCAGGGTGGCCACCGTCCCGCCCTGCAGCAGGGCGTGCATCGCATCGCTGCCCAGTGCGGCGATGTCCACCCGCATCGTGGTCAGTCCCGGCGGCACATGGCGCGCCAGCGGCACATCGTCGAACCCGGCCAGGGCGACGTCGCCCGGCACGCTGCGACCGGCGGCGTTGAACGCCAGCAGGCAGCCCAGCGCCATCATGTCGTTGGCGGCGAACACCGCATCGGGCAGGCCGCTGGCCAGCAGGTCGCGCGCGGCGCGTTCGCCGGAGGCCTCGCGAAAGTCGCCCGGCAACACCTGCGGCACCACGTCCGGCAGCAGCTCGCGCATCGCGTCGAGGTAGCCCAGCAGGCGCTTGCCGGCCTCGTGGTTGCCCTCCGGGCCGGCGATGAAGGCGATCCGGCGATGCCCCAGCCCCGCCAGATGGGCGACCATCGCGCGCGCGCCAGCCTGGTTGTCGATGCCAACCCGATGACGCCCGGCCACGCCCGGATGCGAACTGATCGTGACCGCGTCCGGCAGCACCGCCAGCGCATCGGCCAGGTGCCCGTCGGCATCCTCGTACGGCGACATCACCAGCAAGCCGTCAACCCGCCCGCGCATGCTGCGCAAGGCATCGCCCTGCTCGCGCGGGTCGCCGTGGTAACTGGACACCAGCAAATGCAGGCCGTGCTCACGCGCCACCTGGTCGATGCCGAAGATCAGCTCGGAGAAGAACTCGCCGTACAACTCCGGCAGCACCACGCCAATCGTGCGCGTCAACCGGCTGCTCAGGCTGCGCGCCGCGTGGTGCGGGGTGTAGCGCAGGCGCTCGGCCACATGCTTGACCCGGCGACGCACGGCTTCGGCCACGTTCTGCTGACCATTGAGCGCACGCGACACCGTGGCCACGGACACGTTGGCCTCCCGCGCCACATCCTTGATCGTCACCGTCATCCGATGCCCTGCCCGACTACGGTGGGCAGACTGTAAACGTTTCCAGCCGATCCGCAAGAAAACGCTTCCAGCCGGCTGCGGTCGGCGCATGATTATTTGTTAACTAATTGTTTTTGTTCGCAATTGACGTTGCGACGCGGCGGCGATCACGCTGCGTCGCAGCATGATTTCGCGACCACGGGCTTCATCCACCATCGGCCAGCGCGGCTTCATCCGGCGTCCGCGCCCGGATCGTGAGCGCGTGGATATCGGTC
>NZ_JASGED010000050.1:0-9843 GCF_047606765.1 Thermomonas sp. | reverse complement strand
TTGTCGCCGCCCACGCGCGCGCTGCCCTTGTAGACCATGCCGCCGAGCGAGATCACGCCCACCTCGGTGGTGCCGCCGCCGATGTCCACCACCATCGAGCCGCGCGCCTCGGTGACCGGCATGCCGGCACCGATCGCGGCGGCCATCGGTTCCTCGATCAGATAGACCTCGCGCGCGCCGGCTTCTTCCGCCGACTCCTTGATCGCGCGGCGCTCCACCTGGGTGCTGCCTGCCGGCACGCAGACCAGCACGCGCGGGCTGGGGCGCAGGAAGCGGCTCTTGTGTACCTTGCGGATGAAGTGCTTGAGCATTTCCTCGGTGTAGGTGAAGTCGGCGATCACGCCGTCCTTCATCGGGCGCACCGTGCTCATGTGGCCGGGCGTGCGGCCCAGCATCTGCTTGGCCTCGCTGCCGACTGCCGCCACCGCGCGGACGCCGCCGCCGCGATCCTGGCGCACGGCCACGACCGAAGGTTCATTGAGGACGATGCCCTGCCCGCGCACGTAGATCAGCGTGTTGGCGGTGCCGAGGTCGATGGAGAGGTCGCTGGAGAAATAGCGCCCGAGGAACTTGAACATGCGTGGGGACTGCCGATAAGGGGGGATGGCCGCGCGGGGGAACGCGGGGATGGGACACCCGGCGCAGACCGCCGGCGGGCGGTTAGCCTAGCAACGCACCCATGCCCGGGCAAGGAAAACCGCCAGCCGGGGTATCATGCGCGGCCTTGTGTCCCGTTCGCCCGAGGCTTTCGATGGCTGCCCTGATCTGTGGTTCCCTGGCTTACGACACCATCATGGTGTTCCCCGACCAGTTCAAGAACCACATCCTGCCGGACAAGGTACACATCCTGAATGTGTCCTTCCTGGTACCGCGCATGCGCCGCGAGTTCGGTGGCTGCGCCGGCAACATCGCCTACAACCTCAAGCTGCTGGGCGGCGACCCGATCCCGATGGCCACCGTGGGCGGCGATTTCGGCCCCTATCGCGAGTATTTCGACGAACTGGGCATCACCCTTGCCCACGTCAAGGAACTGCCGGAGCTGTTCACCCCGCAGGCCTTCATCACCACCGACCACGACAACAACCAGATCACCGCCTTCCACCCCGGCGCGATGATGCGCAGCTACGAGAACCATGTGAAGGACGTGGCGAACGTGACCATCGGCATCGTCAGCCCGGATGGCTACGAGGGCATGATCCAGAACGCGAAGGAGTTTGCCGAAGCGGGCATCCCCTTCATCTTCGACCCCGGCCAGGCCATGCCGCTGTTCAATGGCGAGGAACTGCGCGCCTTCATCGAACAGGCCGACTACGTCTGCGTCAACGACTACGAATCCAACCTGCTGCAGGAACGCACCGGCTGGAGCGCGCAGGACATCGCCGGCAAGGTGAAGGCCTACATCACCACGCGCGGCCCGCAGGGCGCGGAAATCCATGCCGACGGCCAGACCTTCCGCGTGCCGCCTGCGCATGAGCGCCGCGTCACCGACCCCACTGGCTGCGGCGACGCCTTCCGCGCCGGCCTGATCTTCGGCATCGAGAAAGGCTACGACTGGATGACCATCGGCCGCATGGGCAACCTGATGGGCGCGCTGAAGGTGGAACACCCCGGCACCCAGAACCAGCGCTTCGATTACAACGAATTCGCGGAACAGTTCCGCCAGCAGTTCGGTTACGCGCTGGGCTGAAGCACCCGGCTTGGCCGCGGGCGTGGTTCGGCCAGCGCCGCGTCATCGACACCCTCGCGCCGGATGATGCGGCGCGCGACTTCCGTGCCGCAGGCCGACAGCGCCGGCGGACTGGCTGCCAGCACGACATCGCCGCGCCCGGTTGGCAGTGCGTGGAAGCGCAGCACGCTGGCGCGCCACGCGGAATCGCCCAGATAGCGGAACACGCGCCGCCACAGGCGTTCGCCGATGCCGCCGCGCAGTTCGCGTTCGCCCGGCAGGCCGGCGACCAGCCGCTCCCAGGCCAGGAAATCGGTATCCGGCAGCAGGTACAGACGCCAGCAGCAGTGGCCGTCGGCGTCCAGGAACTCCAGACGTTCGTACAGGCCATCGCTGTCCAGCGCGCTTTCGCTGGTGGCGCGCACCGCCTGCAGCCAGCCATCGAGTTCACTGCCGGCATGGGCGCGATGCAGGCACAGCACGCTGCCGAGCGCAGCCAGCTGGCGGGCATCGGGCAGCTGCGAAGCCTCCGCCGGCGATGCCAGCAGCGCAGTGGAAGCGATCCGGGGCGAGAGCGTCAGGCGCATATCGGCATTACCTCGTGCGATGGGCGGCAGGCTCGCGTCGCGGGACGCTGGCTGGCAACAACGGGCGGGCAACAAGCTAAAGACGACCGCGTTCACGCGGTCACTTGGTCAGGATCAGCTTGTCGTTGCGGGTGTGACGCAGGCGATAGACCTCGCCACCGTGGCGAATCAGCACTTCATTGTGGCCCTGCAGCAGGTTGCGGCTTTCCACCGAAGGCGTGGCGACCTGCAGGGTGCCGCTCTTGATGACAAGGTGGTGGGTCAGGCGGGAACGGGGTTCAAGGACGGCGGACATCGGGACGCTCCGGATGGGTGGCTCGAATTGATAGTAATGATTCTCATTTACGAGTCAAGTGGATCATGCCGCTAGGATTCGCGCCCTACCTCCTCCGGGGAGTAGCCCGCCGCAGGGACGTTCTGCGGCCTGCGCGTCAACACACTTGGTCGGCAGACCATGGCGCGCAACGCGGCATCAGACCGATGCCGCGCGGGCAAGACCGAAGGCAGGCGTCACGCACCCGGGCCGGGCGACGTGGCGTTTGCTTTCGCGTCCGTCACCGATACGCCCGGCCCCGGAGTTTCACGATGTTCGACGCACTTCTGGTCTCCACCGGCACGGTCGCGCTGGCCGAGATCGGCGACAAGACGCAACTGCTTGCGCTGCTGCTGGCCGCGCGCTTCCGCCGCCCGTGGCCGATCATCGCCGGCATCCTCATCGCCACCGTGCTCAACCACGCACTGGCCGGCTGGCTTGGCGCACTGGCGGCAACGTGGCTGACGCCTGACGTGCTGCGCTGGGTGGTGGCCGCAAGCTTCATCGGCATCGCGCTGTGGACGCTGAAGCCGGACACGCTGGAAGACGATGCCAAGCTTCCCGCGCGCGGCGCATTCCTCGCCACCACGACCGCCTTCTTCATCGCCGAGATCGGCGACAAGACGCAGGTTGCAACGGTGCTGCTGGCGGCGAAGTATTCACCGCTGTGGCAGGTGGTGGCGGGCACCACCTTCGGCATGCTGCTGGCGAACGTGCCGGTGGTCGCGCTGGGCAGTCGTTTTGCATCGAAGCTGCCGTTGAAGGCGGCGCGGATCGCGGCAGCCTGCGTGTTCCTGCTGCTGGGCTTGTGGGCGGCGGTGGCCGGCATCGGCAGTTGATCGATACCGGGCTATGCTGCGCGGCAGGGGGATGCGCATGAACGAACCGATGTCTGGCCTGCGCGATGTCTGGAGCCATCTGCGCGAGCGTCCCGACGCGCTGATGCTGGAACTTGGCACCGGCGGCGAACTGCTGGTGGCACGGCTGCGCGCGGCGCTGTCGCTGCTGATCCTGCTGTTCCCGCTCATCAACGTGCTGGACAACGGCAGCTGGACGGAAACGCTGGCGGGCTTCGTCGGGGCGATCCCCGCCATCGTCATGGCCCAGGTCTGGCTGGCGCTGGCGCGGCAGCGCGGTCGCCACGCCTGGCTGCCGTATGCCACCGCGACCTACGACGTATCGCTGACCACGCTGGTGCTGGTGCTGCTGGCGATGGATTCGCCGGCCATCGGCCTGAACAGCATGGTGGCGTGGTCGTTCTACCTGTTGGCGGTCGCGATGACCGCGCTGCGCAACGACGGGCGGCTGGCGCTGTATGCGGGCGCGCTCGCCTTCGTGCAGTACGCACTGCTGGTCAGCGTGGTGTTCGCCCTGCACGGCGGCAGCGATGCGCTGGTCTCGCTGGACTACGGCACGGTCACCGTGTCCAACCAGCTGCAGCGGCTGATCCTGATCGTGCTGATGACGATGCTGACCGCCACCATCGTCTATCGCATGCAGCGGCTGGTGCAGATGTCCGGCACCGACGGACTGACCGGCCTGCCCAACCGCACCCTGCTGGTGCATCGCTTCCCGGCGGCGATGGAACAGGCGCGCGAACGCGGCGGTTCGCTGTCGGTCTGCCTGATCGATCTGGACTACTTCAAGCGCATCAACGACACCTTGGGCCACCATGTCGGTGACCGCGCGCTGCGCCACGTGGTGGACGTACTGCAACAACAGATGGAAACCGGCGACTGGCTGGCGCGGCTGGGCGGCGAGGAGTTCGTGCTGGTGATGCCAACGCCCACCGGACGCACCTGGGAACGGCTGGAAGCACTGCGCCGCAGCGTGGCCTCGGCACCGTTCCTGCCCGAGCCGGATGCCGACCCGATCCGGCTGACCTTCAGCGCCGGCGTTGCCAGCTGGCCGGGCGATGGCGGCGACCTGTCGCAACTGCTGCGCAAGGCCGACCTGCGCCTGCGCCAGGCCAAGCTGGGTGGGCGCAACCAGAGCCAGGCACGCGACGACTGACGCCCTGCCACGCATGCGGCGCGTGCCCGCACTCGCCCGCCGCACTTGCCCAGATTGGCGGCGCTGACCTACCCTGCGGGATCGCTGCCGCAGCACGCGGCACAGCAGGGGACATGCATGAACCTGAAATTGCGCCTGACCGTGATGAACTTCCTCCAGTACTTCATCTGGGGAGCGTGGCTTATCACACTCGGCCGCTACTGGTTCGAGACCCGTGGCTGGTCGGGCACCAGCTTCGGCGCGATCTTCTCGACCATGGGCATCTCCGCGCTGTTCATGCCGTCGCTGATGGGCATCGTCGCCGACCGCTGGATCAATGCCGAAAAACTGTACGGCGCGCTGCACATCATCGGCGGCATCTGCCTGTGCCTGCTGCCGCAGGCGTCCAACCCCAACCAGTTCTTCTGGCTGATCCTGGCAACGATGCTGTGCTACATGCCCACCATCTCGCTGGCGATCACGGTGGCCTACAACGCGCTCAAGCGCCAAGGCATGGACGTAATCGGCGACTATCCGCCAATCCGCGTCTGGGGCACCGTGGGCTTCATCGCCGCGCTGTGGACCACCAGCCTGCTGGGACTGGAAAAATCGCCTGGACAGTTCTATGTCGCCGCCGCCGCCGCGTTCGCGCTGGGCCTGTATGCCTTCACCCTGCCGCCAGCCCCGCCCAGCATGACCCGCAGCGACACCCGCTCGCTGCTGGACGTGATCGGACTGACATCGTTCCGGCTGTTCCGCGACCGCAACATGGCGGTGTTCTTCATCTTCGCGATGCTGCTGGGTGCGGCGCTGCAACTGACCAATGCCTATGGCGGCACATTCCTCGGCGAGTTCGAGAACAACCCGGCCTATGCCGATGCGCTGGCGGTGAAATACCCCGCCATCATCATGTCGATTTCGCAGATCAGCGAAACGCTGTTCATCCTGACCATCCCGTTCTTCCTGAAACGCTTTGGCATCAAGACGGTGATGACAGTCAGCATGCTGGCCTGGTTCCTGCGCTTCGGCCTGTTCGCCTATGGTGACCCGGGCCCGGGCCTGTGGATGATCGTGCTGAGCTGCATCGTGTATGGCATGGCCTTCGACTTCTTCAACATCTCCGGCTCGCTGTTCGTCGAACAACAGAGCGACCCGCGCATCCGCGCCTCCGCGCAGGGCTTGTACATGCTGATGACCAACGGCATCGGCGCGGTACTGGGCAGTTCGATCAGCGGCTGGATGATCGACCGCTTCTACACCGCCGCCGACGGCACCAAGGACTGGCCCGGCATCTGGACCGCGTTCGCGCTGTATGCGCTGGTGATGGCAATCCTGTTCGTGCCGCTGTTCAAGCATCGCCACGATCCGGACAAGGCCACGCCCGCGCACGCCGGCCACTGACACCATGCCGCGCGGCTTCGTCGTCGGCTGGTTCAACGTCGATCACATGCCGCCACCATCGCCGGCGTGCTGACCTGTTTCAGTTGAGGCAAGCTGGCCTGATCCACGCACGCAGCCAATTACAATGGCCGCATGCAGATCGGCCCGCACACGATTGAACCGAAGCTGATCCTCGCGCCCATGGCGGGCGTGACGGACAAGCCGTTCCGGTTGCTATGCAAGCGGCTGGGCGCGGGGCTGGCGGTATCGGAGATGACCACTTCCGACCCGCGCTTCTGGCACACGGCGAAGTCACTGCACCGGATGGATCACGTCGGCGAACCCGACCCCATCAGCGTGCAGATCGCCGGCACCGTGCCCGAGGTGATGGCCGAAGCCGCGCGCTTCAACGTTGGCCACGGCGCGCAACTCATCGACATCAACATGGGCTGCCCCGCAAAGAAAGTCTGCAATGCCTGGGCCGGCAGCGCACTGATGCGCGAACCGCTGCTGGTGGCGCGGATCGTCGAGGCGGTGGTGAAGGCCGTCGATGTGCCGGTGACGCTGAAAATCCGCACCGGCTGGGATGCCGACCACCGCAACGCGCCGGAGATCGCGCGCATCGCAGAAGATGCCGGCATCGCAGCGCTGGCCGTGCATGGCCGCACCCGCGACCAGCAATACACCGGCGTTGCCGAATACGACACCATCGCCGCGATCAAGGCGATGCTGCGCATCCCGGTGATTGCCAATGGCGATATCGATTCACCGCAGAAAGCGAAGCGGGTATTGGATGCGACCGGCTGCGACGCGGTGATGATTGGCCGCGCCGCGCAGGGCAGGCCGTGGATATTCCGCGAGGTCGCGCATTTCCTCGCCAGCGGCGAACTGCTGCCGGCACCAACACTGATTGAAGTGCGCGACATCCTGCTTGGCCATCTTGAACACCTGCATGCGTTCTATGGCGAAACCTCGGGCGTGCGCATCGCCCGCAAGCACCTGGGCTGGTATGCGAAGGATCACCCCGAGAACATGGCCTTCCGCGCTGTGGTCAACCGCGCGCAAACCGCGCAGGAACAACTGCGACTGACGCGCGATTATTTCGATGCGCTGGCATCGGGTGTTGCACCGGAGTTGCCGGAAGCGGCTTGAATATCCGTAGGCGTGGAGCTTGCTCCACGCAGCGCACCCTCATTCGCACCACTGCCTCTCGCAGGCAATGCCATCGCCGTCGCCATCCATCTGGGTATTGGGGCAGTTGCGAATGAAGAAGTTTGCCTCGTCGCAAGAGCGCATCTGCGAGCAATGCGTTCGACCATCGCATTGATAGGACGATGAAGCCGCAACAGCACGCTGTTCTTCGCGAGGCTTGATCCACGAACGATCTTCCGCCGGCTGTGATGGAGCATATGGCTCTGGGGCTGATCGCCTTGCAGGCTGCGTGATACCGGCTGCCTGCGGCTCAGGCTGACCCTTGGGCTTGTCGTATGCATACAGCGCACCTGCGCCCAACACGACATACCACAGGAGTTCCTTGACCTTCATGTTGAATCTCCAGATGAGTCTTAATCAGGCCGAATGCCGATCAGCATCCCGGCCAGCACTCATCAAGCCGCAGATGCAAGAAGTGCCAGCGATCCCCCAAGCAGAAGGATCGCGACAAAGGCGATCACAAGAGCGATCACGCTGATGACGAATCCCTTGAGCAACGAAGTCCCAAGGACATATGCATAAATCGCGGAACCTGCGATGACGCCCACCACCAGCACTGCGGCTTCATTCGGCATCAACACTTTCAGGATCGCCGAAAGCACCAGTTGCAGGACGACCGCCAGAAAAGCGGAGCCGAAGGCCGTCCGCTCGGCACCCACGATGCGCGCTGCGAACATCACGGGAAGCGTTGCCAATGCGATTGCCACCGCAAGCGAGAGAACGATGGCTGACATGGTTGTTCCCATTGCAATGCAGCGGCGCTGCGTAGATAGCTAATCGTAGTATGTCGAATCAGGGTATGCAACACACGACATTGGCGGCATGGCGCTCAAGCCCCATGACTGCTCCCTTGTCGAAGTCTTTGCTGCCCAGGTCCGCACACGGCGTCAGGCACTTGGGCTGTCGCAGGAACAGTTGGCGGAACGCGCAGGCGTCCATCGCACCTACGTCGGCATGCTGGAACGCGGCGAAAAAAACGTCACTATCTACAACATCGAACGCATCGCCACGGCATTGAATGTGGAGCCTGCGGAGTTGTTGCGTCGGGCATAGGGTGGGATTTATCCCACCATCAACGCATCGCATGCATGGCAACGGTGGGGTAAACCCCACCCTATGGTTCGTTCCAGATCCGCGCCCACATGTCACCCAGCCTGCGCGCCGCCTGCCACGGCCAGCGCAACTGGTGCGGCGGGATTTCACGCCAGCCCGCGCCATCGCGCACAGCCACCGCGAAATTGAAGGTGTAGTCCGGCTCCGCGCCCATGCGCAGGTCACTGAGCACCAGTTCGCCATCGCGCACCTGCGCCTTCATGAAGCCGTGGTTGAACCAGCGCAAACGTTCCACCGCCGGCAACGCGGCCACCTGCGCCAGTGCATCGGCATCGTGCCGGTAGTGGCGGAAGGCGATGGGTCGTCGATCCGCCACCAGCGAATGTTCGCCTTCGACGAAGCCATCCGGCGTCAGCGCCACCACCCGCCACAGCAGGGTGTTGAACGGCATCGGCACCGAGAAGCGCGGCGCATCGGCAAGCCCCATCGCCGCCAGTGCGCGGTCGGCCTCGCGCTCCACCATGCCCTTTGCCAGCAGTGACCAACCGAGATAGGCGGTACTGATTGCCAGCCCTGCCAGCAATGCGCGTTGCGCGGCAATCCGCTCGCGCAGGAAGAATGCCGCCACGCAGGCCAGCAGCAGCCAGACCGTGTACAGCGGGTCGATGATGAAGACGCTCGACCACATCACCGGCGGCGTTCGCAGCGGCCATAGCAACTGCGTGCCATAGACGGTGAAGGCATCCAGCAGTGGATGGGTGATGAGTGCAAGCTGGATCGCCCAGAACCAGCGCGTGGGCGATGCCGCCACCCGCCCGTTGTCGAACCGCTTGAACAGCCACCAGATCAGCCAGCCCGCCAGCGGCAGCACGAACAGCGAATGGCTGAAACTGCGATGCAGCGTCATCCGCGCCACCGGGTCATCGGTGAACAATGCGATGGGCAGTGCATCAAGGTCAGGCAAGGTGGCAAGCGCGGCACCGGCCAGCAAGGCGGCGCGACGATGCGCAGCAGGCGCGACGGCGGTGGCCAATGCACCGCCAAGCACGATCTGGGTCAACGAATCCATGCGCGAATATTACCGGGGCGCGCGCAAGCGCCACATCGCCAGAGCGCCGTAAAGCACGGCAAGCAACAGCAGGTTGCGCAGGTCACCGGCAATCTCGGGCAGCTGCGCGCCCATTTGCTGGGTGCGGACGATGGCATTGATGCCGGGCGTGGTGGGCAGCAGCTTCGCCAACGCAACCAGCGCCGGTGGCGAGGCCAGCGCGGGCCATGACAGGTTGGACAGGAAGAACAGCGGGATCGACACCGCGGTGACGTACTGGAACGCGCGCTCGCGGGTGGTGAAGAAGCTGCCGACGAACAGCCCGAACGGTACCGTCGCCAACGCGAACAACAACACCGACAGCAGCAATCCAGACACGTTGCCGCCGCGTGGATAGTCCTGCGCCCATGCGCCGAAACCGGCGTAGTACAGCAATCCGCAGATCGCGATCAGCGTGAATGCCAGCGCCATGCCCAGCTGCGTAGGTATATCGAAATGCAGCCGCCGGCCCAGTTGCGCGCGGCGGCTTCCCAACAGCAGGCCGATGCCCAGCAGCAGGGTCTGGTGCACGATCAGTTCGGCCACGCCCGGC
>NZ_JASGED010000049.1:0-15994 GCF_047606765.1 Thermomonas sp. | reverse complement strand
CAAAGATCGAGGGCGGTTCATGCGAAAACCAGCGGAAAGACCGCCTTCAAACCCAGTTGTTCAGAACTTCCTTAACGCCTCTTGTTATTAGCACACTGCGAGTAACCCGATGGCGGGTTATCGGACCAGCGACCTGCGCATACTACATTGCGAATCCGCATGCGGCAGTCGCTACCAAGAAATCCTCTCGGACATTCATCGCGACGGCTTTCATACAAATCATCTGCCGTCGGCCTCTGTTCTGCGGCCTGTTGTTCCCGCGCAATGCGTTCTCGCTCTGCCTGCGCTGCCACCGCAGCAGCTTCCTCGCGTTGCGCTTCGACAGACCTGCGCTGCGCTTCGGCTTCGTTGCGCTGGCGCTCCAGTTCATTTCGTTGACGCTCCAGCTCTACATGTTGGCGTTGAATCTCCAACTGTTGTCGTTCGCGCTCAATGTCGTAGGACGGTTCATTGTCGTACTCGGCTGCTGCGCGCTGCTCCATTTCCTGCACATGGGTGTTTTGCCATGCGTTGCACGCAGACTGTTGCGCGCCGCTGTAGGCTCCGCAATCCACGCCGTAGTAGTCCTCGACGGGCTCCGCGCCAGCCACAACCGACGAGGTCGTTGCGTCAGCTGGTGCCACTTCTGGATGGGTCACGCTTTCCGACGAATCAACCTGAGCCACCGCGATTTGGTCGGCAGGCGCGACGTCAGTAGAGCCTTGTGCAATCTCAGATGAATCGCGCCTTGCGATCCAAATCCATAGCAAAAATCCCGCCACACCAAGCACAAGAACACCACCAAGCACGCGAAGAATCAGCCTGCTTCTACCCGGGGGCGTTTCCTTCTGTTGTGCGGAACGCCCCAAAACGGATGCAGAAATTCGCTCGGACTCAAGCGACGCAGATAGAGGAACCGGACGATGTGGCGCAGATGACGGAATTGGCGCAGGTGGAGGAACCTGCTGGGGCGATGGTGCCGGCTGCGAAAGCGTAGAACCGGCACCTTCAATATGCGCCTTCACGATCTTGTCGATCACATCATCAGGCGTGCCATCTGGAAACTCCAAGGTCGTGCCGTCTGGTAGCTGCGCATATTTGCTCACGGGATGCGATTCCCCTGTGCGTCATACCGGACCACGTTGGCAACCTGAGGTGCTGGCGCTTCCGGGGGCCGGGGCTCGACAACCGGCTGCGGAACAGGAGTGGCAGCCGGTGGCGGCACGAACGCAGGGGCATACGGCGGTTGCACCGGATGCTGCGGTGGCTGGATTGGCGCCGGTGCCTGCGCACCCGGCCATTGCACCGGGGCGGCGGCAACTGGCGGTTGATAGACATGCTGCCCGTAACCCGCAAATCCGGTCTCTTTCCAGAGCGCCAGAGCGGTCAGCTTGCTCTGAACGTAGAGACCGGTGAAGAAAAACAACATGACGTTGTTGATTTCGATGTGATAGCCGTACTGCGGCAGCCTCTCCCGCAGGGATTTTCCGATCGTGAAGAACCCAGCAATGGTCAATCCAAGTGATACCCAAGAAAACAGCGTTCCAATGCCATCGATCAAATCTGATCCACCAGCCTGCACCAGAATCATAGATATCCCGAATAAAACACTGCTTACCGCTGCGCCAATGAAATACATGGTCGCGTTGTTTTTCGGATCGATTCGCTTCGTCCAGTTGGCCTGCATGAAGCACCAGACCCAACCAAAGATGCCAAATGATAGGCATGCGAAAAGCAGCACCAGCCCCCAATGCAACCTTGGCGGCATGGGAAGCATCGCCCGCAGATCGGGCGTTCCCTGCGGCGCACCAGCCGACTGTTGCCAAGCGTTCTGGTGTGCGTGCGCGGCGTAGTCACCGCCAAGCGGCTGTGCATGTGCTGCCGCATGACTCGCACCCGGCGCACCGCAATGCGGACACATCTGTGCCGAGCTGTGAATTTGCTTGCCGCAACCACGGCAGAACACCATTCCGTTTGTCATACGCCCCTCATTTCATTCATCGTCACAACTCTCCAATCGTTCACAGGTAGAAAAGCAGTCCTATTGCGGACAGCGCGATACCTGCAACGGCCATTTCCTTGCCTCGGCTGCTGATGTTCAGACTGACGACACCCAGCACCAGGCCTGTAATGGAAAACATCACCAGCCCCACGAACACGCTGTCGTCCCAGTCGGAATCATCTAAAAGAGCCAATACGCAGAGCACACCCAGCACAAGCGAGCTAATCGCTGCCCATAGCGGCTCCGCACTTGTGATCGGATTCGCTGGCTGCATCGACACGACCTGCCCTTGCGGCTTGCCGCATTGCGGGCACATAGGCGCAGTGTCGTGAAGCGGCTTGCCGCAGCCGGCGCAAAAGACCATCGATTTCCCCTGCCGATCCAGCCACCCCTCTTCCCGGGGCGCCAGTTCGGAAATGCTGTTCTTGCAAGTATTGATTTGCTCAACCTTGGTGTCAAGCGATGCCTAACGACACTGGTACGGCATTTCCCTACCTTGGCGGGCGTTACGTATGCCAAGGCGGGACATGAAGCTGTTCGGAGATCGGCTGAGAGAAGCGCGAGTCGCAGCCGGGATGACGCAGGAGCAACTGGGCTTCGAGCTGGGCGTCTCCAAATCCGCCGTATCGGCTTGGGAAAATGGCAGGGAAACACCGAGTTTCCGCAGCTTGCCGGAATTGCGCCGCCAACTTCGACGCTCACTGGACGAGTTGATCTGCGGCGTACAGCCTACTGAAGCGTCGCCGGAACGCACGATGCGGGATATATCCGACGATGCTTCACCCACCGCCCGCAACGAGAAGGAACGCGCCCTGCTGCAGCGCTATCGCGGCCTGCCGGCGCGGCAGCGGGCCGCATTGCTGGAATTGATTACGCCGATGGAGTGATGTGGCCCGCTACGCAGCAAGCGGAAAAGCCCCACCCACGAACCCGGCAAACACCGATCCCATGCCGACAGACCATGCGGCAGGCTGGCTTCATGCCTGCCGTACACCACGCCATCGCCAGGACTTCAGCACCCTCCATTGGCAATGGAACCAAAATGGTTGTATTTTGGTTCCGCCAAAATGGAAGCGTCCCCATGCCCACCACCCTGACGTTGAAGAACATCCCGGATGACGTGTACGCACGCCTCAAGACCGCCGCCGCGTTGCATCGGCGCAGCCTGAACAGCGAGGCCATCGTCTGTCTGGAAACCGTGCTTGCGCCGGGTAGCATCGCGCCCGCCGAACGGTTGGCGCGGGCGCGGGCCTTGCGTGCCGGATTGCGACAGGACGCATTCGATGCAGGCAGCATCGACCAGATGAAACGCGAGGGCCGTGCGTGATCGTGGTGGACACGAACGTGCTGGCCTATCTGTATCTGCCGGGGGAGTTCACTGCGGCGGCGGAGCGGTTGCTGGGCGATGACCCGGACTGGCATGCGCCGGTTCTGTGGCGAAGCGAGTTCCGCAACATCCTTGCCGGCTGCATGCGGCGCGGTGCGCTGGATTTCGATCAGGCGCACGCGATCCTGTGCGAGGCGGAATCGCTGCTGGATGGTGCGGAGCATGAACCGGATTCCCGGCGCGTGCTGGAACTGGTGCGGGATAGTGATTGCTCGGCTTACGACTGCGAGTTCATCGCACTGGCGGAAGCGCTGGGTACGCGTCTGGTGACGATGGATGGCAAGTTGTTGAAGGCGTTTCCCGGCGTTGCGGTACCGCTTGCAGGTGGTTCAGACAGGCGCGCCTGAAAGCGTGTTCTTGAAAGCGTTTGCTCGCGTCAGTCAGCGCCCTGCAACAAGGCATCCACCTGTTGCCGCAACGGTGCAAGACGTGTCTGCACGATGTCCCAGACCAGCGCATCGTCCACATCGGCATAACCGTGGATGAGGATGTTGCGAAACGCGATGATCTGCCTGCAATCCTCTATCTTCACCAGCAACACCGGATCGCGTCACCCAAGCTGGGCCAGCGCTTCGCCGATGATCTAGAACTGGCGCTCCACCGCTGCCCGCAACATGGCGTTGTCTTGATAGTCCTGCCAGCTACGACCATCAACAAAGCCGGCCAGCGTCGCCGCCGCACTTTGCACGTCGTACAGGTATTTCGCGGCTTCAAGCCGCATAGACCAATTCCTTCTGCGCCTGCACGGATTGCCGGAAATATGGATTGCGGATCGCCCGCTCCACAACCAGATCCACCGGCGCACGCAGCAATGCCTGCAATCCTTCGAGCAAACCGAAATAGGCATCGGCATAGCCGCCATCCGGCAAGGACCCGAACTCCACCAGAAAGTCGTAGTCGCTGCCCGCACCCGCTTCATCCCGTAGCACCGACCCGAAGGCATCCAGCCGCAACACATGGTGACGGCGGCACAGTGCTTCGATCGCCGGGCGATGCCGGGCCAGTTGCACATGGGAAGGCGTGATCGCACTCATGAGACAAGGGTACGACATCAATTCCACTTCGGCAGCTTCGACGGATCGAGCCCACCCACTTCGAACTCGGCAGTGCGCTTGCCAACGGCCTCGGTGGGGAACTCGATGGAAAGCTGCTTCGCGCCCTTGGCGAGTTTCCACAGTGCCTTGTGGTCTTCCACGAACATGGCGATGGCTTCGTCGGTGTTCGGGCGCGAGCCGGGCAGCGTGTGTGTCTTGCCGTCGGCGATGACCTTCAGCTTGCAGCCTTTGTAGCAATCGAAGTCACCCTTCTCCAGCACCAGATAGCTGCTGCGGCCCCATTCGGGATGGTCGCGGAAGATCAGCCGCACTGGATGTGCGCCGCTGCCATCGGTATCCACCGGCTCCTGCGAATAGATCGCCGCCGACAACTGGCTGCCGCCCTTCACCGGTTCGTTTCCGTAGGCCCACAACGCGGCCAGCCTGCGCTGCTGCTGTTCTTCCTCGGCGCGTGCCTTGATTTCGTCCAGCTTCGGCTTGATCCGTTCGGCGGCGGCGCTGGTGGGATGTTCTATCTGCAGGATGTCGCCGTAGCCCTTCGCAAGCTGCCAGTTCTGCGCGGTCACCGCATCATCAAACTGCTTTGCCATCGCTTCGGCGGCTTGTTCCTTCGCCTCGGCCTGTGCGGCGGCGGCGCGTGCGGCGGCTTCGGGGTCTTCGCGTTTGCAGGCGGGCAACAACAGGCACAGGGCGATGGACAGCGGCAGCAGCTTCATGATGCGGGGCCTCGTCGGATCAAGGGGGACCGGCCAATTTCACCACGGCTTCGGCCACTTCGCGCGGGCGTTCGACCAATGACATGTGCCCGCAGCCATCCAGCAGCACCTTGTTGGCCTGCGGGATGCGCTGCGCGTAGAGGTCAAGCGCGCTGGCATCGATCACTGCGTCCTGCCGGCACCACAGCAGCAGCACAGGTTGCTGGATGCGGCTTGCTTCCTCGCCAGGCATGAGGTTTTCCGCGCCACGCCCGATGCGATCCAGCACGGCCTGCTCGAAGCCGGCATCGGCACGGCGCTTGTGGATCAGCGCGGCGGATGCCGGCCACGGTAGCCACGGCTTGGCAGTGGCATCGAAGAACACGGTGTCGATGTAGCGTTGCAGCGTGACATCGTCTTCCACCGCAAATGGATTCTTGCCGGCCAGCACGTCCAGACCAAACGTGTTGTCCTTGAAGCGCACGCCTGCGGCATCCAGCAGGCCGACCCGCGCGATCTGCTGCGGATAGCGCGCGGCAGCAACAGCGGCGATGCCGCCACCCATCGAATGCCCCAGCAAAATCACCGGCTTGTTCGGCGATACCGCATGGATGAAGGCGGCGATGTTCGCGGCCTGCTCGGGAAAGCCATAGGCCACGCCGGGCTTGCGTTCGGATTCACCCCAGCCGGGCAGATCCGGGATCAACAGGCGATAGCGACCGCCCAGCGCCTTCGCCAGCGGATACCAGTTTTCCTTGCTGCCGGTGAAGCCATGCACCATCACGATGACGGGCGCATCCGGCGCATCGGCATCGCGCTGCACATACACCCAGTGATGGCCGGCGGCATCGACCTGCGCGCGTGACAGCCCGGCATCGATGCGCTGGCGCGCGAACTCGGCGCGCACCAGCAGCCACGGGTCACGCCACAGCACCAGCGCAGCGATGGCTGCGGCTGCGAGCAACAACAGGGTCAGCAAGCGAAGCGTCTTCATGCGCACCCCTCACCCGCCTTACTCGCGCCATCCATGGCGCTCGCCCCTGCGGGGCCAGCTTCGCTGTTCGTGGGCGCTCCTGCGCCCACAGTCGGCACCCTCTCCCCGCAAGCGGGGAGAGGGAAGATGGACATCACTTGGCAGGCGCGGCTTCGGCAGCCGGCTCGGTGGTGGCCTCTGCGGCAGGTGCCGCCGGTGCTTCCGGCTTCGGTGCGGCGGCTGCCTTGGCCTTGCCTTCGGCAATCACGGCTTCAACCGAACCGGTGGTGATCGGGTGGTAGCCCGGCCTTGCACGGGCGAACACCTGCTCGGCGAAGGCCAAGCCGTCCGGCGTTGCCACCAGCGCGCCGTAGATCGGCAGGATCAGCTTGCGACGGCCCACGCGCTCCAGGAACTTGCCCATCTCGGCGCGCGCTGCGGTGTAGCCGCTGCGCTCCGCCAGCGGGTACCAGCGCATCGCGATCTCGCCATTGGCGGTGCCGGTGAACTTGAAGGCTTCATCCAGTTGCGCAAGTTGCTCGGGCTTGAGCGTTTCCGGCATGCCTTCGAGGAAATGCACCCATTCCTGCGTGCTCCACTCGCTGCTGATGCTGGCCGCCGGCAGGTTGCCGCTGCCGCGCCATGCGATGCGCGCGGCGCTGACCGTGCTGAACTTGCCGGATTCCACCACCGGCGCGTTTGCCGGGATGCCCGGTTCGTACAGCCATGCATCGACTTCCTGCATCGTCACGTGGTTCGGATGCTTGTCGATCAGGTTGGCCTTCAGATATTCGCGGAACTGCGCGGTGGTGATGCTCTGGAAGGCGAAGTGGTCGAAGTAGCCCTTCAGCCACGGATCGAACACGTCGCGGCCGAAGCGCTGCTCCAGGAATTGCAGGAACCACGCGCCCTTGGTGTAGATGGTGGCGCTGGAGGAATTGTCGGGATCGGCCAGGTCGCCCGGCTTCAACGAAAGGCGTTGCAGCTTGGGATCAAGCGTCTTGAACTCTTCCTTCAGTTCGTTGCGGTCGATGACATGCTCCATGTCGGCCATGTCCTTGCCGTACAGCGCTTCGGTCAGGCGCGACTGCACGTAGGTGGTGGTGCCTTCGTTGAGCCATGCGTCCTTGTCGGTGGCAAACGTCACCAGATTGCCCGACCAGCTGTGCGCCAGTTCGTGCGCAACCAGCGAGACCAGCGACTTGTCGCCCACGATCACGGTGGGCGTGGCGAAGGTCAGGCGCGGGTTCTCCATGCCGCCATAGGGGAATGAAGGCGGCAGCACCAGCAGGTCGTAGCGGCCCCAGCGATACTCGCCATACAGTGCTTCGGCGGCATCGATCATCTTCTCGGTGTCAGCGAATTCGGTCACCGCCTTGTCCACCATGGTCGGTTCCGCCCACACGCCGCTGCGGTCTCCGATGGGCTTGAACACCAGATCGCCCGCTGCAATCGCCAGCAGGTAAGACGGAATCTTCTGCGGCATCTTGAAGCTGTAGTCGCCATCACGCGCGGCGGCGGGATCGTTGTCCGCGCTCATCAGCACCATCGCATCCTTCGGTGCGGTGACGTGCGCGCTGTAGGTGATGCGGATGCGCGGCGTGTCCTGCAGCGGCACCCACGAACGCGCGTGGATCTGCTGCGACTGGCTGAACATGAAGGGCGTCTTCTTGCCTTCGGTCATCGACGGTGCCAGCCATTGCAGGCCAGACGCCTCCGGCGAGGTGGCATAGGTCACGCGCACCTTCGCGGGGCGGGTTGGCGTTTCGATGGTCAGCTTGCTGCCCAGGATCGGATCCTTGCCGGCCAGCGTGAACTTCAGCTCGCTCCACTTGCCATCGCTGCCCAGGCCTTCGGCCTTCTGGATGCTGAGGTCGCGCGTGTCCAGCAGCAGCTGGGTCGCGCCCTTGTCCAGCCAGTCCAGCGCATAGGTCGCGGTGCCGCTGATCTGCTTCTTCTCGAAACTGATGGCAAGGTCCAGCGCCAGGTCGGTGGTGATGACCTTGTCCGGTTCGGCATAGGAATGCTCATCGACCACCTGCTCCGCCACGGTGGCCTGCTTCGCGGGCGCAGCGGCTGCCGGCTCCGGGCTGGGGTTGCGCTCGCAACCGGTGGCGGCAACGCCGAGCGCGGCGGCAATGGACAGGCTGAGGATCAATTGGCGCATGGGGTGGCCCTGCTTCGGAAAGCGTGCAGTTTACCGCCGTCGTCGTGGCGTGGTGGCAAATGCGCCAGGGCGTTTGTCAACCCCACTTGCAGCACTGGCTGCAGCCCATCGGCATGCGCATCGTTAACGCCAGCGCTGTGCCGGCAGTCCCCTGCCAAACGTCATGGCAACCAAATTGCCGGGCCACGTATCCATTGCCTCATCGCATCACACATGGAGAAGTCTCCTTGAAGCCCCACGCTCTGCTGGCAGCATTGCTGCTGTTCGCCCCGCTTGCCCATGCGCAGACGCCGATCACCGATGGCAGCCACATCCCGCGCCTGCAGGACGGGATCATCATCGATGGCGATCCGGGCGATGCCGCATGGGCCGGCGCGCTGGAGCAGGAGATCGCCTACGAAATCCAGCCCGGCGACAACACGCCCGCGCCCGTGAAAACCACGGTGCGCATCGGCTACACCGCCGACGCGCTGTACGTGGCTTTCCATGCCGTCGATCCCGACCCGTCGAGGATCCGCGCCCACCTGCGCGATCGCGATTCCGCCTTCGATGACGACTGGGTGGGCGTGTTCCTCGACACCTTCAACGACCACCGCCGCGGCTACGAGCTGATGATCAACCCGCTGGGCGTGCAGGGCGACCTGATCCGCGACGAGACCAATACCGACAATCAGGAAGACGCCAGCTGGGACGGCTTGTGGGAAAGCGCGGGCCGGATCACCGAGCGCGGCTACCAGGTCGAGATGCGCATTCCGTTCTCCACCCTGCGCTTCCCTGCCGGTGGCGGTGAACAGCACTGGGGCATCTCGCTGCTGCGCAACTGGCCGCGTGACAAGCGCCATCTGCTGGCCAGCCACAAGGTGCCGCGCGATTCCAACTGCTTCCAGTGCGAATGGGGCCAGTACGCGGGAATGGCCGGCGCGCAGCAGGGCCGCAACCTGGAAATCGTGCCGACCCTGACCGCCAGCAAGACCCAGACCCGCGATGCCGCCGGCACGCCGTGGCGCAGCGGCGATGCCAGCGTCGAGCCGGGCATCGACGTGAGCTGGTCGCCCTCGCCGGCGATGACATTGAACGCCACGCTGAACCCGGACTTCTCGCAGGTGGAAACCGATCAGCTGCAGCTCGACATCAACAACAGCTTCGCCCTGTTCTATCAGGAGAAGCGGCCGTTCTTCCTGGAAGGTGCGGACTACTTCACCAGCCAGTTCCAAGTGCTCTACACGCGGCAAATCGCCGACCCGGACTTCGGCCTGCGCGTCACCGGCCGCGACGGCGGCAATACCTACGGCGCGATCATCGCGCGCGACGCCGCGCCACAGGTACTGATCCCGGGCACGCAGAGTTCCAGCTTCACACCGCTGGACGAAGATGCGAACGTGGCGGTGGCCCGCTACCGCTACGACCTCGGTACCGACTTCAGCCTGGGCGCGATCGGCACCTTCCGCCAGGGCGACGACTACGCCAACAACGTGGCCGGCGCGGACGCGCGCTGGCGCAGCGGCGCGCACACCGTCACCGCGCAGTTCCTGCACAGCCAGTCCGAATATCCGGACGACATCGTCGCGCAGTACCGCGACGACCTGGGCGACGACGCCACGCCGTCCGGCGATGCCTGGCGCGCAGAGTATGTGTTCAGCAACCGCAACTGGGGCTTCAATGCCTGGCACGAGAGCATCGACCCCGGCTTCCGCGCCGACCTTGGCTTCATCGGCATGGTGGGCTACCACAAGTCACTGGTCGGCGGCGAACGCACCTGGTACCGCGACGATGCGGCCTTCAACAAGATCAACCTGTACGCGGACTGGGACATCACCCATCGCCACGACGGGCAACTGCTGGAGCGCGAATTCGAAGCGCAGGTCACCGTGCAAGGCCCGATGCAGAGCAGTGTCCGCCTGCACGGCATGACCCGCGTGGCCTATTGGCAAGGACTGCTGTTCGACGAGCGCTATGCCGACATCAACGCCAATTTCCGCCCGAACGGCAGCCTGGAACTCGGCGTCTATGCGCAAGCGGGCACGCTGATCGACCGCGACGCCAGCAGGACCGGCCAGCGCACCATGCTGGAACTGTGGGGCAGCGCCAACATCGGCCGCGGGCTGGAGCTCAATTGGGACATCACCCGCCAGCGCATGCGTCGCGATGGCGGCACCGCGTTCGAGGCTACCGTGGCCAATGTCGGAGGCAGCTGGCAGTTCGACCCGCGCCAGCGCCTGCGGCTGACCCTGCAAGGCAGCGAGGTCATGCGCAATCAGGCGCATTACGCCATGGAAGTCAACGAACGCGCACGCGACTGGGCCGGCCAGGCGGTCTATTCGTACAAGCTCAACCCGCGCACCGCGCTGTATGCCGGCGCGTCGTATGGCGCGTTCATGGACGATGACAATCTGGAGATGTTTGGCAGCACGCGCAGTGTGTTTGTGAAGCTCAGCTACGGCTGGCAGCCTTGAGGAACGGATTCGTGCCTGCTGCGCGTGGAGCAAGCTCCACGCCTACATCGGAACACTCACAGATGCCGAGCTTGCTCGGCGCACACCCATACCCACCCACGACAACCATCCCCGTAGGTGCCGAGCTTGCTCGGCACAGCGCCCTCAAATCACGCCGCGCTTCTTCTCGAACAACAAATAGGCAACGCCCACCACCGCGCCGATACCCAGCGACACCAGCCACGTCAGCGGGCTGAGCCACTTCACCAGCCCGGCCACGATCAGCCCGAGGAACACGAACTGCGAATAGCGCCACGGGCTTTCGCGGAAACTGCGCAGCGGCTTCTGGTCGTTCATCGCATCAAACTTTGTAACCGGTGTGGATGGCAACGATGCCGGCGGAGAGATTCCTGTAATCGCAGCGCGCGAAGCCGGCGGCTTCCATCATCGCCTTCAATTCGTCCTGCGGCGGATGCTTGCGGATCGACTCGGCAAGGTACTGGTAGCTGTCGGCATCTCCGGCAAACAGGCTGCCCAGCTTCGGCAGCACCTTGAACGAATGGAAGTCATACAGCGGCTTGAACCATTCCGCCTTCACTTCGGAAAACTCCAGCACCCGCGCCTGCCCGCCCGGCTTCAGCACCCGCAGCATCTCGCGCAGCGCGGCGTCCTTGTCGGTCACGTTGCGCAGGCCGAAGGCAATCGTCACCAGATCGAAGCTGGCATCCGGGAACGGCAGCGCCTCGGCATTGCACTGCACGTATTGAAAGCCGCGCACATTGCCGCGATCCGTCATGCGGTCGCGCCCGACCCGCAGCATGTCGCCGTTGATGTCGCCCAGCACCAGTTCACCGGTTTCGCCCACGCGATCCTTCAGCAGCGCAGCGATGTCGCCGGTGCCGCCAGCAAGATCCAGCACGCGGTCACCCTTGCGCACCTGCGCGGTGGCCACGAAGTAGCGCTTCCAGATGCGATGGATGCCAAGGCTCATCGCATCGTTCATCAGGTCATATTTGCCGGCCACCGACGAGAACACCTCGCCGACCAGCTTCTGCTTCTCCGCCACCGGCACGTCGCGAAAACCGAAGTGGGTGGTGCCACTGCCTTTGCCCGGTGTGTTGCCTGTCGATTCGTTCATCCCTGGATTATCGCACCGGCATGCCCGGGCCGCATGCGACACTCCCCGCATGCATGCTCATTCCCTGTTTTCCCATGACACGCCCTGCATCCGCATCGAAGCCGGTGGGAGCAGCGCGCTGGTCTCACTGCACGGTGCGCAGGTGTTGTCGTGGACACCTGCCGATGGCCGGCAGCGCCTGTTCCTGTCCGAACGCGCCACGTTCGATGGCCGCGCCGCGATCCGTGGCGGCATCCCGGTGATCTTCCCGCAGTTCGGCGAGCGCGGGCCGCTGCGCAAGCACGGCTTCGCCCGCATCAGAACGTGGACATTTGCCGGCATCGAAAACGATGAAGCCGTGTTCACACTGGCAGGCGACGGCAGCGACGGCGAATGGCCGCATCCCTTTATCGCCCGTCTTCGTATTGCCCTGAGCGCCACGCGGCTGACGGTGACGCTGGCTATCGAAAACACCGGCGATGCGCCTTTCATCTTCACCGCCGCCCTGCATACCTATCTGCGCGTGGACAACATTGCTGGCGTTGCCATCGAAGGCCTGCAAGGCTGCGACTATGAAGACAGCGCAGGCGGCGGCACCCTGCACCGCGAGCACAACTACGAAGTCACATTCGATGCTGAGACCGACCGCATCTACAACGACGTGGTCGCCCCGCTGGCATTGATCGACGGCGAACATCGCCTCGACATCGAACAGGACGGCTTCGGCGATGCCGTCATCTGGAACCCCGGCGAACGCCTGTGCGCGCGCATCGGCGACCTTGCGCTTGATGATTGGCAGCACTTCGTTTGCATCGAAGCCGGACAGGTGTTGCAACCCGTCGTGCTGGAGCCGGGTGAGACGTGGAGCGGGATGCAGGTGTTGGCGGCATAACGCCACTTACAAAATGTAGCGGCTCAGGTCCGGATCCTGCGCCAGCTCGCCAAGATTCGCATCCACATAGGCGCGGTCGATGACGATGTTGCCGCCCTTGTCCGGGGCGTCGAAGCTCAATGTTTCCAGCAGGCGTTCCAGCACGGTGTGCAGGCGGCGGGCACCGATGTTTTCCTGACGCTCGTTGACGTGCGCGGCGATCTCCGCAAGGCGGTCGATGGCCTCGGGGGCGAAGCTGAGCTGCACACCTTCGGTGCCCATCAGTTCCACGTACTGCTTGGTCAGCGCGGCCTTGGGTTCGGTGAGAATGCGGACGAAGTCGTCCTTGCCCAGCGCGCCCAGTTCCACCCGGATCGGGAAGCGGCCCTGCATTTCCGGGATCAGGTCGGACGGTTTCGCCAGATGAAACGCGCCGCTGGCGATGAACAGGATGTGGTCGGTCTTCACCGGGCCGTACTTGGTGCTGACGGTGCTGCCTTCCACTAGCGGCAGCAGGTCGCGCTGCACGCCTTCGCGGCTGACGTCCGCGCCCATGCCTTCGCTACGCTTGGCGACCTTGTCGATTTCGTCGATGAAGACGATGCCGTGTTGTTCACAGGCCTCGATGGCGGCGTCGCGCACGTCGTCCTCGTTGACCAGCTTGCCGGCTTCTTCCTCGATCAGCATCGGCCGCGCGGCCTTGATGGTCATGGTTTTCTTGTGGGTCTTGCTGCCGGCGAGCTGACCGAACACCTGCCGCAGTTGCTGGCCCATTTCCTCCATGCCGGGCGGGGCCATGATGTCCACGCCCACGTTGATGGCGAAGTCCAGTTCAATCTCGCGCTCGTCCAGTTCGCCAGCGCGCAGTTGCTTGCGCAGCTTCTGCCTCGTCGCCGATTCCTGCGACGATGGTTCCGCACCGATATCGACGGTCGTGGTCGCATTCGCGTTGAAGCCGAACGCAGGCGCGGTTTCGCGCTTCGGCAACAGCGCATCGAGGATCCGCTCTTCGGCGCGATCCTCCGCCTGCGTGCGCACGCGCGCCCTGGCCTGCGCGCGATACAGCTTGACGGCGGTGTCGGCCAGATCGCGGATGATCTGCTCCACGTCCTTGCCGACGTAGCCGACCTCGGTGAAGCGGGTGGCTTCCACCTTCACGAACGGTGCATTCGCAAGGGTCGCCAGCCGGCGCGCGATTTCGGTCTTGCCGACGCCGGTGGGGCCGATCATTAGGATGTTTTTCGGCATCACCTCGTTGCGCAGCTCCGGCGCAAGCTGCGCGCGCCGCCAGCGGTTGCGCAGGGCGATGGCGACCGCGCGCTTGGCGGCATGCTGGCCGACGATGTGGCGGTCAAGCTCGGCGACGATTTCGCGCGGGGTCATGGAGGATGAGTCGGTATTGTTGTTGGCGTGCATGCGGTGGGCTTCATGTAGAGCGCAGCTTGCTGCGCTTTGATGGGCTGGAAAGCGGAGCAAGCTCCGCTTCTACACAGGTGCGAAAGGGCGGGTCAGAGCTGCTCCACCACGATATTGCGATTGGTGTAGATGCAGATATCGCCGGCGATGTTCAGCGCCTCGGTGGCGATGAACTTCGCATCCAGCTGCGTATGCGCAAGCAGGGCACGTGCGGCAGACAGCGCATACATGCCGCCGGAACCAATCGCGATGAGGCCGTCCTCTGGCTCGATCACATCTCCGGTGCCGGAAATCACCAGCGAGGTGTCGGCATCGGCCACCGCCAGCAGCGCTTCCAGCTTGCCAAAGCGGCGCTCGGTGCGCCAATCCTTCGCCATTTCCACCGCTGCGCGCTGCAACTGGCCGTGCTTCTCCAGCTTGGCCTCGAACAATTCGAACAGGGTGAAGGCATCCGCCGCCGCACCGGCAAACCCGGCCAGCACGCGCCCGTCCCTGCCCAGCCGCCGCACCTTGCGCGCGTTGGACTTCATCACCGTGTGGCCCAGCGTGACCTGGCCGTCGCCGGCGATCACCACTTGCCCATTGCGCCGCACGGAAACAATCGTGGTGGCGTGGAAGACATTCGGATTCTGGCTGGGATCCATCGTTTTCTCCGTTGTAGATGGCAATGTGGGGCCTGTCGCCCCGGCTTCAAGCAGGACTTTGGTCACGATGGATGCGCCGCTGGTCAGCATCGCCGTCCCCTTTTTCAACGTCGCCCGCTTCCTGCCGGCGGCGCTGGACAGCCTGCTGGCGCAGGATCACCCGCACTGGGAAGCATTGCTGTGGGATGACGGCTCCAGCGATGGCTCGGGCAACATCGCAGCGGATTACGCGCGCCGCGACCCGCGATTCAGGCTGCTGGGCGATGGCCGCAACCACGGCAACCCTGCCGCGCTGGCGCAGGCATTGGCGCAGGCGCGTGGCGACTTCATCGGCGTGCTGGATGGCGATGACGTGCTGGAAGCGGGTGCGCTGTCGTCGATGCTCGCATTCATGGCCGCGCATCCGCAGTTGGGCGTGGCGTATTCACGGTATGTGGAGATTGACGAGGACGGCGCTTTGCTTCGCGATGGCAAGCGCTTCCTGACGCCATATTCGCCGCTGCGGCTGCTGGTGGAGTTCATGACCTTCCACTTCCGCCTGATCCGCACCGATGCCTACCGCGCCGTCGGCGGCTACGACGCCACGATGGCCGAATCCGCAGACTACGACCTGTGTCTGCGGCTGTCCGAGCGCGTTGCCATCGGCCATTTGCCGATGCCGCTGTATCGCTACCGCATCCGCCGCAGTTCGGTGTCGCACGCGGGGCGCTTGTTGCAGGCGCGTACTAGCTTTGAAGCCGCGCTGCGTGCGCTGCAACGCCGTGGCATGGCTAGCAACCACACACTCACGCTGGGCCTGCGCGCCAGTCACATGCTCACGCCGATGGATGCCGCCGCGCGCACGGTGCTGATTCCGCTGCAGGACGATGAAACCCTGTTCACCGATCCCGCCGAAGTCATCCGCTGGGGCGAAGGCATCGAAGCCCGCCAGCGCGCGTTCATCGACGCGGTGACGCAGCGTGGCCTGGATGCGCAGTACCACGCATCCTTGCGCATCGAGAGCCGGCATATCCTGCAACAGCGGGCGCAGCCCTGCGGCAATGATCGCCGCCAGGGAAGCCTCTGATTTTTCTCGTCATCCCCGCGAAGGCGGGGATCCATGGACGTTAACCCATTGAACATCAACGTCCTTGGACTCCCGCCTTCGCGGGAGTGGCGGGCAAGCACTGTTTGTTCAAACCTTCCTTAGGGAAGCTCTGAACAACTCCCGAAACGTCATCCCGGCGAAAGCCGGGATCCAGCTTTTTCAATGACTT
>NZ_JASGED010000048.1:0-24306 GCF_047606765.1 Thermomonas sp. | reverse complement strand
CCGAGCAAGCTCGGCACCTACAGCCCGCACACCCGTTCGGCACCTGCGGATGCGGGTGCGAAAAATATTTGGCGGGTTTGAGTCGGAACCGTCGATTTCCCTTGTGAACCCCGATGCGGCTCCACCGCCGGGGGTATGCCCACTCACAGGAGATACGACCATGACCCGCAAGACCCTCAAATACAACGCATTGACCCTTGGCCTGCTGATGGCCGTTGCCGCCACGCCCGCGTTGGCCGATGACTACAGCAGCGACATGTGCTCGACCGGCTGGTACACGCACACCGACCAGAACTACTACGGCGACTCCGTTTCCAACGGTGACGAGTCATTCGCCTGCGGTCGCTGGAACAAGGCGGAAGCCGATGGCTCGCTTGCGTTCGGTGCCCGCAACACCGTCAAGGCCGGCAACGCCTCCGCGTTCGGCCGCAACAACTACATCTACGGCTTTGCCACCAACAGCTCGGCCTTCGGCTACGGCAACATCACCGAAGGCGTGCTGTCCTCGGCCTTCGGTGCGGAAAACCGCGCCCAGGGCGATGCGTCCAGCGCCGTTGGCCGTTCCAATCAGGCGCTGGGCATCCGCAGCAGCACGTTCGGCTACGGCAACATCGCCCAAGCCAGCGACTCCACGGCAGTGGGCTCGCAGAACCTTGCCGCCGCCAATTACTCCAGCGCGGTGGGTCGCGCCAACGATGCCACCGGCCTCTCCAGCAGCGCGTTCGGTTTCGGCAACGCCGCCAGCGGTGCGGGCAGTCTGGCTTTCGGCTCCCTCAACATCGCCAGCGCCAATTTCAGCAGCGCGTACGGCTACGACAACGATGCCACCGGCATCTCCAGCAGCGCGTTCGGTTTCGGCAACGCCGCCAGTGGCGCACAAAGCAGCGCCTTCGGCTTTGGCTCCAAGGCGCAAAACGGGAACAGCACCGCCATCGGCTACATGAGCACGGCCACGGGCCTTCGCGCCACCGCGCTTGGCGCGAAGGGCAACGCATCGGGCATCGGCAGCGTTGCGGTGTCCGGCTGGATGGACCTGGACAACGACGGTCTTGAGGATGCGGACGAATTCGCCAGCGCCTCCGGCAAGTCCGCCGTTGCCGTGGGCGCGGGTGTCGGCGCATCCGGCAACTTCAGTACCGCCATCGGCGTCTATTCCTCTGCCGCCGGCAACTACAGCCTTGCCGTGGGTTATTACAACGAGGCGTACAACAGCCTCTCCAGCGCGATCGGCTACGGCAACGGAGCCGACGGCTACGCCAGCAACGCCTTCGGCTATGGCAACCGCGCCGGTGCGGATTTCAGCACCGCCATCGGCTACATGAGCACGGCGTACAACCTGGGCAGCACCGCGATTGGTTATCAGGCCGTGGCCGACCGTGACTATGCGGTCAGCGTGGGCAGCACCGGCAAGGAGCGCCAGATCATCCACGTGGCCGACGGCACCGAGGATTTCGATGCCGTGAACCTGCGCCAATTGAACGCCGCAGTGGCAGGCATCACCCTGGGCGGCGGCACCAACCTGCTGCCGGTGGCCAATGCCTTCGGCGGTGGCGCAGGCTGGGCAAACGGCGTGTTCACCGGCCCCACCTTCACCATTCAGGGCAACAACTACAGCACCGTGGCCGATGCCTTTGCCGCGGTGGACAGCATGCTGACCTCGCTGGCCGCGAACGGTGGCGGTGGCGGCGCGCAAGGCCCGCAGGGCGAACCCGGCCCGCAAGGCCCGGCTGGGCCGTCTGGCCCGCAAGGCGAACCCGGCCCGGCAGGCCCGTCTGGCCCGCAGGGTGAACCGGGCGTGGGTGGCGTGATGGACACGGCCTATGTCGATGCCGGCGATGCCGCCACCCTCGGCGCTGCGCAGCAATACGCGGATGCGGGCGATGCCGCGACCCTCGGCGCGGCGCAGCAATACGCCGATGCCGGTGATGCCGCGACGCTCGGCGCTGCACAGCAATACGCGGATGCCGGTGATGCCGCCACGCTGACGGCATCGCAAACCTATACCGACACCAAGGCCACGCAGACGCTGTCGTCGGCCAATGCCTACACCGACCAGAAGTTCGCGGCGTGGAACGACCAATTCACCCAGTACCAGCAGTCGATCGACAAGCGCTTTGCCCAGACTGACCGCCGCATCGACAAGATCGGTGCGATGGGCAGCGCGATGACCCACATGGCGGTCAATGCCGCCAGCGGCGCGTCTGCCAATGGCCGGCTGGCCATCGGTATCGGCGGCCAGGGCAACCAGGGCGCGATCTCCATTGGCTACGGCAAGCGCATTGGTGACCGTGGTTCGTTCACCGTCGGCGGCAGCTTCAGCGGCGGCGAAACCTCCGCCGGCGCCGGTTTGGGCTTCGATTTGTGATGCGGGCGGGCGCATGCCCGCAGTCCCACTCAATCCGCATCACTTCGTTTTCCCGTGACCTGTGAGTGGGCAGGGAAGGGGCAGGGGCGCTTCGGCGCCCCTGTTTTTTGGCACGCACACAAAGCCTGTAGGCGGGGAGCTTGCTCCCCGCATGTGCCAAGCAAGCTTGGCACCTACAAAAACACATATCCCGAAACCGTAGGCAGGGAGCTTGCTCCCCGCATGTGCCAAGCAAGCTTGGCACCTACAAAAACACATATCCCGAAACCTGTAGGCGGGGAGCTTGCTCCCCGCATGCACCGAGCAAGCTCGGCACCTGCAGATGCAGGTGCGAAAAATATTTGGCGGGTTTGTGGCGAAACCATCGATTCCATCAATGAAGCCTTCGCAGCGCCCGCCACATATCTCTACGAGACACGCCCATGAACGCCATGCCACTTCCCCGCCACCCCGCCCCGCGCATGCCGCTGCCTGCGCCGCGCGCGGTCAATTTCGGAATCGCCCCGATGCACGGCAAGCACACGCAAATACGCTGCGCCCACGCGCCAGACGCCGAAGCGCTTGTGTTGCTGCTGCGTGAGCCCTGGGTGGCAATGAGCGGACGCATCGCAGCGGATGCACACGACGAGGACGCGATGCTGCACGACCTGCATCGCGCCGACACCGACACGCTGGTGGCCGATGGCCGCGAGGGCATGCAGGGCTTCCTGCAACTGCGCTGGGGCGGGCGCACGCCGTCCGCAGACTGGATGCGTGGTTCGGTGGAACTGCGCCGGCTCTACGTGCGCGTGCGTCATCGCGGCGCGGGTGTCGCTGCAGGCCTGCTGGAGCATGCCTGCGGCATTGCCCGCGAACGCGCAGCCACCTGCATGTGGCTGCGGGTGGGCAAGCAGGCGGAGGAAGCGATCAACTTCTACCGCACGCATGGGTTCCGCATTGCCGGTGCCGCACTGTCGATGGAAGACGGCCGGCAGTACGAGCATTGGGTGATGCACAAGACACTCGCGCCGCGCAGGTGATATTGCTTGTAGGTGCCAAGCTTGCTCGGCACATCATGTCGGGTGATGCGGGGAGCAAGCTCCCCGCCTACGGGCATCGGGATGCGTGCTTTTGTAGGTGCCAAGCTTGCTTGGCACATTGCCGCGCATCGTGCGGGGAGCAAGCTCCCCGCCTACGGGCATTCGCCATTCAATCCGCCGGCAACACCGGCCCGATCAACGCCAATGTGCGTGCCAGCGCGCCGCGCCCGTCCTGCAGCAGGCGTGAGGCATTCGCCGCCAGTTGATCGCGCGCGGCGGCATCGTCGAACAGCGCGCGCAGCGCCGCCGCCAATGCATCGGCATCGTCCACCACCTGCATCGCCTTTGCCTCGCGCAGGCGGCGGGCGATGTCGGCGAAATTGTGCAGATGCGGGCCGCTGAGGATGGCGGTGCCGGTGGCTGCGGGCTCCAGCAGGTTGTGGCCGCCGATGGCTTGCAGGCTGCCACCGACGAAGGCCACCTGCGCGCAGGCGTAGAAACGCAGCAACTCACCCAGCGTGTCCGCCACGAACACCTGCGTGCCAGCGGCGGGCCAGTGATCGCCGCTGCGGGTCGCTGTTGCGAAACCCGCATCGCGGGCCTGCTGCGCCGCTGCGCGGAAACGCTCGGGATGCCGTGGCGCCCACAGCAGCAACGCATCGGGATGCGACTGCAACAGCAGCCGATGCGCCTGCAACACCGGCGCTTCCTCGTCCTCGTGGGTGCTGGCGGCGATCCACACCGGGCCGGTTGCGGCGCGATGCACATCGAAATCTCGGACGAAATCACCGGCTTCCACCGGTGCCATGTCGAACTTCAGGTTGCCGGTCACCTGCACGCGCTCGGCGGGCGCGCCCAGCGCCACGAAGCGGCGGGCATCGTCCTTCGACTGCGCCGCGACCAATCGCACACCGGCCAGCGCACGCCGGATCAGCGGTGCCAGCACGCGATAGCCGCGCAGCGAACGCGCCGACAGGCGTGCGTTGAGGATGTGTACGGGAATGCCACGGTCACGGCAGCCGAACAGCAAATTCGGCCACAGCTCGGTTTCCACGATCAGCGCCAGCGCCGGACGGAAGTGGTCGAGGAAGCGGCCCACCGCGCCGGGCAGGTCGTAGGGCAGATAGACGTGGGTGACGGCATCGCCCCACAGCGCCTGCACACGCTCGGAGCCGGTCGGGGTGATGGTGGTCACCACGATGCGCAAGTCGGGGCGTTGGCTGCGCAGTGCATTCACCAGTGGTGCAGCGGCATTCACCTCGCCCACCGACACCGCATGCAGCCACAGCGGCGCGGGCGCGATGCCTTCCGCATAGCGGGCGTAGCGCTCGTTCCAGCGCTGGAAATAGGCGTGCTGGCGGAACCCGCGCCAGATCAGGTGGTACAGGGTGACCGGCGCAAGCAGGTACAGCGCAGCCGAATACAGGCCACGCAGCACGCGTTCTGTCAGGTCGGCCCGCATGCGTACAGGATAGCGAAGCAGGCCACGCCGTTAGAATCCCCGGCATGAATCGCAGCGAACTTCCACCGCCGCCGCGCGGGCCCCGTCATTGGCCGGTGTGGCTGGGCGTAGGCCTGTGCATGGCGCTGGCGCGCCTGCCCTGGGGCCTGCAACGCTGGCTGGGCGCGGGCGTGGGCTGGCTGGCGCTGCACCTGCTGCGCGACCGCCGCGAAGCGGCCCGCGCCAACATCGCGCTGTGCATGCCGGAGCTGGACGATGCCACGCGCGAATCGCTGCTGCGCGAAAACTTCCGCGATGTCGGCATCGGCCTGTTCGAGTTCGCCCGCGCATGGTGGGGCGATGCCACGCCGATGCGGCGCAGCGTGGAAATCGAAGGACTCGACATCCTGCAAACATTGCAGGCCGAAGGACGCGGCGTGCTGCTGGTCTCCGGCCATTTCATGACCCTGGAGATGTGCGGGCGGCTGATGTGCGACCACGTCACGCTGGCCGGCATGTATCGCAAACATCGCAGCCCGGTGATGGAATGGGCGGTGCTGCGCGGGCGGCTGGGCTACGCCTGCGCGATGTTCGGCAACAGCGACACCCGCGCCGCGATCCGCCACCTCAAGCGCGGCGGCTTCCTCTGGTATGCGCCGGATCAGGACATGCGCGGCAAGGACACGGTGTTCGCGCCATTCTTCGGCGTGCCTGCCGCCACCATTACCGCCACCCATCAGTTCGCGCGGATGACCGGCTGCGCGGTGGTGCCGTTTTTCCATCGTCGCGAAAACGACCGCTACCTGCTGCGCATCGGCCAGCCGCTGGCACCGTTCCCCACCGACGATGCCGTGGCCGACACCGGCATGGTCAATGCCGCGATCGAATCGATGGTGCGGCAGGCGCCTTCGCAATACCTGTGGCTGCACCGGCGCTTCAAGCGCCAGCCCGAAGGCGCGCCACCGCGCTATCGCTGATCCGCGCGCCACGTCCCCACAGGCTGCCGGCATACAGCGCCGCCAGCAGCAACAGCACGCCGCCCCAGAAGGTGGAATACGCGGCCAGATGCGTGTTGAACGGAAACACGCTGACCGCCAGTGCCAGCATCGCCGGGCGCGTGCGTTCGCGCGCATCGATGCCGGCATAGCGCCATGCGCGCCATGCCAGCGCCGCGCCGGCCAGCCACAGCAACAGGCCGATGACGCCGGTTTCGCTCAGCACTTCCAGCACGATCTGGTGCGCGTGCAGGGCCGGGCCTTCGCCCCATGCCGCCGGCTCGGCGGGATTGGGGTCGCAATCCGGGAACGCGACCCGGAACCCGTGCTTGCCCACGCCCACGCCATTGACTGGATGCTCGCGCACCATGCAGGTCGCCGCCGACCAGATCCGCACGCGGCCCGACAGCGCATGATCCACCCCTTCGGCATCGCCCTGCAGCACACCGGCACTGCGCTGCATGCGCGCGCCCAACTCCGGCGAGAACACCACAGCCGCACCCAGCGACAACGCGCCGGCCAGGAACACGCCCAGCAGGCGTCGCCAGCCCAGCAGCCGCCAGCCGCTCCACAGCAGCACCAGCGCATAGGTCAGCCATGCCGCACGCGCACCGGCCAGCATCACCACGGCACCGATGCCCAGCGCCGCCAGCAGCCAGCCCGTGCGGCCAAACCAGCGCTGCGCCGCGTCCAGCGCGAACGGCGACAGGCTGGCAAGCACCACGCCCAGCTTGAGATTGCACGGTCCGAGGATGCCGCTGAGGCGATCCGCCGCCGCCACTTCCGCCGCCGTACACATGCCCTTGCCGCTGATGCCCTGCCTGGCCTGATCGAGCAGCCAGAACAGCGGGCTGGTGCCGCTCACTGCTTCGATGAGTGCATCCAGCGTCCAGATGCCGGCGATGATCGCCAGCCCGTTGAAGGTGCGACGCCGGCCTTCCTCGTTCGCCACCGCCGATGCCACCACCCACAGGAACGGCAGGTAGCGCAGATCGACCAGCGCATCGCCCAGCGCACCGCCCTTGCCCAGGGTATTCGGCGCATCCACGGCGGAGATCGCCTGCGGCAGCCAGTAGGCGAAGAACAGCACCGTGGTCAGCGCCCATGCCGGCCCGCCGAGCAACGCCGCACTGCCACGGAAGCGACTGGCGACCAGCTTCACCAGACCGGCCAGCGCGCCCAGCACCAGCACGCCTTCGGCATAGCCGGGTGCCGGCCACAGCGCCACGAAAGCCAGCACCCAGGCCGGTGCCCAGCGCCAGCCCGGTGCTGCGGTCGCAACCGTCGTCGAATTCATCCTGCCTCCAATGCCTGATACAGGGCGAGGGTGGCGTCCTGCATCGCCTGCAACGAATACGGCATCGTAGCTGCTGGCACGGGTGGATCGTCCAGCAGTGCGGCCGCAGTGCGCGCCAGTGCATCGGCATCGAACGTCGCCACCGCGCCTGCGGGCTGCAATTCGCGCAGCAGTTCGCCAACGCCGCCATGATCCCAGCCCAGCACCGGGCGACCGACCGCCAGTGCTTCGACCACCGTGCGCCCGAATGCCTCCGGCTTGCGTGACAACTGCAACACCAAGTCACTGGCGGCATAGGCCTGCGCGATGGCGGGCGTGGTTTCGGTCATCGCCAGCGCATCGTCCACGCCGGTATCACGAGCCAGCTGCATGAGTTCTTCGATATAGGCCGCGCGCCCGGCCTGCACTGCCCCCGGCATCCACAGCCGCGCATCGCGCCCTTCGGCGCGCAGCCGCGCCAGCAGGGCAATGCCATCGGCATGGCCCTTCAGCCGCGTGCCGCGACCGGGCATCAGCAGCAGCGGGCCATCGCCAGCAAGTTGCGGATGCAATGCGGCAACGCGCGCACGCGCCGCGTGATCCGGCGCAGGCTTGTGCGGGAATGCAGCGGGATCGATGCCGCGCGGAATCACCACCAGCCGCGCGGGATCAAGCGCCGGGTAATGCGTGAGCAGGTAATCGCGCACGGTGTGCGAGACGCAGATCGTGCGCTCGCCACGCGCCATGATCGCGCTGTAGCGCGAGGGCGAGTTCAGGCCGTGCGCGGTGGTGACGAAATGCGGGCGTGCAGCTACGGGCATGCCGCGCAACGCGCGCCAGCCCAGCCACGCCGGCAATCGCGAGCGTGCATGCACGATGTCGGCATCAACGTCGGCAAACAGCCGGCGCAATGCCGGCACATGGCGCAGCACCAGCGGCGACTTGCGCCCGATCCCCAGCGTGATGTGCTGCGCACCCAGCGCCTGCAACTGCGGCAGCAGGCGACCACCGGCAGACACCACCACGGCGCGATGACCATCGCGCAGCAGCGCTTCGGCGATTTCCAGGGTGGAACGTTCGACGCCGCCGGAATCCAGTTCCGGCAACAGTTGCACGACGGTCAGGCGGCGCATCGTCCGCCGCAAATCAGTCGATCAATACGTAAGTCGCGCCACAGTACGGGCATTGCGACTTACCTCCGTCGGCCTCGATCGGCAGATACACGCGCGGATGCGCGTTCCACAGCGCCATCGCCGGCGTCGGGCAGCTCAGCGGCAGGTCGGCACGGCGCACTTCGTGGCGCTGCTGGGTGTTGGAAGCGGTGCTGGAATCGGCCATGGCGATGCGGCTGCGGCGTGCGGGAACTGCGCAAGTCTAGCTTTTTTGCCGTCATCCCGGCGAAAGCCGGGATCCAGCTTTTTACACATGCACGGAAAATCGCGGGATGACCGCGCGCAAGAGCTGGATCCCGGCTTTCGCCGGGATGACGAACCTAAAGCGGCAAATCGAACAACAACACGTCACTGGTTTCGCCGATGCCACGCAGGGCCAGCTCACCGCCCTCGTCCACCAGGCCCAGCGCATCGCCCGCGTGCAGCACGCGCTCGCCGACTGCCACTTCGCCAGCGGCGACCTGCAGCCAGTAGCGGCGCGTGGGGTCGAGCGCCGCCGTCACCGCATCACCGGGCAGCAGGCGGGTGGCGCGCAGGCTGGCCTGCTGGCGAATGGCAATGGAACCCTCCACGCCATCGGGCGACACCAGCGTCGCCCAATGCGCGCGCCGCGCATCGGGATCGAAACGCTGCTGCGCATAGGCCGGCTGCGCATTGAGCCGGTCCGGCTGGATCCAGATCTGCAGCAGATGCACCGGCTCGGCATCGGAACCGTTGTATTCACTGTGTTCGATGCCGAACCCGGCGCTCATCCATTGCACGTCGCCGGCGCGGATCACGCCGGCATTGCCCGTGCTGTCGCGATGCGCCAGCGCGCCGTCCAGCACCACGGTGACGATCTCCATGTTGGCGTGGCGATGCGGGGCAAAGCCGCCGCCTGCGGCGATCACGTCCTCGTTGATCACGCGCAGCGGGCCGAAGCCCATCCACGCCGGGTCGTGGTAATGCCCGAACGAGAACGAGTGCCGCGCATGCAGCCAGCCATGATGGATGTCACCGCGCGCGGCGGACGGGCGCTCGACGATCACCGCATCAACCCTGCGGCGCGGCGTCTGCTGCCGGCGCTTCGGCCTGCGTGGCTTCGGTGGTGATGCGCAGTTCCACTTCATCGCTCACGTTCGGCGCATACGCACCCACGCCGAAATCACTGCGCTTGATGACGGCAGTGGCATCAAACCCAATCGCCTGCACCTTCTTCATCGGATGCGCGCCGCCACCGTTCAGGGTCACGTCCAGCGTGACCGGCTTGGTGATGTCCTTGATGGTCAGATCGCCGGTGACGGTCAGCTTGTTGACGCCGGCCGATGCAACGCTGGTGCTCTTGAAGCTGGCAACCGGGAACTTGGCGGCATCGAAGAAATCCGCGCTGCGCAGGTGTTCGTCGAATTTCGCGCTGAACGCATTCATGCCGGACAGCGGCAGGGTCACCTGCACCGAGGACTTGCTCACGTCGGCAGCGTCATAAACCAGCGTGCCTTCCACGTTGCCGAAGTGCGCGCTGGGGTTGGACAGGCCGAAGTGGCTCCACGTCGCCAGCACATCGGTATGGCTGGCATCAAGCGTGTAGGTGCCGGATGCGGCCTGCACCGCCTCCACCGCAGGTGCGGCTTCCGGCGCGGTTTCGGTGGCTTCGGCCGCAACAGGCGCAGTGGCCTGTTCGGCGGGTTTGTTGCCGCAGGCGGCAAGCGTGGCGGCGATGGCAAACGGCAGGATCAGGGTGCGGATGGTCTTCATGGCTTGGCTCCGTGAAAAGAGAGGAAACGTGCTTATTCGATGCGGCAGGCTTCATCGAAGCCCAGACGCGGTGAACGCGGGAAGATGCTGGCCGGGTCGCCCTGGCCAAGGTTGACGATGAAATTGGACTTGATCGCGGTGCCGGCGAAGAACAGCGCATCGACCTTGGCATTGTCGAAGCCGCTCATCGGCCCGCAGTCCAGCCCCAGCGCACGCGCGGCCAGGATCAGGTACGCGCCCTGCAGGCTGCCATTGCGAAACGCCGGCACGAAGCGGTTCTCGCGCGGGCCTTCAAACCACGCCTTGGCATTGATATGCGGGAACAGCACCGGCAGCTTCTCGTGGAAATCCTCGTCGAAGCCAACGATCACCGTCACCGGCGCGGACATGGTCTTCTCAAAGTTGCCCTGATCCAGCGCCTGCCCGAGTTTCGCCTTGGCTTCCGGCGACTTCACGAACACGAAGCGTGCGGGCGTGGCATTGGCTGCAGTGGGGCCGAACTTCAGCAAGTCGTAGAGCTGGCGCAGGGTGTCGTCGGACACGTCGCCGGAAAAGGCGTTGTAGGTGCGCGCGGTGCGGAACAGCTGATCCAGCGCGGCATCGGGCAGGGCATGCAGCATGCGGTTCTCGGCAAGATGGCGAAGGCGCACAGTGTAGAGTTCCGCGGGTGAAGCAAATGTGCTGCCCCCGGAACGGATCGATTCCTCCCGTGCAACGACGCGGTGCATGCGCATGAGCGCGATCTGCGCCCTGCACGATGGCCGCGCCGGCAACGCCCGGCAGGCGTTGGCGCTGGCGCGTGCGCTTGATCCGCAAGCAAGCGAGGTCGTGCTGACGGCGCATGCGCCGTGGCGCTGGCTGGCACCGCGGCGCTTGCCCGGCAGCGAAAGCGCATTCGGGCCTGCGTTCCATGCGGCATGCGAAGCACCACCGAAGCTCGCCATCGGCTGCGGCAGGCAGGCCGCGCTTGCCACGCGCCTGCTGCACGCGCGCGGAACCAAGGCCGTGCAGATCCTCGACCCGCGCCTCGATGTTCGCCATTGGGACATCGTGATTGCACCGGAACACGACGGCCTGCGCGGCGGCAACGTCATCACCACGCTCGGTAGCCTGCATCCGGTCGATGACGACTGGCTGGCGCAGGCGCGCGCCGCGTTTGGGCAGTTCAACACATTGCCCGCACCGCATACCGTGCTGCTGGTCGGTGGCCCGACCCGTCATGCACCACTGGGCGATGACGCCTTCGCCGCACTGCTGCGCACGCTGGCAGCGCGCGCATGCAGCGAAGGCGGCAGTTTCAGCGTGGCCGCGTCGCGTCGCACGCCAGAGTCATGGCGCAAGGCGCTGGGTGATGTCGATGCCAATCTACCCGGCCTGCGCTGGCGTGACACCGGCGATGGCGCAAATCCCTACGCCGGCCTGCTGGCGCATGCCACGCGCATCATCTGCACACCGGATTCGGTGAACATGCTCAGCGAAGCCACCGCCACCCGCGCGCCGGTGTTTGCGTGGTCGCCCGATGCCACGCAGGGACGACTTCGTCATTTCCTTGATGCACTGATCGCGCGCGGTCGCGTGCGCCCGCTGGACGATGCACTGGCGATGTTCGATGCGCAGCCACTGCGAGAAACCGCGCGCGTGGCGGAATTGCTGCGGCTGCGGTTGTGGGGCTGAAATAACCGAGCTAGCTCGGCGTTCTTTGTGCTCCTTCCCTCTCCCGCTAGCGGGAGAGGGTGGCGAAGCCGGGTGAGGGTGTTTTTGCGGTGTGTTCCCCCTCATCCGCCTTCGGCACCTTCTCCCCGCACAGCGGGGAGAAGGAAGAAAGCATATGTCACAAGCTAGATTCCGACTACGCCACTCAGCGCTTCCAGCAATGCGTCAATCTGCGCCGCTTCGTGCGCTGCGCTCAAGGTGACACGCAAGCGCGCGCTGCCTTCCGGCACCGTGGGCGGGCGAATCGCGACAACCCAGCAGCCACGTTCTTCCAGCGCGCGTGACAGCGACAGCGCATCGGCATCTGCACCCATCAGGATCGGTTGAATCGGCGTGGTGGAAGGCATCAGCTTCAGGCCAAGCCGTGCTGCGCCTTCGCGGAAACGCGCGATGTTTGCATGCAGGCGCGCACGCAGGGCATCGCCTTCATCGCTTCGCGCGATATGCAACGCCGACCGCGTGGCTGCGGCCTGCGCGGGCGGTAATGCCGTGGTGTAGATGCCGGGCCGTGCGGTTTGCAGCAGGTGTTCGATCAAGGCCGCATCGCCCACCACCGCCGCGCCGATACCACCCAGCGCCTTGCCGAAGGTGACCAGCCGCAATGGCACATCGGACGCATCAAGTCCCGCTGCATCCACGCTGCCGCGCCCCGCTTCGCCCAACACGCCAACGCCATGCGCATCATCGATATAGAGCGTTGCACCGTGCGTTCGCGCAACCGATGCCAGTGCGCGCAGCGGCGCAACATCGCCATCCATCGAGAACACGCCATCGCTTGCCAGCAATGCTGCACCATCCGGATGCGCGGCCAGTTGCCGCGCCGCGCCTTCGGCATCGCCATGCGGATAGCGCTTGAAATCGCAACCTGCCAGCCGCGCGCCATCGATCAGGCTGGCGTGGTTGAGCTTGTCCTGCACGCAGACATCGCGCGCGCCCAGCAGCGCCTGCATGACGGCGAGGTTGGCCATGTAGCCGCTGCCGAACAGCAACGCGCGTGGTGCCTGCAACCAATCGGCCAGTTCCTGTTCCAGTGCTTCGTGTTGCGCATGGTGGCCGCAGACCAGATGCGAGGCGGTGCCGCCGGCGCTGGCTGCTTCGCGCATTGCGGCGACCACGCGCGGGTGTTGCGACAGGCCGAGGTAATCATTGCTGCAAAAGTCCAGCAGGGCCTTGCCATCGACTTTGCACGCCACGCCTTCGCGGCGCATTACCGTGCGCCGCGTGCGCTGTCGATGCAGGGCTTCGCGCTGTGCATGCGCATCTCCAATACGATCAAGTAGTGAATCTCTCGCCATGCTTAATTCTCGTCATTCCGGCGAAGGCCGGAATCCAGTTCTTGTGATGTACGAAAAGCTGGATTCCGGCCTTCGCCGGAATGACGGATCTTTCTTATGCCGCTTCGGTAATACCCGCATGCACCGTCGCTGTGCAGGCATCGATGCTGTCGTCTTCCGCCGCTGCTACCTGCATCGGGCGCAGGCCTAGGCGTGCAAACAACGCCATGTCGCGCTCGGTGTCCGGGTTACCGGTGGTCAGCAATTTTTCGCCATAGAAGATCGAATTGGCACCGGCGGCGAAGCACAGCGCCTGCAATTCGTCGCTCATGCTTTCGCGCCCGGCGGACAGGCGCACCATCGACTTCGGCATGATGATCCGCGCCACCGCCACCGTGCGCACGAACTCGAACGGGTCCAGCTCTTTCGTGCCTGCAAGCGGCGTGCCTTCCACCTGCACCAGGCGGTTGATCGGCACCGAATCCGGATGCGCCGGCAGGTTGGCAAGCGTGCGCAACAGCCCCGCGCGCTGGCGGCGCGATTCACCCATGCCGACGATGCCGCCGCAACAGGTTTTCATGCCGGCATCGCGCACATGCGCCAGCGTGTCGAAGCGATCCTGCACTTCGCGTGTGTGGATGATGTCGCCGTAAAACTCCGGATCGGTATCGATATTGTGGTTGTAGTAGTCGAGGCCGGCATCGCGCAGCGCGTGCGCCTGATCGCCACTGAGCATGCCGAGGGTTGCGCAGGTTTCAAGGCCAAGCGCCTTCACCTCGCGGATCATCGCTGCCACCTTCGGAATGTCGCGGTCCTTCGGCGAACGCCACGCCGCGCCCATGCAGAAGCGCGATGCGCCGGCAGCCTTGGCCTGCTTCGCTTTTTCCACCACGGCGTCGGTTTCCATCAGCTTGGTCGCGTTGACGCCGGTGTGGTAGCGCGCGGCCTGCGGGCAGTAGCCGCAGTCCTCCGGGCAGCCGCCGGTCTTGACCGACAGCAGTGTCGAAACCTGCACCTCGGCGGGATCGAAATGCTGGCGATGCGCACTGCCGGCGCGGTGCAGCAGTTCGGTGAAGGGCAGGTCGAACAGGGCTTCGACCTCCGTGCGCGACCAGTCGTGGCGCACCGGGAATGAATCGGGGAGTTTGGCTACGGCAGGCATGGGAGTTTCCTGACTGACGGGCTGGTTGCGATGCGGCAGTCTGGGCCGCATGACCATCACCGTCAACCAAACCAGTCAATCGAAAGTTGACAGCCGTCTGCGCGCGCCACTGTGCTGGTTGTTCGCCCCGCGCTGCCTGGTGTGTGGGCAGGCCGGCATGCCGGGCCGCGACCTGTGCAACGCCTGCCATGCCGATTTACCTTGGCTGGACAATGCCTGTGAACGCTGCGCCCTGCCGTTGCCACATGCAGGCACCTGCGGCGCGTGTCTACAGCATTCGCCACCGCTGGATGCCGTGCATGCCGCGTTTGACTACGCCTTTCCGCTGGATCGGCTGCTGCCGCGATTGAAGTTCCACCGCGACTTCGCCGCAGGCCGGGTGCTGGCGCAATGCATGGCCGAACGCTTCGCCACACTGCCGCGCCCGGATGCACTGGTGCCGGTGCCGCTGCATCGCATGCGCCTGCGCCAGCGTGGCTACGACCAGACGCTGGAGCTGGCAAAGCTGCTGGCACGCGCGCTGGCACTGCCACTGCGCGCCAAACTACTGCATCGGCAAAAATCCACGCGCGCGCAATCGCGGCTGGATGCAAACGCGCGCCGCCGCAACCTGCGTGGGGCGTTTCGCGTCGATGCGGCGTCAACACTTCCCGCGCATGTGGTGCTGCTCGATGACGTGATGACCACGGGCGCCACCCTGCACGCTGCCGCCATCGCACTGCGCAAGGCAGGCGCGCAACGGGTGGATGCGTGGGTTTGCGCGCGGGTGGCGTAGATGGCGCGGGGCAACCACGGGGGGTTGCCCCTACACATCGCCATGAACCCGTAGGGGCAGGCCCCTGTGCCTGCCCATGCCTGTGCCTGCCCTCACGCGCGCAGGGCAAAATCCAGCGCGATGCCGACAAAGATCGCCATGCCCACCCAGTTGTTGTGCAGGAAGGCGCGGAAGCAGGCCGCACGTTCACGGGTGCGGGCGATGGCGAACTCGTACAACACCAGCAGCAGCGCCACGCCCAGCCCCACCCAATACCAGTACGGCATCTGCACCTCGCGCCCCACCAGCATGAGCGCTGCGAACATGCAGGCGTACAGCACGCCCATCGCAACCAGATCCATCTCGCCAAACAGGATCGCGGTGGACTTTGCGCCCATGCGGATGTCGTCCTCGCGATCCACCATCGCATACCAGGTGTCGTAGGCGGTGGCCCAGAAGATGTTGGCAACGTACAGCACCCACGCCAGCGGCGGCACGCTGCCGGTCAGCGCGGCGAACGCCATCGGGATGCCCCAGCCGAAGGCCATGCCCAGATACACCTGCGGCAGGTAGGTGTAGCGCTTCAGGTACGGATAACTGGCGGCAAGGAACACGCCGACCACGCTCATGTAAATGGTCAGGCGATTCAGCGTCAGCACCAGCGCGAACGCCACCAGCATCAGCACCGCGAACACAGCCAGCGCCTCGCGCCCGGACACCGCGCCGGTCGCCAGCGGGCGATGCCTGGTGCGTTCCACGCTGGCGTCCAGCCAGCGGTCAGCGTAATCGTTGATGACGCAGCCGGCGGCACGGGTCAGCCACACCCCCACTGAGAACACCAGCAACGGCCACAGCGGCGGCACGCCTTCAGCGGCAATCCACAGCCCCCACCACGTCGGCCACAGCAACAGCAGCCAGCCGATGGGGCGGTCGCCGCGCACCAGCTGCCAATACAGCGGCAGACGCTGCCGCGCGTGCAGCTTCCAACCGGGCGCGTCTTGAGGGGCGTCGTGCATGGCGACGAGTTTAAGGCGATTGGGCGATGGCACCGCCCAAAACAAATCCGGCCAGCACTGGGGCTGGCCGGATCAACACGCAAAAACTGCAACCGCGCCCGCCTTACGGCGTGACGGTGCAGCCCACGCTAAACATCACGCTGCCGGTATTGGGCAGGGCCGGGATGGCCACGCCACCCGTGAGCAAGCTGGCCCAGTCGCCACTGGCCGGGCAGGACGCGCCGTTGCCCGAGGCGCAGGCGGTGACCGCGCAGTTGCTCAGACCGGAGGTGGGGGTGTCGCTCACCACCGCACCATTGGCAGCAGCCGGGCCGGCATTGTTCACCGTGACCGTGTAGGTGATCTGGGCACCGGGTGTAACCGTATCCATACCATTGGTCTTGATGATCGACAGGTCAACATCCCTGGATACCGGCACTTCATGGCTGCAGGTGTTGCCCGTTGCCGTGCAATCCACCCCGGTGACCACCACGTTGTTCTTGATCTCGGTGATGCTCGTGCTCAGCGGATTGTCCACATTGACCACGAAGGTCAGCGTGGCGCTTGCCCCCGGCGCGATCGTGAGCGCATTGACGTTGCTGCAACTGTTGAGGAAGCAGGTGAAGTCAACGGTTGTTGCATCAAGCGTGGTGCCGTCTGGCAGGCTTTCAACCACTGCGCCAACGGGCAGGATGGCTTGCACCGTATCGTTGTTCTCGATGGTGATCGTGTAGGTGAGCTTGTCACCCGGTGCAACCTTGCCACCGCTGGGGAGGGCAGCGCCATTGACCAAGGTCAGCGCCTTTTGCACTTCCAGGTCGAACTCCGCAGGCGTATTGATGAACTCGCAGTCGATGTTGTAACCAGGCTCGCTGATCGTGGCATCCAGGTTGATCTGCGGCGGGTTGGACGGGCTGTAGGCCTGGTCGATGATGGTGGTGGTGGTGCCACCGCCCTGCACGCCACCGACGCAGCGCACCCAGGAACTGTACTGCCCCAGCACAGAGGCCGAGCCGCTCGCCATCGATTCGGTAAGCGTGAAGATATTGCCCGGCATGGCCGTGGTGCTGATCCAGTCGGAGGTGGTGCCAGTCCCCGTCGTCACGTCCTGGGCGACCACGGTGCCTGCGGCATTGGCGATCTGGAAATTGAACTGGTCACTGGCCTGGACCCTGCCATTGGGCAGTTGCTTGCGCAGACGCAGGCTACCCCAGCGCACGCCGATGGCAAAACCCTGCATGCCCGAGGAATACACCTGCCCGGTCACGGTGAACGGCTGGCTTGAGGTGATATCACGCTGGGTTGTCAGCACCACTGCCGAAGCATCGACGCCATTGGCGGTGCCGCGATAGCGACGACAGTCCACGCCCGTCTTCGCACCCGATGCGCCACCGCTCCAGCACGGCGAAGTGATGAGAGGGGCAATGGTGCCCGGCGTTCCCGATTCGACGTTGTATCCCGCACCGCCTGGGCCCAGCCATTCCAGCACCTGGAACGCATTGCCACCGGTGACCACGCCAAAATCCAGGTATTCCGGGTTGGAGTTCAGGCGTTCGGCATCGGCAAACACGATCTCGAACGGAACGTCGGTCACCTCGGTGCCGTTCGGGCGGAACAAGCGGATGCTGGACACGGTCATCGTCACGTAGTTCGCGCCCCCATTTACGGCTGGGTACAGCGCCGCCGAGTTCGGCGTCTCGATCTTGTAATAATTGCTGTTGCCACTGAAGTTGGAGCCTGTCCAGGTCGGTGCCTGCGTCACTTGCAGGCCACGTTGCGCAACCGGCGTATAGGTGCCTCCCGTCACGGCGATGGTCAGCGTGACGTGGGAGCCATCCGGCAGCTCGAAATCGTAATCGCGCGTGGTGCCGGAGTTCAGCATCTCGCCCGTGGTGCCAAACTGGAACCAGCAAATCTCCGATACGTGTTGCCCCAGAGAGTTTGGCTCGGCCAATCGGCAGGTGCCGGCGACCTGCGCATTTGCAGTGCCGGGCATCGCCAACGACAACAATCCCGCGACAGCCAGCAACCCACTCATGGCCGTGCCTTGCAGCCAGCGGCGCAGTGATTGCCTGTCTTTGTGTAACTGAGTCATTTTGCTGCCTGCCTTTCTCAATAGCGCCCGGTGAGGTTCAGGAAGAACCCGCGGTGGTCGTAGTCAAAGTTGGTGAGGTCGTCGCTGAAATCGGTGAAGTTGTAGCCAACACCAACGCGGAAGTTCTTGCCGACATCGCGATCCACGCCCACCAGGAAGCCGGACTTGTCGCCGCCCTGCTTCACGCCCAGCCAGCGGAACTCGCCCAGTGCATGCCACTGCCCGCGCAGTTCGTAGCGCACCTGGCCGGCCACGAAGGTGGTGGCCGAATCCGCCCACACGCCTTCCAGGCGACCCATGCGCACTTCGCCTTCGCGGCGCGCCAGCTTGCCGGCAAACTCCCAATGGTCGCTCGGCATGTACACGCCTTCCAGCGACAGCACCTGGCTGCGCTGGTCGTAGTAGGCGACATTGGTGCCGATCTGCGGCAGCGAGGACACGTCGTACAGGTAGGTGTAGCGGCCGAACAGCGCCCAGCGGGTGCTGTCCCACGGACGCCACGCGAAGCCCAGGTTGCCTTCGACGAACTTCGCGCCAGCCTGCGCCAGCAATTCATCCTCGGTGCGCGAATAGTTGAAACGCGCGGCGATGCGGAAGCTCTCGTTGACCTTGTGGGTCAGATAGTTGGTGGTCACCCACTGTTCGCGACGCTCCGCACCGGTGTCGCGCCGCCACTCCAGCTTGCTCTGCCACTGGGTGGCATTGGAGGTGCGACCGCCGTTGATGCTGACGGCATCACGGTCCACGCCGCCGGCCACGGTGTCCAGATCGGCGTGCTGCAGGGTGAAGCCCAAGGTCCAGCCCTGCGCCGGGTAGAAGTCCATGCCGAAGGTGTTGGCAAGGCCGGATTCACTCGGCGACTTCAGCCACTGGCTTTCGTTGAACACGTTGACCTGGTTCGACAAGCGCCAGCGCTGGCCAAGGGTCCAGCCGGTATCGCGGCGATTGTTGAACAGCGGGTCGTACGCGCTGCGGTCGGTCGAGTAGGTGTAGTTGGCGTAGATCGAATGATCCGCGCGACGACGGTACTCGGCACCGATCATGGCGGCATCGCCACGGTCGCCGCTGGTGACCTCGGCATTGACGCTGGACAGGTTGCCGAACAGGTACTTCGCGCCGAGGGTGACGGAATCATTGTCGGCGTAGTTGCCGCCATCGTCCTCCAGCGTGAACTGCGCGGTGCCATAGACTTCCAGCGAGGTGCCGAAGCGGTGGCGATACTGCAACGCCGCCAGCACGCCGGTGGCGTCGCCGGTGAGGCGCTGTTCCTCGATGCGGCGCAGTTCGGCGCTGAACGATGCGAAGTCGCTCATCCGCCATTCCACGGTCACCTGCGCCTGCTCCAGCGACTCGGCACCACGTTCGGCCAGGCTGTAGCGGCTGTAGATGTTGAAGTTGGGCGTGAACTGGCCCAGCAGTTCGGCACCGTGTTCCTCGATGTCCGCGCCGGTATCGAAACGCGAAACGGAGAAGCCGGCATCCACCTGACGCCACCAGGCACCGGCCGACCAGTCCAGCGCGGTCCAGCCCAGCTCCTTGAAGTTGGCACGCGCCTCGACCGCGCTGGCCTCGCCTTCGCGCGCGCCCAGCACCGGGTTGATCTGGGTGAAGCTCAGGCCACCGTTGCTGGAGAAGAACACCGGGGCGCTGGTGGCCTCGCTGCGGGTGTGCTCCAGCTTCAGGTAGGTGCCGCGGCCGGCCTGCAGGGTCAGATCGACGCTGGACAGGGTGTAGTCGTCGCCGGCGCGGTTTTCGTCGATGTAGGTGCCACCGATGGCGAAGTGATCGCCAAACCAGTGCTTGCCGCGCACGCCAGCGGTGACATCGTCGGCGTCGAACCCGTGCGGGAGGTATTCGTAGTCAACCAGCAGCACCTGCGACAGGCCATCCAGTGGCGTGTCGCGGGTCAGGGTCGGCACGTTCTCGCGGGTAATCATCGACAGCGGGCGGCTCAGGATGATCCGGCCCTGCATGCTGTCGATTTCGTAATCCGCACCTTCCAGCAGTTGCACGCGGCTTTCGGTGCGGCCCGTGGTCGGGTCGCGCACTTCCAGCACGACCTGCGCCGAACCCGGCAGCACGTCGGTGTGCTTCAGGTAGTACAGGCTGCCGCCGGTGCCGAGGAACTCGCTGTGACCGGGGGCGGTCTGCGCTTCGGAGCCGAAGGCCTTCAGCTCGCTGCCGGCTTCGCCCAGCGCGGTGCTGCGACGGCTGCGCCAGCTCAGCGCACCGCCGTACAGGGAACGCGAATACTGGCCGTACTCGGTGCCGGTGATGCCGGTGTTGAAATTGCCCCACAGCGCCTGGCTCTTGTCCCAGTCCACGCGCACGTACAGGCGACCCATGGTGTCCACGTCGCGGTAGGTCGTGGAATCATCGCCATAGACCGGGTAGTACTGGTCCGGGTCAAGGCGGCGGAAGATGTCCTGCGGGTCGGCGTTCCAGAAGCCCGTGAACAGCTCGCTGATCTCGCGCTCCTGGGTATCCGCCTGCGCGGTGACCAGGTATTTGCCCTTGACCTTGCCCTTCAGATAGAAGGCCAGGCGACCATCGACCACCAGGTCCTTTTCAAAGTGTTCGTCGCCGGCCAGCGGTTCGATCGAGCCGGACACGTTGTTGCCGGACACGGTCAAATCGGCCAATGCGACCGCAAACATGTACTTGCCGCTGACATCGACATCCAGCGATTTCTGGATGGGTGCGGCCAGCGCACCACCGTTGATGGCGATGTCGTAATGGTGCTGGCCCACCGGTTCCAGATACTCGGCAACCAGCTTGCGCTCCATGTCCAGCGGATGTGCGCGGCCATTGATGGTCACGCTGCTGTTTTCCGGCAGGTTGCGGCCCTGGATGCGGATGCGCGAACCGTAGATCGGGATGTTCTGCACGCGCAGGCTGTTGTTGCCGAAGGTGCTGTCGATCTGGCTCAGCGCCTCGGCCTGCTGCGTGTCCAGGCTCTGGCCGAGTTTGCGCTCGGTGGCCGTGCGCAGGCTCAGGGCACCGCGTTCGGCCTCGTCCGGCGTCACCAGCTGGAAGCGGTGCGGATAAGTTTCGTCGAACGAGCCATCCTTGCCGTAGGCACGCACGACATAGGCCAGTTCATCGCCGGCACGGGCCTGGAAGCCCGCCGGCAAGGTGCCGTCCCATTCGCCATCGACCACCGCCGCAGCATTCAGCTGCACGGTAGCCAGCGGCGTGACCAGATCGCTGTCGCTGGCACGGAACACCAGCACTTCAAGCCGATCGATGAACGCGGTGTAGTTGTTGTAGATGTAGAAGCGCACCGGACGGGTGACGCGGGTGCCATCGAACGGCACCTGCGACGTGGCCGACACGTCCAGCCGTGGCTGCCCGAGGTTGGGGTCTTCGGTGGCCCAGATCACGCCGCCGCCGGGCAATTGCACCGACCACTTGCCGATGGCCACGGCCTTGCCGCGCTGCTCGGTTTCCACCGTCACGCGACGGTCAGGCTGCAGCGCCGGTGATTCCTCGGGCGCATTGACGGTGAGCGGCTGGCGCTCACCGCGCGTGCGTACCCGCATCAGCACTTCGCCATTCGCATCGGCGCAGGCGGCATCGGTGCAGGTGACGGCATCTGCCGCCACCTGCTGTTCCTGCGCGTATGCAGCCTGCGAGGCAAGGCTCGCGAGAATGCCGATCAGGGCGCAATCCAGAGCTTTCATCTTCATCTTCATCACCGTTCCCCTCAGCGGCTCTTCAGGCCGACAGGGGCTGTCGGGTCATCACTGATTTCCACTCGCAACCTGCTTCGAGTCTGCGGACTCAGCTTGGCGGCGATGGCCTCGTACACGGCCTTGGCGCGACGCATGCCGAGCGCGATGTTGTAGGCATCGGACGCACGGCGGTCGGCATGACCCACTACCCCGATCACGCCACCACCCAGCTTCTCGATGTCGGCAGCGATCTTCTCGATCACCGGCACGAACTCCGGCTTGATGGCGTGCTTGTCGGTATCGAACAACACCGTGCCCAGGATCGGCGACTCGCCCAGCGACAGCAGGGTGCTGCGCGGATCGGCCAGGTCGGTACGCAGGCTGACCGTGGTCTGCTGCGCCAGCTCCGGCTCCAGCTTCGCCAGCAGGGCGTCGCGGACCGCCTTGGCGCGGTCGTAGGCCAGGGCCTCCGACCCGCCATTGGCGGCGATCACCACTTCACCCGCGCCGTTCTCGCGCACCTTGGCTGCCATCTTCTCGACCAGCGGCTGGTACTGCTCACGCAGCACTGCGCTTTCCGGATCGAACAGCACCGCGCCCAGCTCCAGCTCGATCTTCTGCTCGCCGCCTTCGATCAGGCCGCCCGGCAGCTTCACGCCGAAGTCGAAGCGCACCGGCAGACCCGGGGTGACGCGACGCAGCAGCGGGTTGTCGGTGGTGAACTCGCTGCCCGGCGGCAGGGTGGCGGGGTCAACCTTCAGGATGAAGTTGCGACCACGCTCCCAGCGCCCGCCATCGACACCGACCAGGTGGTAGCGACCGTACTGGTCGGTTTCCACCAGCAGGCCTTCCACCGAGGCAATCCGCACGCCCGGGATACCGCGCTCATCGACACCGTTGTTCTCGATGACGTAGTCAACGCGATAGCCGTTCTCGACCTGGCTGACCTTGCGGGCAACCGTCGGCTCGGCGGCGCTCAGATCCTTCGCCGTCTTGCCGTTGCGCTCGATGCGGGTGTTGCCGGCCGCATCCATGCGCAGCGTCACGCCCTGCTCACTGGTCAGCACGAAGTCATCCGTGAAGTCCAGCGCGCTCAGCACCTGGCTCACCACCACGCGACGGCGCGCAGCCGGATCCGCATCGGACTCGCGACCGGCGATATCACCGATGGCGATGCCGTGCAGCAGCGGCGAGCTGGCGTCGGCTTCCGGCTGCGGGCCCTGACCTCGATCCACCGTGGTCGAGTTGGCGACATAGGCACCCGGCGCAAAACCACCCTGGATGCTGATGCCACTCATCGCAGCGCTGTCCTGCCAGCCGTCGCGGTCACGGTCATCAAACACCGTGCCCAGCACCAGCGTTTCCTCCAGCAGCGGGTCGGCAGTCATCTGCACGTCGGCGGTTGCCACGTTCGAGACCACTTCGCCATCGTCACGCACCAGCGCGCTGTTGGTGTGGATGCCGGCGCGCACGCCCGCGCCCACGCGCAGCAGGTAGGTGATCGTGGCCGTCTGACCCGCCGGGATGTCGATGCGATCCACGCTGATCGGATAGGTTCCGACCAAGCGACCCGCATCGTCGGCATCGTTGACCACCAGCGAACCGTCCACATAGGTGAAGCCGGCCGGCGGGGTATCCACGATCATGCCGTCCACCATCGGCGTGGTGCCGGTGTTGCTCACCGTCAGCGTGTAGCGCACCAGGTCACCGATCTTGACATCGCGCGAACCGGCGGTCTTGATCACTCGCACCTGCACCGGATCGGCTTCGATCAGCACTTCCGCCGAACCCAGCGCGGTCACGCTGATCGTGACGCCACCTGCGGTCGCCGCCGTACCGGTCGCGGTCACGCTGTTGTCCAGCGTGTCGCCATACAGGTTCACGTCGTCCACAGTCACCGTGTGCGTGTAGCTGTCGCAGGTCGCGGTCTGGCCCGGAACCAGCGTGGTCGGTGCGCAGGTCAGCGTGGTCGGCGCGCGGCCTTCCAGCGTGTCTTCCACCGTCACATTGGTCAGGGTCACGTTGCCGGTATTGGTCACCGTCACCGCGTAGGTAATCACGTCACCGATGTTGGCCTTGCCCTGCGTCTCGTTGTCCACGGTCAACGTTGCCGTCTTGGTGGTGGCAATGGCCGGGGTCTGGCTGATGTCAGTGGTCGTGGTCGGATGGCAGACCGCAGCCGTCGAACCTGCCGGGCACAGTTCCGGCGGCAGCGTCGGCGTGCCCGGGATTTCCACCACGGTCACCGTCGCCACGTTCACGACCTGGCCTGCATCGGCATCCGCCAGCGTCACCGGCGAGGTGCCGGTCAGCACGCAGGTACCCGCCACCGGCACCACGGCGCACGCCGTGGAGCTCGGCGTCAGACGCGGATCCTCGATCGTCACCCCGCGCAGATCCACATTGCCCGTGTTGGTGACAACGATGCTGTAGGTCATCACGTCGCCCAACGTCAGGCTGCCGCTGCCGTCCACATCCTCGTAACCCGTCATCGACTTGGTCGAATCCAAGCCCGGCGTCTGCGTCAGCGGCACGTCCACTTCGCTCGGCGGCGTCGTCACCACCGGCGGGTTCGGGTTCGTCGGCGTGCTCGGCGGCGTGCCTTCGGCCGTCGCGCTGTTATGCACGCTGCCGTTG
>NZ_JASGED010000047.1:0-6120 GCF_047606765.1 Thermomonas sp. | reverse complement strand
CGAAGATGGCGCTGATGCCCTGCCATTCGCTGTTCCAGTTCTACGTGGTCGATGGCAAGTTGAGCTGCCAGCTTTACCAGCGTAGTGGCGATATTTTCCTTGGCGTGCCGTTCAACATCGCAAGCTACGCGCTGCTCACCCACATGGTGGCGCAGGTTTGCGGGTTGGGCGTGGGCGACTTCGTGCATACGCTGGGTGATGCCCATCTGTATTCCAACCACTTCGAACAGGCGCGCGAACAGCTTGCGCGCGCGCCGCGCGCATTGCCCACGCTGCGCTTGAACCCGGACGTGCAGGACATTTTTGGTTTCACATTCGATGACATCGCCATCGAAGGCTATGACCCACACGCGGCGATCAAGGCACCGGTCGCGGTCTAATATCGTCATGCCCGTGCAGGCGGGCATCCCCATGGATGTTGCCTTTGGACATTTCCCTCATCGCCGCGCTGGGCCGCGACTTCGCCATCGGCAAGGGCAACGCCTTGCCGTGGCATCTGCCGGATGATCTCAAGCGTTTCAAGGCACTGACCCTCGGCAAGCCGGTGTTGATGGGCCGCAAGACCGCACAGTCGCTGGGCCGCGCGCTGCCGAAGCGGCGCAACCTGGTGCTGACGCGAAGCGGCGCGGTGCCGTTCGAAGGCATGCAGGCGGTGGCATCGCTGGAAGAGGCGCGCAGCATCGCGCAGGCCGATGGCGATGAGTTATGCGTGATTGGCGGTGGCGAAATCTATGCGCTCACATTGCCGCATGCCACGCGCATGCACCTGACCCATGTCGATGCCGAAGTCATCGGTGCGGATGCATTCTTCCCGCGCTTCGATGCAGGTGAGTGGCGCGAGACCGCGCGCATCGCGCATCCCGCCGATGCGGCGCATGCGTTTTCCTTCGACTTCGTGGACTACGCGCGCGCCGACCTCACATCCGTTGCCAGCGGTTGCCGTTGAAGCGTTCCAGCGGCTGGAAGCGGCGCTTGTAATCCATCTTCGGATGGCCCTCGATCCAGTAGCCGAGATACAGGTGGGCGCGTCCGTCGCGGCGCGCCCATTCGATCTGTTTCAGCACGCCCAGCGTGCCCAGGCTGCGCTGGGTTTCGTCGGGGTCGTAGAAGGTATAGACCGCCGACAGCGCAGCGCCGGCAAGATCGGTCACCGCCACTGCCAGCAGGCGGTGGGTGCCGCGCTGGCGCAGTTCAAGGAAGCGGCCATCGTTCCAGCTGCCGACCAGGAACTGGTCGAACTCGTTGGCACCGTGGTCGTCCATGCCGCCGCCGGCATGCCGGCTGGACAGGTAGCGGCGATACAGCGCGAGGTGCTCCTGCGTACGCACGGGCGCGACGATGCGCGCATCGACATCGGCATTGTGCGCAAGGCAGCGGCGCTGGCTGCGGTTCGGCACGAAATCCTGAATCGGGATGCGCACCGGCACGCAGGCGCGGCAGCCGTTGCAGCCGGGGCGATAGACGATGTCGCCGGAGCGGCGGAAGCCCCAGTCCAGTGCGGTCGGGTAGAACAGCGGCAGGCGCGGGTCGCGCGGGTCCAGCACCAGGTCGCGCGCCTCGCGGTCGGGCCAGTAGCCGCACGGGTGCGCGCCAGTGCGGAACATGCGCAGATCGTCGCCATTGGTGCCCATGTGGCGAGCATAGCAACGGCCTTGTTCAGCTGCGCGCAGGGTTGGGCGTCAACCGATGTGCGGCGGCAGCGTTTTTCACTGCAAGCCCGGCGCGTGCCGGTATGGAGAGCAGATCATGAACATGCGCAACACCCTGTCCATTGCCGTCCTGGCGCTGCTGGCGTCCGCTGCCACCACCGCCCAGACCGCACCTGCCAAGGCGAAGATCGATGCCAACGGCGACGGCGTCATCACCAAGGCCGAAGCGGCCGCTTTTCCGAAGCTGGCGCAGCGCTTCGACCAGCTCGACGTGAACAAGGACGGCAAGCTGAGCGCAGATGAGCGCCGTGCGATGCATCCGCGCAATGGTCGCGATGGCGCACGCATGCACGAGGCGCGCGCCACCTTGTTCGCCGATGCCGACGCCAACAAGGACGGCAGGCTGAGCCGCGACGAGTTCATTGTCGAGCACAGCGCGCGTGCCGCCGAGCGTGAGCAGCAGCGGGCGCAACGTGCAGGCGAGGCAGGCAAGCAGAAGCCGGCGCGCCCGCAGCCGACCGAAGCAGAGCGCCAGCAGCATATCGGCGCGATGTTTGACCGCATGGATGCCAACAAGGACGGCACGGTGACCAAGGCCGAGTTCGATGCCTTCAAGCCGAAGCCGCGCGGTGATGGACAGCCGCCTGCAAAGCCTGCACCGGTGAAGTAAGCCGGGTATCTGGTTCGTGCTGATTCGACGCCCGGGCATGCCCGGGCGTCGTTGTGCATGGCGCTGCGTTCAGCGCTTGTCCTGTACCTGCCAACGCATGCCGTCGCGCTGTGTTTCGATCACACGCGGCTTGTCTTCGCCCACCACCAGCGTCACCGTGCCGCTGCCGCTGCCATCGGTCATGTAGTCACGCACGGAGATTGCCAGTGCGCCGTCGCTCGGGCAGGCCGTGGCGTCGAGCAGTTTGGTCGCAGTGGATGCCACAAGGCCGGGTGCAGGCGGCTTGCCGTCGATGTCGATGCAGGCGCGTGCCGGCTTGCGTTCGGCCAATGCGCGTTCGATCACCAGCTTCGAAAGCGCGGTGGGCACGTCGGCGCGATAGACCTCCAGCGCCTCCACGGATTCCGGCACCAATGCCGGAAGTGCAGGTTTGGCGGGCGCAACCGGACGTGCAGGTTCATCGGCGGCAGGCAGGTATTTGCGCGCGTTGAATGCAACCAGCGCCACGACCACGCCGATCAGGCCCAGCAGGATCAGCTTGGTGCGCATGCTGCGGCCACCGCCGTCGTCTTTCTTGCCTTCATGCAGCATGGACGTGGGCAGGTAGCTGGAAGCGCCCTCGCGCGAGCTGTCCAGCAGGCCCGCATCGCGCAGTAACTGGCGACCGCGCGGTTGATCCTCGGCCCGCACGATCCACACCGCAGGCTGCGGGCCGGCCTGTTCGCGCTGGCGATAGCTGAAATCGCTGCGGCGGTTGCCGCGGTACGAGCGATCGTTGGTGATCGCCACTTCGATATCGGCCTCGCGCAGCAGTGCGGCCACGGCTTCCACGTTTTCCAGGCGCGGGCTGGTGAAAACCTGCCTCATGCCTGTGCCTGCGGGAGCACGCGGATCATGCCTTCCTGCGCGGTGCTTGCGACCAGGTTGCCGTGACGGTCGAAGACCTGCCCGCGCGCCAGGCCGCGCGCGCCCTGCGCGCTGGGGCTGTCGATGCTGTACAGCAGCCAGTCGTCGGCGCGGAAATCGCGATGGAACCACAGCGCATGATCGAGCGATGCCATCTGCACGTTTGGCTGGTAGTAGCTGATGCCATGCGGGAAGGTGGCGGTGCCGAGCAGGTGGAAGTCGCTGGCGTAGGCCAGCAAGGCGCGATGCAGCTCCGGCGCGTCGCCGACCTTCTGCGCGAGCCGGAACCAGACCTGCTGGAACGGCGGGCGCTTGGGCGGATTCAATTCATCGCGTGGATAGACATGGCGGAACTCGAACGGCCCCATCCGGTCCAGCCAGCGCTGCACCTTGGTGGGCAGTAGCGCCAGTTTTTCCGGCGGAATCGCGGGCGCAGGTTCCAGGTCGTCAGGCTTGGGCACTTCCGGCATCGACAATTGATGTTCCGCGCCGGCTTCCGGCTGCTGGAACGACGCCGCGCAGAAGAAAATCACCTTGCCGTGCTGGATCGCGGTCACGCGCCGCACCGAAAAACTGCCGCCGTCGCGGGTGCGGTCCACGTCATAGACGATGGGGGCTTCGATGTCGCCTGCGCGCAGGAAATAGGCGTGCAGCGAATGCGCGGGGCGTGGCGCGTCCATCGTCGCCTGCGCGGCGGACAGCGCCTGCCCCAGCACCTGCCCGCCGAACACGTACTTGGTGCCGATGTCGCGGCTCTGGCCGCGAAACAGGTTGTCTTCCAGCTGCTCCAGCGAGAGCAGTTCGATCAGTTCGGAAACGGGCGAGGTCATGGCGGGATTATAGGTGGCTGGCCCTGAAGGGCGGCGGGATGCGGCTTGTGTGCCGAGCAAGCTCGGCACCTACGGGTATTGAGGCAGTCCGGATGTAGATGCGGAGCTTGCTCCGCATGGCCAGCTACCCGATCCGCCGCAGCGGCACCGCTTCCAGCACCCGTGCCCACGGGAACAGCGGGCCGGGGTCGAGTTTGCGGCGCACCTTCAGCGCGGGATCGTCGCTGGCTTCGACCTCGTCCGTGTCCAGATCCTCGTGGCCGGCAATCCGCACCAGCGCCGGGATGCGTTCGCGCAGCGCCAGCAGCAGGGCGATCAGCGCCTCCACCTGCGCCTCGGTGTAGGGCTCGTCCATCGTCTGATGGCGCGAATCCAGCCAGTGCGGGAAGCGCCCGGTATTGACCAGTTCGATGCCGATGCTGCGCTGGTTCCAGCCGCGCGTGTGGTGCGCGATGCGTTGCGGCGGCACGTATTCGATGGTGCTGCCGTCGCGGTCGATGTAGTAATGGCCGCTGTTGCCGGTGCGGCTGGTGGCATACAGCACGCGCTCGCCGTACTCGCGCGCGGTGGCAAGGTCGGGCAGTTCCGTGCAGTGGATCACCACGGTGTCGATCCCGGCGAAATGGCGCACGGCCAGGGCATCGACGTAGGGCAGGTGTTCGATGCGGGCGGGCGTGGGCATGTGCCGATGCTAGCATTCACGGATGCGTGGACATTGCATTCTCTCTCACGGCTTTGAAAGCGGCCCCGACGCGACCAAGGTCACCGCACTGGCCGAGGCCGCGCAGCGGCTGGGCTGGACGCATGAGCGGCCGGATTACACCGATCTGGACGCCCGTCGCGAGGTCAGCGAACTGGGCGACGTGCCGGCGCGGGTGGAGCGCCTGCTGGCGCTGGCACGCACCGCCGCCGAGCGTGGCCCGCTGGTGCTGGCCGGCTCCAGCCTGGGTGCGTGGATCAGCGGACATGTCTCGCTGCATCTGCCGGTGCGGGCGCTGTTCCTGATGGCACCGCCGATCGGCATGGGCAAGGCGCCGCCACTACAGGCCGCCGATGTGCCGGTTTCCATCATCCACGGCTGGCATGACGAACTGATCCCGGCCGCGCAGGTGGTGGACTGGGCTGCCGCACGCAATGCGCGCCTGCTGTTGGTCAACGACTCGCATCGCCTCTCCGATCACGTACAGGCCAGTGCGGATGCGTTCGCGGCGTTGCTGGCAACGCTCTGAGCCCATGAAATTCTTCGCATCCTGCGGCAAGGGTCTGGAATACCTGCTGGCCGACGAACTGCTGGCGCTGGGTTGCGCGCGCGCCACCGCCGCCATCGCCGGTGTCAACGTGGAAGGCACGCTGACGGACGCGCAGCGCGCGGTGCTGTGGTCGCGCCTTGCCAGCCGCATCCTGTGGCCGATCGCCGAGTTCGAATGCGCCGATGAGCACGCGTTGTATGCAGGCAGTGCCGCCATCGACTGGACGCGGCACCTGCAGCCTGCGCACAGCATCGCCATCGATGCGCACGTCTCCGGCAATGCAATCACTCACGCGCGCTACGCCGCGCAGCGGGTCAAGGACGCCATCGTCGATACCTTGCGCGCCAGCACCGGGCAGCGGCCCGATGTCGATGTCGAATCCCCTGACGTGCGCATCAACCTGGTCATCCGCAAGGGCCGCGCCACGCTGTCCATCGACCTGTCAGGCGGGCCGATGCACCGCCATGGCTGGCGACGCGCGCAAGGCGAAGCTCCGCTGAAGGAAAACGTGGCGGCAGCGGTATTGCTGCGTGGCGGCTGGCCGCAGCTGTATGCCGAAGGCGGCGACCTGCTCGACCCGATGTGCGGCAGCGGCACCTTGCTGGTTGAAGGTGCGTTGATGGCTGCCGATGTTGCCCCCGGCCTGATGCGGCATGCCGGCGCGGTGCCGACGCGCTGGACGGGCTTTGATGGCGATGGCTGGCGCGACCGCGCGCCTCGCGCTCCAGCGCTTCCACGCACAGCGCGCGCCAGCCATCGCCATCAAAGCCCGTCCAGCGCGTCGGCACCGCGCCGGCATGCCGCATCAGGCCGGG
>NZ_JASGED010000046.1:0-14832 GCF_047606765.1 Thermomonas sp. | reverse complement strand
CAGCTTTTTCAATGACTTACCAAAGAGCTAGATTGGACAAACATTCGTTTGTCAGAAGCAGCCGGCTTTCGCCGGAATGACGGCTTGTTCAGACCTTCCTTAGGTGAAGCCGCCAATCAGTAGCGGTAATGCTCCGGCTTGAACGGGCCTTCCACCGGCACGCCGAGGTAGTCGGCCTGTTCCTTGGTCAGCCTGGTCAGCTTCACGCCGATCTTTTCCAGATGCAGGCGCGCCACTTCCTCGTCCAGCTTCTTCGGCAGGATATAGACCTTGGATTCATACGAATCCTTGTTCGCCCACAGGTCGATCTGCGCCAGCGTCTGGTTGCTGAAGCTGTTGCTCATCACGAAGCTGGGATGGCCGGTGGCGCAGCCCAGGTTCACGAGGCGACCTTCGGCCAGCAGGAAGATGCAGTTGCCAGTGGGGAACGTGAACTTGTCCACCTGCGGCTTGATGTTGGTCTTCACCGCGCCGCTGGCATACAACGCATCAACCTGGATCTCGTTGTCGAAGTGGCCGATGTTGCAGACGATGGCCTGATCCTTCATCGCCTGCATGTGGGCGAGGGTGATGATGTCCTTGTTGCCGGTGGTGGTGACGTAGATGTCGGCGGTGCCGAGGGTGTCTTCCACCGTCTTCACCTCGAAGCCTTCCATCGCCGCCTGCAGGGCGCAGATCGGGTCGATCTCGGTGACCACCACGCGCGCGCCGTAGGCACGCAGCGAATGCGCGCTGCCCTTGCCGACGTCGCCATAGCCGCACACCACCGCGACCTTGCCGGCCAGCATCACGTCCATCGCGCGCTTCAGGCCATCGGCCAGCGACTCGCGGCAGCCGTACAGGTTGTCGAACTTCGACTTGGTCACCGAATCGTTGACGTTGATCGCCGGCACCAGCAGCTTGCCGCGCTCGGCCAGCTGGTACAGGCGATGCACGCCGGTGGTGGTTTCCTCGGACACGCCCTTCCAGTCCGCGACCACGCGCGTCCAGTAACCGGGGCGTTCCACCGCCACGCGCTTGAGCAGGTTCTTGATGACCTGTTCCTCGTGGCTACCGGAGGCCGAGTTCACCCAGCTGTCGTCGCCCTGTTCCAGCTCATAACCCTTGTGGATCAGCAGGGTCACGTCGCCGCCGTCATCGACCACCAACTGCGGGCCAAGGAAGCCGCCGTTGCCGTCGGGGAAGCTCAGCGCGTCCAGCGTGCAGTCCCAATACTCTTCCAGCGTCTCGCCTTTCCACGCGAACACCGGCGTGCCGGTGGCGGCGATCGCGGCGGCGGCGTGGTCCTGCGTGCTGAAGATGTTGCAGGAGGCCCAGCGCACGTCGGCACCGATGTCCTTCAGCGTCTCGATCAGCACGGCAGTCTGGATAGTCATGTGCAGCGAGCCGGTCACGCGCACGCCCTTGAGCGGCGTGGAGGCGGCGTACTTGCGGCGGATCGACATCAGGCCCGGCATCTCGTGCTCGGCGATGTCCAGTTCCTTGCGGCCCCAATCGGCCAGTGAAATATCGGCGACCTTGTAATCACCTTCGGTCGAGAAGGTCTTTGCAACGGCGTTCATGCGGATGCTCCGTGAGTGCGGTGGATTGCGGTCACGGGCGCCGTTGTTTCGATGCCGAGCCTGGCGGGCGCAGGTTTCATGGAAACCGGCCCATCGCAGCGCCCCTCGGCAGGGCGGGAATTATACGGCGCGCGACGGACCGGCCGGCGGCAGGCCATCCCGGATTCGAATTGACATCGGATGCATGATGCTTGATGCTTGATGCGAAGCGTATTCCATTTGGAGCCTGCCATGCGTACCACCCTGCAACTGGACGAAGACGTGCTGGCCGCCGCGCGTGCGCTGGCAGCGCGGCAGGGCCGCACATTGGGCGAAGTGGTGTCGGAACTCGCGCGCAAGGGGCTTGCCCCGGCGGTGGCTGCGCCGCGCCATCGCAATGGCATCCGCCTGATGCCGGTGCGCGCCGATGCCCGCCCAACGACACCGCAGGAAATCAACCAGCTGCGCGACGAATACCCGTGGGCGTCGTGAGCCGCGCCGTGGCGAACAGGAAAACACGGGTGGAAGATGCGGGCACGCCCTGGCCCGCGCGCGAGACGACCTGGTTATTGGACGTGAACGTGCTGCTGGCCCTGCTCGATCCCGTCCACACGCATCACGAAGTCGCACACGAATGGTTCGTCGGTGCCAGCGCGTCGTGGGCCAGTTGCGGCATCACCCAGAACGGCGCGCTGCGGATCATGGCGCATCCGCGCTACGGCAACGCGGTGGAATCGGTCGCTGTTGCAGCGGAGTTGTTGTCAGACCTGTGCAGCCAGCCGGGGCATGTGTTCTGGCCGTCGGACATGAGTCTGCTGGATTCGCCGCTGATCGACCGCGCGCGTCTGCTGGCCTCGGATCAGGTGACCGATACCTATCTACTGGCGCTGGCCGTGCAGCACGGCGGGCGGTTGGCGACGTTCGACAAGCGCCTGATTACCAGCGCGGTGCAAGGCGGTGAAGCAGCGCGGTTCGTGATTGCCTGATCGCACCGGAGTTGTCAGGCGTCCAGTGCTTCCCAGCGCGCGTAGGCGGCGTCCAGTTCCGCCTGTAATGCCGCCAGTTCCGCGTTCGCGCGTTGCTGCGCGGCGGCGTCCTGCGTGTAGAAGGCCGCGTTTTGCATCGCGTCGGTACGCGCGGCGATATCGGTTTCCAGTTGTTCGATGCGGGCTGGCAACTGTTCCAGCTCGCGCTGTTCCTTGTAGCTGAGTTTCTTCTTCGCGATTGGCTGCGGATTCGTTTGCGGTTGCTGCTGCTCGTCATCCCGGCGGAAGCCGGGATCCAGCTTTTCTGGTTGCGTGGTTGGGGCAAGAGCTGGCTTCCGGCTTTCGCCGGAATGACGATCAGGAGCAGGCCTCTGCCGCAACCAGTCCGAATACCCGCCCACGTATTCGCCCAGCCTGCCATCGCCTTCCAGCGCCAGCGTGCTGGTGACCACGTTGTCGAGGAAGTCGCGGTCATGGCTGACCAGCAGCAAGGTGCCGCTGTAATCCAGCAGCAGTTCTTCCAGCAGTTCCAGCGTTTCCACGTCGAGGTCGTTGGTGGGTTCGTCCATCACCAGCAGGTTGGACGGCTGCGCGAACAGCCGCGCCAGCAGCAGGCGGTTGCGCTCGCCACCGGACAGGCGGGTGATCGGCGCGCGTGCGCGTTCCGGGCTGAACAAAAACTCTTGCAGATAGCCGATGGCGTGCTTGCGGCTGCCGTTGATCTCCACGAAATCACTGCCGCCGGCCACGTTCTCCAGCGCGCTGCGGGTTTCGTCCAACTGGCTGCGGTGCTGGTCGAAATAGGCGATCTGCAGATTGGTGCCCAGTTCCACCTTGCCGGCATCGGGCGTGAGTTCACCCAGCAGGAGTTTCAGCAACGTGGATTTGCCGGAACCATTGGGGCCGATGATGCCGACGCGATCACCGCGCAGGATCGTGGTGGAAGCCTCGCGCAGGATGATCCTGTCGCCGAACGCCTGCGACACGTCGGTCATTTCGATGACCTTCTTGCCCGACGCCTGTGCGGCGGCGGCTTCCATCTTCACCTTGCCGGTCAGTTCGCGGCGCTGCGCACGTTCGCGGCGCATCGCCTTCAGCGCAGTGACGCGGCCCTCGTTGCGGGTGCGGCGGGCCTTGATGCCCTGCCTGATCCACACTTCTTCCTGCGCCAGCAGCTTGTCGAAGCGCGCGTTTTCCTGCGCCTGCGCGTGCAGGCGTTCCTCGCGGCGGCGCTGGTAGTTGTCGTAATCACCGGGCCAGCTCGTGACCTGCCCACGGTCGATCTCGACGATCCGCGTTGCCAGCGCACGCAGGAAGCTGCGGTCGTGGGTGACGAAGACGATGCTGCCGGCGAACGATTTCAGGAAACCATCCAGCCAGTTGATGGCCTCGATGTCGAGATGGTTGGTCGGTTCATCCAGCAGCAGGATGTCGGGTGCGCGCACCAGCGCCTGTGCAAGCAAGACGCGGCGCTTCATGCCGCCGGACAGCGCGGCGAAGTCGGCATCCTCCGGCAGTTCCAGCCGTTCCAGTACCTGCTGCACGCGGCGGTCGATGTCCCAGCCGTTGCGCGCCTCGATCGCGGTCTGCGCGCTGGCCATCGCTGCCATGTCGCCTTCGTGCAGCGCATGGTGGTACTGCGCCAGCAACAGGCCGATGTCGCCCAGGCCGGCGGCCACCACGTCGAACACCGAGCCTTGCGTGTCCTGCGGCACTTCCTGCGCCATCCGCGCGACCACCACGCCGCCCTGCACGCGCACTTCGCCATCGTCCGGCTGGATTTCGCCTGCCATCAGCCGCATCAGCGTGGATTTGCCCGCGCCATTGCGCCCGACGATGCAGACGCGCTCGGCAGGTTCGATGGTCAGGTCGATTTTGTCGAGCAGCAGCGGCCCGCCGACGCCGTAATCGACGCGCTGGAATTGCATCAGGGACATGCGCGCATTGTAGGGCGGGCCCAGGCCCGCCGCCCGTCATTACGAAACCGGCACCGTGTCGAACGGCTGCAGCCACTCCGGTTCGGGCAGGTGCTGCAATGCGCTGCGCAGGCTGTCGTTCCAGTAGGTGCGCACGCGGTTGAGGTAGGGGTCGTCGTCTTCCAGACGCTGGCGCAACCCGACGGTGAGTGAATCGCGGCGGTACAGCAGCAGGTCGATGGGCGGGCCGACCGACAGGTTGGAGCGCATGGTCGAGTCGAACGACACCAGCGCGCACTTGGCGGCTTCGTCCATGGTGGTCTTCGGCGTGACCACGCGGTCGAGGATTGGTTTTCCGAACTTGATCTCGCCGATCTGGAAATAGGGGGTGTCCGGGTTGGATTCGATGAAGTTGCCTTCCGAATACACCTGGAACAGGCGCGGTGCCTCGCCCTTGATCTGCCCGCCCACGATGAAGGTGCCGGAGGCATCGACGCCGCTGTCGCGCAGATAGGGCGCGTCGCGCTTGCGGATTTCGCGCATCGCATCGCCCACCAGGGTCGCGACTTCGAACATCGACTGCGCGCTGTACAAGCCGGTGCCGTCGCCGTGGTTGGCGCGGTATTCGATCAGGTTCAGGGTGTTCTGGGTCAGCGACAGATTGCCGGCGGACAGGGTGACGATGACGCGGTCGCCATCCACCGCGAACACGCGCATCTTGCCGAAGCGGCGCACGTCGTCCACGCCTGCGTTGGTGCGCGAGTCGGAGGCGAACAGCAGCCCTTCATCAAGGTTGATGCCGATGCAATAGGTCATGTCAGGTGATGTCGTGATGGCGATGCGTGGCGATGCACATTGTGCCCGCGCGGGCGATGCGGCGTGAAGGGTTCATTGCTCGGCGCCCCACTGGCGCGCGATGGCAACCGTCGGGCTGGCGACGTCGGTGGACACCATGAACTCGCGGTGGATCGCCTCGCCCAGCCGGGTCAGCCGCGCCATTGCATCCTGCAACCATGCTTCAAGGCCGCGTTCGAGGATTTCATCGATCCGCGCATAGCGCGCCTGCGCGGACAGCGCGCCGGCCTGGCGCACCACTTCCAGCGCTTCGCCACCGGCCAGCGTCTGCAGCACTTCATGCGCGGTGGCGGTGCAGGTGAGCAGCGAGCGCGGGTTGGATTCCTGCAACAGCATCAGATCCACCACGCCGGCAGCACTGACCGATTCGCGATACAGCCGGCGATAGGTCTCGAACGCGGACAGCGATTGCAGCAGCGCACTCCAGCGGAAATAGTCCACCGCGTCCTGCTCGCGTGCTTCGGCTTCGCCCTCGCTGCCGGCGATGTCGAGCAGGCGGATGGCCCAGTCGGCGCGTTCCACGAATGCACCCAGTTGCAGGAAGTGGTAGCCCTCGCCGCGTCCCAGCGTGCCGATGGTGACGCCACGGAACGAGGCCGAGCGCCCCTTCACCCATTCCAGCAGGTTGCTGACGCCGTCATCGTGCAACCGGCTCCACGTGCGGCCCCGCATTTCCAGCCACGAGGTGTTGAGGTCTTCGTACATCTCGGCGGTGATCGCCACGCGCTGCGCGCGCGCGCATTCGCGGGCGGCGTGCAGGCAGTTGTAGATCGAAGACGGGTTTTCCGGCGACAGCAGCAGGTGGCGCAGCACGGTTTCCGAATCGATGCGCCCATAACGCTGGCGCACCGCATCGGCAAGGCCAAGCGCGTCGAGTGCGCGACGCCACGGCGCGGCTTCCTTCTTGCCACGGTCGTAGCGTTCCGGAAGCAGGGCGATGCGCAGGGTCACGTCGGCAAGCCGCGCGGTGTTTTCGGCGCGCTCGATGTGGCGCGCGGCCCAGTAAAGATCGCTGGCGGTACGGCAGAGCATCAGTGCGTCCCTCCATCCGATTCCAGCACCCAGGTGTCCTTGGTGCCGCCACCCTGCGAGGAGTTCACCACCAGCGACCCTTCGCGCAGCGCAACGCGCGTCAGCCCGCCCGGCACCACGTGGATGCGATGGCCGCTGAGGATGTACGGGCGCAGGTCGATGTGGCGCGGCGCAAGCCCGCTTTCCACGAAGGTGGGGCAGGTGGACAGCGACAGCGTGGGCTGGGCGATGTAGTTGCCGGGATCGGCCAGGATGCGCGCGCGGAACGCCTCGATCTCGGCCTTGGTCGATGCCGGGCCGACCAGCATGCCGTAGCCGCCCGCGCCGTGGACTTCCTTCACCACCAGTTCCGGCAGATGGTCGAGTGCGTATTGCAGGTCTTCGCGGTTGCGCAGCTTCCACGTCGGCACGTTGTGCAGGATGGGTTCTTCGCTCAGGTAGAAGCGGATCATCTCCGGCACGTAGGGATACACGGACTTGTCATCGCCCACGCCGGTGCCCGGTGCATTCGCCAGCGTGACCTTGCCGGCGCGATACGCGGAGAACAGCCCGGGCACGCCGAGCATGGACTCCGGCCGGAATACCGATGGGTCGAGGTAGTCGTCATTGATCCGGCGATACAGCACATGCACGCGCTGCGGCCCGCGCGTGGTGCGCATATAGACCATGTCGTCGCGCACGAACAGGTCCGCGCCTTCCACCAGTTCCACGCCCATCTGCTGGGCAAGGAAGGCGTGTTCGAAATAGGCGGAATTGGCCGCGCCGGGCGTCAGCACCGCCACCACCGGATGGTCGATGCCGGGCGGCGCGGCCTGTCGCAGCGTGTCCAGCAACATGTCCGGGTAGCGCTCCACCGGCGCGATCTGCTGCCGCGCGAACAACTCCGGCAACAGCCGCGCCATCATCCGCCGGTTTTCCAGCATGTAGGACACGCCGGACGGCACACGCAGGTTGTCCTCCAGCACGTAGTACTCGCCATCGCCCGCGCGCACCAGGTCGATGCCGGAGATGTGCGAATAAACGCCGCCCGGCACGTGGAAGCCGCGCATCTCCTGCCGGTATTCGCTGTTGTCGAAGACCAGATCGTGCGGGATGCGGCCCTCCTTGAGGATGCGCTGCTCGCCATAGACATCGCCAAGGAACAGGTTCAGCGCATGCACGCGCTGGCGCAGCCCGCGTTCCAGCATCCGCCACTCATGCGCGGGCACGATGCGTGGCACCAGGTCGAACGGGATCAGCCGCTCGGTGCCGGATTCCTCGCCATAGACCGAGAACGTGATGCCAACGCGGTGGAACGAGATTTCCGCCTCGCGCCGCTTGTGCGCGATCTGCAAATCGGGTGTCTGTTGCAGCCAGCGGTCGAACGCCGCGTAGTGCGGGCGGACGCTGCCGTCCGCAGCGTGCATCTCGTCGTACCCGTTCGGCATGTGGCCCCCCCGTGCTGTCGATGCTTCGTGATAGCACGTGGTTTGTTGCGGTGCAATAACCGGGCTCGGGCGGTGGCCGGCAGGCAAGGAACAGCCTCATGGCCGTACTACCGGAAGTGCAAATGGCGCAGGTGTTTGATGCGTCTCAGGCAGCCATGCTGATTCGGCATCAACCCACTGCCGCGCCACGCTTGTCGCTATACCACCGGATTAATTTCGGTGGTATAACTGGCCCATGTCATCGCCGCTATATCGCGAACTCCCCGCCGCCGCGCAGACCGCCTATGCGGAACTGTACGAACTGGTGCAGGTGGCGGAAACCGCGCGCTCGCCGGCCTTCGTCACCGGTACGGTGGCGTGGAAGGCCATCAAGGGCGCACGTTACGCCTACTGGGTGTTCAAGGAGCTGGACGGGCGCAAGCGCGAGTACTACCTGGGGCCGGAAGGGCCGGCCATCGCTGCCATCGAGCGTGCGCGGAAAGCGGGTGCTCCCGCGCTGGATGCGGTAGCGAGGCAGGCGGCGGCGACACTTGCGCATGGTTGCACGGCGACGCCTCCGAAGCATTTCCGTATCGTCAAGCGCCTGTCCGAATACCAGTTCTTCCGGGCGGGCGGCTTGCTGGTTGGCACGCATGCGTTCCTTGCGCTGGGTAACCAGCTGGGTGTGGCATGGGGCGGCGGCACGCGCACGCAGGACCTGGATTTTGCCCATGCCGGGCCGGGTGGCAATGTGTCGGTGGCGTTGCCGGCTGATTTGCGCGCGAATGCGCATGATGCGCTGACTTCGCTTGAGCACGGCTTCCTGCCTGCACTGGGCGGCAGCAAGGGCATTGCCAGCTTGTATGTGAGCGAACGTGAACCGGATTTGCGCATCGATTTTCTGACTGTATCGAGGCGCGGTGGGCGCGATGAAGTGCATGCGCCTGACCTGGGAATAGCCCTGACCCCGCTGAAGTTCATGGATTACCTGATCGAACGGCCAGGACAGGCAATACTGCTGGATCGTGCGGATGCGGTCATGGTCAACCTGCCTGATCCTGCGCGTTATTGCCTGCACAAGCTGATCGTGGCGCATGAGCGTGGCGCGCGGCATCCGAAGCATCGCAAGGATATTGCGCAGGCATTGGCGTTGATGGATTGGCATCTGCAGCGCGCACCGCACGCATTGGTCGATGCCTGGGCAGATTTGGCGGTGCGTGGTGCAGGGTGGATGAAGCGTGTACGCGCATCGCTGGCGCAGGCACCCAAGGGCGATATGCCACTCGTACAGGCATTCGAGCGGCTGGTGGGATTGGCGCAATGAAACGGCCCGCATCGCTGCGGGCCGTTTGATGTCACATGACGAAGCCGATTACTTCAGCTTCGCCGCCTTGCGCAGCTCGTCGGCCTTGTCGGTCTTTTCCCAACTGAACGCCGTGGCCTTGTGCTTCTTGCCGGTGCCATCGGTGTAGCTCACTTCCTTCGGCTTGCGGCCGAAGTGGCCGTAGCTGGCGGTGGCCTGATAGATCGGGTGTTCGAGGTCGAGCATTTTGGTGATGCCGTAGGGGCGCAGGTCGAAGTGGGCGCGGATCAGCTTTTCGATCACGTCATCGCCGACCTTGCCGGTGCCGAAGGTGGTGACCGAGATGCTGGTGGGCTCGGCCACGCCGATGGCGTAGCTGACCTGCACCTCGCACTTGTCGGCAAGGCCTGCGGCCACGATGTTCTTCGCCACGTAGCGCGCGGCGTAGGCGGCGCTGCGGTCCACCTTCGACGGATCCTTGCCGGAGAACGCGCCGCCACCGTGACGGGCCATGCCGCCGTAGCTGTCCACGATGATCTTGCGGCCGGTCAGGCCGCAGTCGCCCACCGGGCCGCCGATCACGAACTTGCCGGTCGGGTTGATATGCACCTTGTTCTTCGACAGCGATTCCAGCCACTTTTTCGGCAGCACCGGCTTGAGGATGTGCTCGCGCACGGCCTCGACCAGATCCTTCTGCTTGATGTCCGGATCGTGCTGGGTGGAAAGCACCACGGCATCCAGGCCGAGGATGGCGTTGCCGTCGTAGCGCAGGGTGACCTGCGACTTCGCATCCGGGCGCAGCCACTTCAGCTTGCCGTTCTTGCGCACCTTGGCCTGCTGTTCCACCAGACGGTGGCTGTAGTACAGCGGCGCAGGCATGAACTCCGGCGCTTCGTTGCAGGCGTAGCCGAACATCAGGCCCTGGTCGCCGGCGCCCTGTTCCTCCGGCTTCTTGCGGTCCACGCCCTGGTTGATGTCTGGCGACTGCTTGCCGAGCATGTTGATGATGGCGCAGGTGTGGCCGTCGAAACCGACGTCGGAATTGTCGTAGCCGATGCCGTTGATGACGCTGCGCGCCAGGCCTTCGATGTCCACCCACGCGCTGGTGGTGACTTCGCCGGCCACGATGGCCGCGCCGGTCTTCACCAGCGTTTCGCAGGCCACGCGGGCGCGCTTGTCCTGCGCCAGGATGGCGTCAAGAACCGCGTCCGAGATCTGGTCGGCGATCTTGTCCGGATGGCCTTCGCTGACCGATTCGGAGGTGAAGAGGTAACTCGACATTGGCTTTATATCCTTCAATACGGATGAAAAGATGGGCGCGAATGATACACCCCGTGACGCGCCGGTGCATGGGTGGCCCTGCCATGTTGCCGGAAGTTCAGCCTGCGCGCGCGACCGGCCGCTGTTGCAGTGTCCTTGACGCCCGTTATGCTGCGATGACTGCGTGATCGGGCGGATACCACGGAGGGGCGGGTGCGATTGAATCGGGGCGCGACCGGACTGATGGCGGCGCTGCTGTGCGCGTTCGTGCCGGCGGCGCTGGCGCAGCAGGCACCGGCGCTGGACTGGGCGCAGGCCAGAGAGCGCCTGTTGCAAGTCTCCGACGCATTGGCCGCAGCAGACGCCGGGGTGCGCAACAAGCAGGAACTGCAGGATGCCAGCCGCTACCTGCGGCTGCCGGACATCACCGCCGACGTGCGCCGCATGCAGTTCCAGAAATCGCTGGCGCTGCCGCTGGGGTCGCTGGCGCCGGTGGCAGAGGCGTTCGGCATCGACTCGCCGCTGCGTTTTGCCGAGCGCGACTGGCGTACCCGCCCGATCATCACTGCCAGCCTGCCGCTGTACACCGGCGGGCTGATCCCGGCGGCGCAGCAGGCCGCGCAGGCAGCCACCGCGCAGGCGCGCGCGGAGCGCGAGGCGCAGAAGCAGTCGCTGCAACTGCAACTGGTGCAGGCCTACTTCGGCCAGCGGCTGGCGGAGCAGGCGGTGTGGGTGCGGCGCGATGTGCTCGACGGCTTGCAGCGGCATCTTGATGATGCGAAAAAACTCGAACGCGAAGGCTTCGCCACTCGCGCGCAGCGGCTGCAGGCCAATGTCGCCCGCGACAAGGCAGAGCGCGAGTACCGCAAGGCGCTGAATGATCTGGACACCTTGCAGCAGGCGCTTGCCACGTTGTTGCGCAGTGGTGGGCCGGTGACGGCATCGTCGCCGTTGTTCGTGATCGACGCACCGGTGGGCACGCGCGAGGCGTTCGAGCGCAGCGCATTGCAACAGCATCCACAGATGGAGCGCCTGCGCGCGCTGGCAGTGCAGGCCGAGCAGGGCGTGCGCGTGCAGCAGGCCAAGCGCAAGCCGCAGGTGTATCTGTTCGGCCAATACGACCTGCATCGACGCGATGCGTTGTTGAGCGATGCCGACTGGGCCTTCGGCATCGGTCTTCGCTACAACTTCCTGTCACAGGCGGCATTGCCGATGCAGGTCGATGCGGCGCGCGCGCAACTGGAACAGGCACAGTCGGGCATCAGCGAAGCGGAAAACCAGCTGCGACTGGGCGTGGGCAAGGCATGGAACGAACTGGACACCGCGCGCTTGCAGTACCGCCTGCTCGACAGCAGCATCGCCATGGCCAAGGAAAACCTGCGCCTGCAGGAACTGTCCTTCCGCGAAGGGCAGGCCACGTCGCTGGACGTGATCGATGCACGCCTTGCATTGGGCGGCGCGCAGGTGGAACGGGCGCAGGCCGCGTATCAGTTCGACGTGGCGCTGGCGCAACTGCTGGAAGTGAGCGGGCAACTGGATCGGTTCGATGACTACCGCCGCAAGGCGGACAAGGTGCTGGAATGAGTGATTCGCTGGAACCGGGCGCAAGCCCGCGCAGTCGTCGCGCGTTCGCGGTTGGCGGTGGCCTGCTGCTGGTGCTGGTCGCGCTGGGGCTGTGGCTGGGGCTGCGCACGCCGGCAGATCAAGTGCAGGGCATGGCCGATGCCGACAGCGTCAACGTTGCGGCCAAGGTCACCGCGCGGTTGGCGAAACTGCATGTGCGCGAAGGCGACCGGGTGAAGGCCGGGCAGGTGCTGTTTGAACTGGACAGCCCGGAAGTCGCCGCGAAGGAGCGTCAGGCCGAAGCCGTGGTCGCCGCCGCGCAGGCGCAGGCCGCGAAGGCGAAGGAAGGCGCGCGCAGCGAGGACATCCGCGCGGCAGAGGCCAACTGGAAGCGCGCGGTGGCCGGCGCGGAACTGGCAAGCGCCACCTTCCGCCGCATCGACAACCTGCATCGCGAAGGCGTGGTCACCAGGCAGAAGCGCGACGAAGCGCGTGCGCAGTCGCGCAGCGCGGAAGAACTGGCGCGTGCGGCGCGTGCGCAATACGACCAGGCACTGGCCGGCGCGCGCGCGCAGGATCGCGATGCCGCGCAGGCGCAGGTGCGTCAGGCCGAAGGCGCGAAGGCCGAGGTCGAAGCCGCGCGCAGTGAAACATTTGGGCGTGCGCCGCTGGCGGGCGAAATCAGCAAGCGCATGGCCGACGTGGGTGAACTGGTGCCGGCGGGCTACCCGGTGTTCACGCTGGTGGACATCGACCGCATGTGGGTGTCGATGCACCTGCGCGAAGACCAGCTGCACGGCATGAAGACTGGCGCGACGGTGCGGGGCTCGATCCCGGCGCTGGACGGCCGCAAGGCGGAGTTCGAGGTGTATTTCATCAGCCCGGCGGGCGATTACGCCACATGGCGCAGCACCCGCCAATCTTCCGGCTATGACGTGCGCAGCTTCGAGGTGCGGGCGCGGCCGCGGCAGCCCATCGAGGGCTTCCGCCCGGGCATGAGTGTGTTGTTCGCGTGGTCGCAGAACTGAAAACCTGCCCATGATCCTATTGCGCTCGCCCTGCGGTCCGCGTGCGGTGCTCGCAGTGCTCACGTATCACGACATACGCTGCGCCTGCTGCGCTCCACCACGAACCGCAGGGCTTCGCTCATGACGGATCAGGGACAGGTTTCAAATGGCATCATTGCGTTTGTCGCCTCGCTGCGGCGCGAACTTCGGCATTGGCGATGCGACCGCTGGGAGTGGGTGCTGGTCACGTTGCTGCCACTGCTGCTGATGGCGGTGATGGCGTGGCTGTTCTCCGGTTCGGTGCTGCGCGAGGTGCCGGTGGCGCTGGTCGATCTGGACGCCAGCCCCGCCAGCCGCGCGCTGGCGCGGGCCATCGACGCCAGCCCCGGAGTAAAGATCGTTAGCCAGCCGGCATCGCTGCAGCAGGCACAGTCGGAATTGCGCGCGCTGGACGCATTCGCCATCGTGCTGGTGCCGCGCGACATGAGCCGGCTTGCGCTGCGCGGTCAGGCCGCGCCGGTATATGCCTTCTACAACGCCACCTACATGGCGACCGGGCAGTCGGCGGCGCGCGACATCGCCGATGCCGTCGGCGCGCACAACGCGCGCATGCTGCGCGAGCAGATCGGGCGACAGGTGGGGCCGGCGAAGCTGCGCGCTGCGCCGGTGTCGGTGCAGGCCACCGTGCTGTACAACCCGGCGCGCAGCTACGAATTGTTCCTGCTGCCGCTGGTGTTCCCGGCGCTGCTGTCGCTGCTGGCCGCGCTGGCCGCAGGCGGTGCCTTCGGCCGCGAACGGCGCGACGGCACGCTGGCTGGCTGGCTGGGTGAAACGCCGTGGGCTGCGATTGCCGGCAAGCTGTTTCCGTATGTCGCATTGTTCTCGTTGTATGGCGCGCTGGGCGTGCTGTACGTGGCCGATGTGCGCGGTGATGGCGTGGCCGGCAGTCTATGGCTGTTGTTGTTTGCGCAGCCGCTGTTCTACCTGGCCTGTGTCTGCATCGCGCTGCTGTTGATTGCGGTGACGCGCGACATGGGTGCGGGCTTGTCGTTGATCGGCCTGAGCATCGGCACCGCGCTGGCGTTTTCCGGTGCCACCTTTCCGGTGATCGGCGCGCCGCTGTTCGTGCGTGCGTGGAATGCATTGCTGCCGCTAACTGCGTATGTACAAGTGCAGATGCAGCAGTTGTTCATGGGATCGCCGTGGGTGGTGTCGCTGCGGCCATTGGGCGTATTGATGCTGATGGCATTGGTGGCCGGTGGCGCTGGCGTGCTGCTGCTGGTGCGCGTTGCGCGCAAGTCCGTCGATACGGAGCGCGTGCCGGCATGAAGCGCATCGTGGCCAGCTTCCGTGCAACCTTGCAGGCGGTGTTCGCCGATCCGTCGGCGCGCACGGTGATGATCGGTGCGGTGCTGTTGTATTCCTTCTTCTACCCGGCGGCGTATCGCCATCAGGTCGCCAGTGAATTGCCGATTGCCATCGTCGATGCCGACCGCAGCGCCACCAGCCGCGAGTTGATCCGCCACATCGACGCGCTGCGTGCGGTGCGCGTGGTGACACAGCCTGCTGATTTGAAACAGGCCTGCGCGCAACTGGAAGCGGGGCAGGTCGATGGCATCGTGCTGATGCCGGCGCGGCTGGAGCGCGACATCCTGCGCGGCGGCAGCGGCAAGCTGGTCCTGTTCGGAAACGGCGCTTACCTGAGCCGTGCCAGTTCGATCCTCAATGGACTGGCCGAAGCCATCACCGCATTCGCGCGCAAACAAGCAGTGCGGCAGGCGGCGTTCATGGGCGCGCCACAGGCCGCGCCAATCGAACTGGTGCAACGCCCGCTCTACAACACCCGCGAAGGCTATGGCAGCAGCGTGGTGCCGGGCGTGGCCGAACTGATCGTGCACCAGACCCTGCTGCTGGGCATCGGCCTGCTGTTGGGAAGCCGCCGCGCGCAACTGGGCCGGCGGCT
>NZ_JASGED010000045.1:0-20509 GCF_047606765.1 Thermomonas sp. | reverse complement strand
TTCAACCCGATCGAGGCCGATGTCTCCGGCACCGTGCTGGCGATCCAGTGCGAAAGCGGCCAGCCGGTCGAGTTCGACCAGCCGATGACAAACAGAGGCTGGTCGAACTCGACCGGCTGGCCGCTTTCGCACTGGATCGCCAGCACGGTGCCGGAGACATCGGCCTCGATCGGGTTGAACATCTTCATCGCCTCGATGATGCCCAGCGTCTCGCCGGCCTTGACCGCCTGGCCCACGCTGACGAAGGCCGGCTTGTCCGGCGAGGGCGATGCATAGAAGGTGCCGACCATCGGTGCGCGCACCACATGCCCGGCGGGCAGGTCGTCCTTGGGCTTGGGGCTGCCACCGGTGGCGGCATCGACCGGTGATTGCATCGGCATGGCCGGGGCGGGCGCGGCAGGCGCGGCGACGTGCTGCACCGCCGGCGCGGCAGCCTGCACAAGGCCACCCTTGGGCACGCGCGCAAGGCGCACGGATTCCTCGCCTTCCTTGATCTCGATTTCGGCGAGGTTCGACTCTTCCAGCAGGTCGATGAGTTTCTTGATCTTGCGCAGGTCCATCGTGGCTTCCTTGTGTCTTTCCCTCTCCCCGCTTGCGGGGAGAGGGTGCCGAAGGTGGGTGAGGGGGTTATCCCACGAGCCGCGCCAGCGCGGCGTCGAGGGCGTAGCGATAGGAATCCGCGCCAAACCCGCAGACCACGCCGACCGCCTTGTCGCTGAAATAGCTGTGCTGGCGGAAGGGTTCGCGGGTGTGCGGGTTGGACAGGTGGATTTCGATGAAGGGGATGGCGACCGCCGCCAGCGCATCGCGCAGGGCGACCGATGTATGGGTGAACGCAGCGGGATTGATGAGGATGAAGGCAGTACCGTCAGCGCGCGCGGCCTGCACCCGGTTCACCAGCTCGTGCTCGGCATTCGACTGAAAGCTTTCCAGCGCATGGCCTGCAGCCTGCGCGCGGGCGCTCAGGTCGGCGTCGATGTCGGCCAGCGTCGTGCGGCCATAGACCTCCGGCTCGCGGGTACCGAGCAGGTTGAGGTTGGGGCCGTGCAGGACGAGAAGCCGGGCCATCGACAATGCCATCGAAGCGGGTGCGCAGTGTCGCGCAGGCGGGCGATGCTGTCCAGTTCGACGAACTTTAGCCGGATAACGGATTTTTAAGTGCGCGTTTGAGTGAGGGCTCTAAAGCCGGCGGGTGTGTGTAGGGGCAGGCCCCCGTGCCTGCCCTGTTGCGTCTGCTCCGTGCCTGCCCTGTTCCGCATGCGGGTCAAAAGAGCAGGGCAACCACGGGGCTTGCCCCTACATCTGCGTCCAGGCAGCAATATCGGCCTTGTCCGCAAACGGCCCGATCCGGGTTGTCAGGATGCGGCCCTTGGGCGACACCAGCACTGAGTACGGCAGCACGCCCGCCGGATTGCCCAGCCGCACGCCGGCATCGGCCGGGCCGGGCGCATCCACCAGCGAGGGATAGGCGATGCCGCGATCACGCAGGAACGCGCGCACGGCGGCGGCATCGTCCAGCGCGATGCCGGTCACGTGCACGCCATCCGGCGCCTGCCCGCGCGCAAAGGCATCCAGTTCCGGCATTTCCTTCAGGCAGGGCGCGCACCAGCTCGCCCACAGGTTGACCAGCGTGGTGCGTCCGGCCCACGCTGCGGGAAGTTCGACAGGCGTGCCATCGCTGCTCATCAGCGTCATTGTCGGCACGATGTCGCCCTTTTCGGCGACGATCACCCCGGCAGGTGGCTTGCCGGCACGGGCTTTCAGGGCCGCGTCCAGCGCCTGCTGGCTGGTTTCGGTGGCGACCAGTTTTTGGGCGATGCGCGGCTCGAAGAACAGGCTGGCTGCGCCGCCGGCCATCGCGGCGATGAGTGCGACCAGCAACACGGTGCGGTTGGACGGCATCAGCGCGCCGCCCGCGCCAGCGCATCTGCGGCGATGGCCGGGGTCAGCAGCACCGGCAGGATTTCGCCCTCGCCACCGCCGCGCGGATACACCACGTACAGCGGCACGCCCACCGCGCCGTGGCGTTGCAGGTAGGCAGTGATGGCGGGATCGACGTTGGTGTAATCACCGACCATATAGATAGCGTTGGCAGACTGAAGTGCTTCGCGGAAGCTGTCGCGGGCGAACACCGCCTTTTCATTGACCTTGCAACTGACACACCACTCGGCGGTCATGTTGATGAAGACCACGCGGCCCTGCGCGCGCAGCTCGGCCAGTGCTTGCTCCGAGAATGCGACCGAGGCGATGCCGGAATGACGGGTCGATGCCGCCGTTTCTGGCCTCTGCAACTGGTGCAGCCGCAGCAGCGGCCAGGCGATGGCGAGCAGGGCCAGCAGCGCCACCACACGCCAGCCGCGCATTCCGCTGCGTGCCCGCATCCATGCCCATGCTGCCAGTGCCAGCAGCACCGCGGCCAGCGCCCACTGCCACACCGCTTCCGCCCCGCGCAGCGAGGCCAGCACGAACAGCAGCCACGCGGCGGTGAGATACAGCGGGAAGGCCAGAAGCTGCTTCAGCGTTTCCATCCACGCGCCCGGCTTCGGCAGCAGGCGCGCGAACGCAGGCACGAAGCCGATCAACAGGAACGGCAGTGCCAGCCCGAATCCCAGCATCAGGAATACCAGCAGCCCGCCCGGCATCGGCCCGGTGAAGGCATAGGTCAGTGCCGTGCCTACCAGTGGCGCGATGCAAGGCGTCGCCAACACCACCGCCAGTACGCCGGTGGCGAAATCGCCGCTGATGCCGCCCCGCTGCATCAGTGCGGAGCCGCGTTGGCCGATGCCGACGCTCGCGTACCACAAGCCGGACAGGCTCAGGCCCAATCCGAAAATCACCAGCGCCAGCACCGCTACCACCAGTGGCTGCTGCAACTGGAAGCCCCAGCCCAGCGCCAGTCCGGCCTTGCGCAGCGCCAGCGCCAGCCCGCCCAGCGCAAGGAAGCTGAGCAGCACGCCTGCGGTATATGCCAGTGCGTGCCGGCGCGCGCGTTCGCGGCTCTCGCCGCTTTGCGCCAGCGACAGCGCCTTCAGCGACAGCACCGGCAGCACGCAGGGCATCAGGTTCAGCACCAACCCGCCGAGCAGGGCAAACAGCAGGGACAGCAGCAGGCCGGGTGTTTTTTGCGAGGGCGGGGCTTCGCGAGCGGTGTCGATCGAAGCTTCAACCCTCTCTCCCCCGTTCACGGGGGAGAGGCTTGGGGTGAGGGGGGCGTTCGGCGGCGCGCTTTCCCCCTCACCCGCCTGCGGCACCCTCTCCGCCGCAGGCGGGGGAGAGGGACTGATGTTGCCCGCCGGCAGCGACACCGCCAGCCGCCGCGTCATCGGCGGATAGCAGATGCCGTCGGTCTGGCAGCCCTGCATGCCCAGCACCAGCGCGCCGCGCGCCGCGCGCGTGTCGGTGCGTGTTACCGGCAAGCTGATTTCGACCTGATCGAAATACACCGCCACGTCGCCGAAATGTGCATCGCGATGCGGCTTCGCCTTCGGCAATTTCGATGCCGGCGGCAACGCGACCGACAAGCCCTTGCCTGCGTCCAGCGTCACTGAAAGCTTGTCGCGATACAGGTAATAGCCGCGCGCCGGGGTCAGCCGCAGCAGCAGGGCGTTGCCGCCATCGGCAATCACTTCGGTGGTGAACGCCTGTGCCTCGGGCAATGGCATGGCATCCACCGCGCCGGCATTGCCGCCGAAGCCAAACAGCCCGCCACCTTGCGGCTTGCCCAGCCCGAAATCGCCATCGCTGGACGGCTGCGGCAGCGTCACCTTCAGCGTGCGCGTCTGCGGCGGATAGCAGATGCCGGCATCGGCGCAGCCCTGATACTTCACCTTCAACGTGGTGATCGTGGCGGCATCGCCGGGCGTGCCGGTCAGCACGCCAATCAACTGTTGGCGATAGGTCTGCACGTCGCCGAAGAACTCATCGTGATGCTTCTCCCCATCCGGCAGCGCGAGCTTTGCGCCGGGGAACGCCGCATCCGCCGTCACCGAAGTGCGATGCCGATACAGGTAGTAGCCATCTGCAATCTGCCAGCGCACCTCGATGCGGTCGCGCGCGGTAGCCTGCGCGGACAGCACGAACACTTCATCGACCGGTGGCAGGTCGATGTCCGCAGCAGTCGCCGGGAGGGCCAGCCATGTGCAGGCGAGCAGGAGCAACTGCGCCAGACCTGCATGCAGTGCGGAGTGGATGCGCATGGCTCAACTGCCCTCGGGTGGTGGCAATGCTTCCAGTGCCGCAAGTACGCTTTTTGTCGCCATCACAAGATCCTTCACCACGCTTTCGGAAGCTTCCCAGTCACCTTCGTATTCGGCGGCGTTGCGACGGCGGTGGCCGTCATTCAGTACTCGCCACACTTCCGGCCCCAATCCCAGCGTGTTTTGCAGGCACTGGAACACGATGTAGCGATTATTGGCGGGGCGATATCCAGTGCGACGCAAAGCGGCAAGGCTGAAGGAATGCGAAGCATCGTAGGCCAGCGTGAAACGGCTTTCAGGCGACAACGTGGTGTTCTCTGCGTCCTTCAGGCGATTGATCCCTGCAGTTACCAAGCCCTGAAATTCACCGGCATCGAATGGCTCGGACTTGATGCTGCCGATCCTGACCAGATTTTCCAGACTCATGTTCCTTGTCCTGTGTGTGTGGACTCCAGCGCCCGTAGGAACTCTGCCTCAGAGCCGATCAGGAACTCCTTGGGTTGTTCGACTACTCGCCTGATGAAGGATTGTCCTGCGGTGAAGCGCTGCCGTAGTTCGTCGAGCGTATAAATGGTGGGCTTGACCGGTCGGCCCAGCCGGGTTTCGACCGGAGCAATGACAGCATAGATGTCCCCTTGCCCGATCTGTTCGCCGACGACCATGAGGTCGATGTCACTGGCTGCGTGGTCGCTACGCTTGGCCACCGAGCCATAAATGAATGCGTAGTCGATCCTGTTGCGTAGGGGTTTCAGTGCTTCGGTCAGCATAGGGCCATGCAGCAGGAGCTTCTGCACGATTCGCGACAATTCCGTGTAGATCGGCGAAGCGCGGTTGGCTTGTATCCAGCGCTGACGACCGTCCCGTTCGCTGCTGACGAGTCCTGCCTGCTCCAGGCGGTCGATTTCGCGTTGCACCGCGCCTGCCCCGCCCTGTGCTTCCGTTAGCAGTTCCGTGACGGTGAACCGGCGCTTGGGCTGGCCATACAGCAAGCTCAGCACCCGCTGCTTGGTGGTGCTGAACAGTGCGTCAGCGAGGCTGGCTGGGGAGGCAGGGCGGGGCATGGGGGGGGATGATACCCGAAAAGGGGATTTAATGAGTGCTGATGGCTAACGGGTTGAGCGAATCATTATTACCCAATAAGGGTATTTATGAAGACGGTTTGATAGTCGTGTGGTTTCCGCATAAACGCGCACATGGAGGCGTGGTAATCGGGTGATTACGGTCCCGTCCCATGCCTTTGTATTAGCACGTGGTGGGGCGGGTTTTGAGACTCAAAACTTTGCTGCAAGGTTGCGCGCGCGAGGGGCTAATCATCTGATTATGTGTGCGCACATCAAAATACCTTCTGTGGGTATTTTGAGGGACTGTCTGATTGTTTAATTTCAACTTTCGCGTTGCCTAATATTACCCATTATGGGTTTATAATTACGCTTCGCCAACCACTCAGCGCAGATAGGCCGGCAGGCCATTGGCAATCTCGACCGCCGCCAGCTCCGGCCCCCCTTGAAAGCAGATTCGCCCACCCCATCTCAGCGGCATCCCGGACGCGGGACTTTTTTGTCCCGGGTGTTAGCAGTCGTCCTCCGCGACTGCTAAAATCACCGGGTTTTTCCACTCCAATCAACCATTTGCAGAGGTTGCACATGTCCAATATCAAGCCGCTGTACGACCGCGTGGTCATCAAGCGCATGGAAGAAGAAAAGCTGTCCGCGGGCGGCATCGTCATCCCCGACAGCGCCACCGAGAAGCCGATCAAGGGTGAAGTCATCGCCGTGGGCACCGGCAAGGTGCTGGACAACGGGCAGGTGCGCGCGCCGCAGGTGAAAGTGGGCGACAAGGTGCTGTTCGGCAAGTACAGCGGCACGGAAGTGAAGCTGGACGGCGACGAACTGCTGGTGGTGAAGGAAGACGACCTGTTCGCGATCCTCGGCTGATCGCGCTTCGCTGCCCCTGTCCGACTTTCAATGCCGTCATTCCGGCGCAAGCCGGAATCCAGCTCTTGATCGAGTCGATTGAAAAGCTGGATCCCGGCCTTCGCCGGGGTGACGAACAACAAACGAATCAATTCATTCGAGGTAATTCGCAATGGCTGCCAAGGATATCCGTTTCGGCGAAGACGCCCGTTCGCGCATGGTGCGCGGCGTCAACGTGCTCGCCAATGCCGTCAAGGCCACCCTCGGCCCGAAGGGCCGCAACGTCGTGCTCGACAAGAGCTTCGGCGCTCCCACCATCACCAAGGACGGCGTCTCCGTCGCCAAGGAAATCGAGCTTGCCGACAAGTTCGAGAACATGGGCGCGCAGATGGTGAAGGAAGTCGCGTCCAAGACCTCCGACAACGCCGGTGACGGCACCACCACCGCCACCGTGCTGGCGCAGGCCTTCATCCGCGAAGGCATGAAGGCGGTTGCCGCCGGCATGAACCCGATGGACCTGAAGCGCGGCATCGACAAGGCCGTGACCGAGGCCGTGGGCGAGCTGAAGAAGCTGTCCAAGCCTTCGTCCACCAGCAAGGAAATCGCGCAGGTCGGTGCCATCTCCGCCAACAGCGACCACAACATCGGTGACCTGATCGCGCAGGCGATGGACAAGGTCGGCAAGGAAGGCGTGATCACCGTCGAAGACGGTTCGGGCCTGGAGAACGAGCTGGACGTGGTCGAAGGCATGCAGTTCGACCGCGGCTACCTGTCGCCGTACTTCATCAACAACCAGCAGTCGATGCAGGCCGAGCTGGATGATCCCTTCATCCTGCTGCACGACAAGAAGATCTCCAACGTGCGTGACCTGCTGCCCGTGCTGGAAGGCGTGGCCAAGGCCGGCAAGCCGCTGCTGATCGTGGCGGAAGAGGTCGAAGGCGAAGCGCTGGCGACGCTGGTGGTCAACACCATCCGTGGCATCGTCAAGGTCTGCGCGGTGAAGGCACCGGGCTTCGGCGACCGTCGCAAGGCGATGCTGGAAGACATGGCCATCCTGACCGGCGGCACCGTGATCTCCGAGGAAGTGGGCCTGTCGCTGGAGAAGGCCACCATCAAGGACCTGGGCCGCGCCAAGAAGGTGCAGGTCAGCAAGGAAAACACCACCATCATCGACGGTGCCGGCGATGCCGAAGGCATCCAGGCCCGCATCAAGCAGATCAAGGCGCAGATCGAGGAAACCTCCTCCGACTACGACCGCGAGAAGCTGCAGGAGCGCGTTGCCAAGCTGGCCGGCGGCGTGGCCGTCATCAAGGTGGGTGCCGCGACCGAAGTCGAGATGAAGGAAAAGAAGGCGCGCGTCGAAGACGCCCTGCACGCCACCCGCGCTGCCGTTGAAGAAGGCATCGTCCCCGGTGGTGGTGTCGCCCTGATCCGCGCCAAGGCCGCGATTGCCGGTCTCAAGGGTGCCAACGAAGACCAGAACCACGGCATCCAGATTGCCCTGCGCGCGATGGAAGCCCCGCTGCGCGAGATCGTCACCAACGCCGGTGAAGAGCCGTCGGTGGTGCTGAACCGCGTGGCCGAAGGCAGCGGCGCGTTCGGCTACAACGCCGCCACCGGCGAATACGGCGACATGCTGGAGTTCGGCATCCTCGACCCGACCAAGGTCACCCGCACCGCGCTGCAGAACGCCTCCTCCATCGCCGGCCTGATGATCACCACCGAAGCGATGGTGACCGAGGCCCCGAAGAAGGACGAACCGGCAATGCCGGGCGCAGGTGGCATGGGCGGCATGGGTGGGATGGATTTCTGATCCATTGCCCCTTTCCCTCTCCCGCTTGCGGGAGAGGGTGCCGAAGGCGGGTGAGGGGCTCCTCATTCCGCAACAAGAAAACCCCCGCCGCGAGGCGGGGGTTTTTGTTTGTCGCACGTCATGCGACCGGATCATGCAGACTGGAACAGTCAGGGGAGGGGACGCCGATGGACGACATTTCGCCGAGTGACCTCAAGACCATCCTGCATTCGAAGCGGGCCAACATCTATTACCTGCAACATTGCCGGGTGCTGGTGAATGGCGGTCGCGTCGAATATGTCACCGACGCCGGCAAGCAGTCGCTGTACTGGAACATCCCGATTGCCAATACCACGACGATCCTGCTCGGCACGGGTACGTCGATCACGCAAGCGGCGATGCGCGAATTGGCAAAGGCCGGTGTACTGGTGGGCTTCTGCGGTGGCGGCGGTACGCCGCTGTTCTGTGCCAATGAAGTGGATATCGAGGTTGCATGGTTCGCGCCGCAGAGCGAATACCGACCCACCGAATACCTGCAAGCCTGGGTGAAGTTCTGGTTTGACGATGACCTGCGCCTGCTGGCTGCCAAGCAGTTCCAGCAACTGCGTTTGCAGCGCTTGTTGCAGCAATGGCAACAGCGATCACTGCGCGAAGCCGGTTTTGGCGTGCCTCAAAATCGACTGGAAGAATTGGTACAGCGCTCCAGCCGGAACATCGAACTGGCGCAGGACACTGCCACCCTGCTTACCGAAGAAGCGCGTCTGACCAAGGCACTGTTCAAGCTGGCAGTGGATGCTGTTGGCTATGGCGAGTTCACCCGCGCCAAGCGCGGCACGGGCAGCGATCCGGCCAATCGCTTTCTCGATCACGGCAACTATCTTGCCTACGGCCTTGGCGCAACGGCCACATGGGTGCTTGGTTTGCCGCATGGTCTTGCCGTGCTGCATGGCAAGACCCGGCGCGGCGGGCTGGTATTCGATGTTGCCGACCTAGTGAAGGATGCAACGATCCTGCCGCAGGCTTTCCTGTCTGCAATGCGTGGCGATGACGAGCAGGGCTTTCGCAGGAATTGCATTGAGGCGCTGACGCGAAGCGAGTCGCTGGATTTCATGATCGACAGCCTCAAAATCATCGCCAGCGACACCGCTGCCAAGGTGCCGGGATGAATATCCTGCTGATCAGCCAATGCGACAAGCGTGCTTTGACGGAAACCCGGCGCATCCTTGACCAGTTCGCGGAACGCCGTGGCGACCGCACTTGGCAGACGCCCATCACCGAAGCCGGCCTCGACACATTGCGCAAATTGCTGCGCAAGACCGCGCGAAAGAACACGTCCGTGGCATGCCACTGGATACGTGGTCGCGACCATTCCGAACTATTGTGGATCGTGGGTGATGCGCGTCGCTTCAATCCGGAAGGTGCAGTGCCGACCAATACCACGGCACGCAATGTGCTGCGCAGGCAGGACGAGAACGATTGGCACACAGCGCAGGATATTCGTCTGCTCGCGCAGTTGGCCGCGCTGCTGCACGATCTTGGCAAGGCCACCGTGGCTTTTCAGCAGCGATTGGTGGGCAAGCGCAGTGAGCGCAACCTTTACCGACACGAATGGGTGTCGCTGCGTCTGTTTCAGGCCTTTGTCGGCAGCGACGATGACGAAGGCTGGCTGCGGCGCATGACCGATGCCGAGGGCTTCGATGAATCGCAGTGGATAGCCGAAGGCCGTTACCAGCGCGATGGCATCGATGCCAGCGACAGATATCCATTCCAGAAATTGCCACCGCTGGCTGCAGCCATCGGCTGGTTGATCGTCAGCCATCACCGGCTTCCGGTTGCGCCGCCCGATGCGACGAAGGAGGAGAAAGTCTGGTGGGGAAAGCGCGTGGACCGCTTCAATCACGATTGGCTGCGCACCCCGCTGGATCACGTTTCCCACGATTGGAACGAACTCGAAACCCCGTCCACCCGCGCGGAAATCGAACCGTACTGGACGCCAGCGGCGCACCTGCCCGTCACCGATGCGACATGGCGCAAACATGCCGCACGCATTGCCAGGCAGTTGCAGGAACGCAACCGCACGCGCAAGGACAGCGCGGCATGGCTGGGCAATGGCTACGTCATGCACCTGGCCCGGCTGTGCCTGATGCTGGCCGAACACGACTACTCTCGCCTTGGCGTTGATCGCGATGGCAAGCCCGTCGAGGCACGGCGCGCCTTCGTGCGTGACCACCAGACGCTGTACGCCAACACCCGCAAGCCGTGCGGTGCGACGGCCTCCGTTCCCAACCAATCACTGCTGGAACACCTGCTCGGTGTGGGCCACGGTGCCGGCCAGGTGGCGCATGCCTTGCCCGGCTTCGAACGACATCTTCCACGGCTGGTGAATCACCGTGGTTTGCGAAAGCGCAGCGCCGATGCGCGCTTTTCATGGCAAGACAGGGCATTCGACGCAGCGGTTGGCATGCGTGAGACGGCTGCCGAACACGGTGCTTTCATCATCAACATGGCCTCCACCGGCTGCGGCAAGACGCTGGCGAATGCGCGCATCCTGTATGCGCTGGCTGATCCACAACAGGGGTTGCGCGCCAGCTATGCGCTGGGCCTGCGGGCGCTCACCCTGCAAACCGGGCGCAGTTATCGTCACGATCTGCATCTGGGCGATGACGAACTGGCGGTGCAGGTTGGCGGCTCGGCCAATCGCGCCCTGTTCGAGTTCTACGAGCAAAAGGCAGAAACCGGCGGTTCGGCTTCCGTGCAATCGCTGATCGAGGAGGACAGCCACGTCTTCTATGAGGGCAACACCGCCGATCATCCGCTGCTGTCACGCGCGCTTGCCGATGCCGACATCCGCAAGCTGTTGTCCGCACCGATGCTGGTCTGCACGGTGGATCATGTGGCGCCGGCTACCGAAGCCCTGCGCGCGGGCCGTCAGATCGCCCCGATGCTGCGGCTCATGAGCAGCGATTTGGTGCTGGATGAGCTGGACGATTACGATCTTGATGACCTGCCGGCACTGACCCGATTGGTGCATTGGGCGGGCATGCTGGGTACGCGCGTGGTGCTGTCCTCGGCCACCTTGCCGCCCGCGTTGGTGGAGGGCATGTATCAAGCGTATCGGGCAGGTCGCCGGTTGTATCGGCGCAATCGTGGACAGGATGGCGGGCGAGCCGATGCGCCTGTCGAAGTGCCGTGCCTGTGGGCGGACGAGTTCGGCGTGCAGGTGCAGGCCTGTGGTGATGAAGCTGCATTCGCCGAGGGACATCGACGCTTCGTCGAGAAGCGCGTGACAAAGCTGGAGCAGGCCACGCCGCTGCGACGGGTCGAGCTGCAACCGCTGCGCATCGGCACGCAACAACGTGAGCGCATCCGCTCCGAGTTTGCGCGGCACATCCATGAAGCCTGCCTGCACCTGCATGCGTCCCATGCCGAAGTCGATCCCGTTGGCGGCAGCCGCGCCAGCTTCGGCATCGTGCGCATGGCGAACATCGATGCGATCTTCGACGTGGCGCGCGGACTGCATGCGTTGGGCGCGCCTCAAGGAACGCGCATCCATCTGTGTGTCTATCACGCACGTTTCCCGCTGGTGCAGCGCTCCGCTATCGAACACATGCTGGATGTGGTGTTGAACCGGCGCGATCCTCAGGCGGTCTGGCGTCATCCATCGGTGCGATCCGCATTGGATGCGCATCCGGATGACGAGCATCTGTTTGTCGTGCTCGCTTCCCCGGTCTGCGAAGTCGGCAGGGACTGGGATGCGGACTGGGCGGTAGTGGAACCATCCTCGATGCGCTCGCTGATTCAGCTTGCGGGCCGTGTACAGCGCCATCGCCGCACGCCGCCGCAGTCGCCGAACATCATGGTGTTTGATACCAACCTGAAGGCGCTGGAAGAACCGGGTGGGCAGAAAGCCGTGTTCGTGCGCCCCGGTTTCGAGAAGGAAAGTCTGGATGGTCGCTTCCTGCTGGCATCACATCGTCTGGATGCGTTGTGGCCGGAAGGCGAGCGCAAGAGGATTGACGCCACCCCGCGCATCCGACCGCGTCCTACTGGTGAGCGCCAGCCGCGCAACAACTGGATTGATCTGGAGCATGCGCGCATGGAGGCGGCAATGCTGCCGCAGGCGTTGCCGGAAGCTGGCCAGAATCCGGGTTCACGACGTCGGAGTTCCGCTGCTTCATGGCAGTGGCAGCGCGATCTGGCAGCGCCGACATGGCAGTTCCCAAAGGTCATGCTCACCGGCGTGCTGCCGCAGCAGCAACCCTTCCGTGAAGACAATCGCCCGGATCGCACGCTGGTATTCCTGCCGGACGATGATGAAGAAACGTTGGTGGAACATCGCGTCGAAGACGATCCGGCGCGACGCGGAAGCACGCTTTATGTGGCAGCGCGCGAACTGTTGCATCGCATCGAGCCGGGTAGTGCGCCGGGCATCGCCCCATGGGGTGACTTCGACCTGATGGTCTTACTGGTCGAACAAGCCGAGTCACTGGACAAACCGTTGGCCGACGTGGCCCGCACCTTCTCCGCACTGGAAGTGCCGCGCAGCGATCAAGGCTGGCGCTGGCATCCATGGCTGGGATTCACCCGGCAGCGTTGAGGCATCTCAATGCCAAGGATCAATCAAGGCGATACCGCAGCCTTCGAAATCCCGCACGTTGCGGGTTGCCAGCGTTGCCCCACGTGCACGTACGATGCCGGCAATCATGGCGTCGGATTGATCGGTTGGGCGCCCCATGCGGCGGCGTTCGGCCAGAATCAGGGCATAGGCATCGGCGGCTGCCTCGTCATATGGCAGCACCCGACCAACGAAGCGCAGTTCGAAGATACGTTGCAAACCGGATAGCAACGTTTCCCTGCGTCGCCCCTGCGCCATGATGTTCAGGCCAAGCAGCAGCTCACCGCGCGTGATTGCGGTCGTGAACGTCTGGTTGTCCGGTTGTTGATGCAGCCACGCCATGACGTCGGGATTGGGCGAGGGCTTGAACACCTCGGAGATGACATTGGTATCGAGGACGATCACTCGCCGAACTCGCTACCGCTGAAATCCGGGGGTTCGCGCGCTGGCTCACGTGGCGGCAGTTCCAGTTCGATACCGCCGAACGGTTCTACCAGCGCCCGTATGTCGGCGACCCATGATGCGGCAGTGGCGGCCTTGGGCTTTTCGGACAGTGCTGTGCGCAGGATGCTGCGGGCCTCCTCTTCCATCGAGCGCCCATGCTGCGCCGCACGTACGCGCAGGCGTGCCTTCACGTCCTCGTCCAGGTTGCGGATGGTCATGGTTGCCATGGGGGATTCCAGCAGTGACTGCAATGATTGCATTGTAATCATTGCTTGCAACGTTGTCATGTCTTGGCGTATCAGCCTGTGAGACGAGGCATGGGTAAAACTGAACAACGAGAAATTGGAGGGGAATGGAATGACAGAACTGACTGACAGGGGAAAGCGCTTTCAAACCACCATCACTGCCTTCATTGAAGCCCGGCGCGACGCCAAGCTGAAAGGCAAGGAGGACGATGCCGCAACGGCATCGAAATACGAGTACGCAACGTGGCTGGCCGATGCTGCCCGCCGGGTCGGGCAGATACAGGCCGTGACGCATGTACTCAAGGCCACCCATCCGGACGCGCGCGGCAGTAGCCTGCATGTCGCTCCGGCACAGTTGCCGCAACACGCTGAAATCGGCAGCCATCTGCTGGGTGATGACTATGCCGAGGACGTGGTGGGCAATGCGGCGGCGCTGGATGTCTTCAAGTTCCTCAAACTTGAAGTGGACGGGAAACGCTTGCTGGACTGGATGCAGACAGAAGATGCCGACCTGTGTGCGGCGCTGACGCCGAATGCCGAAGTGGCACGCGAATGGATGGGTGCATTCGCATCGCTGGTGCGGCAGGAAGAGCGCCCCGCAACGCATCCGATGGCCAAGCAGGTCTATTGGCTGGTCGGCGAAGAACCGCAGGACGATACGCAATACCACCTGCTGCAACCAATGTTCTCCAGCACGCTCGCGCACGCAGTGCATGCCGACATCCAGGAAGCGCGCTTTGGCGAAGCCAACAAGGAAGCCCGTCAAGCGTTTCGCGAAGGAAAGCCATCCCAAGCCATCTATCGCGACTACCGCAATCTGGTCGCTCGGAAGCTTGGCGGTACCAAGCCACAAAACATTTCGCAGTTGAACAGCGAACGTGGCGGTGTGAACTACCTGCTGCCTTCACTGCCGCCACCGGCATGGGAGCAGCGGGCGACAAACATGCTCAAGCTGGAATCCGCATTCGATGAGTTGATCTGGTTCGGTGGCATGCGGGAATTGGTGCGGACGCTGATCGATTTCCTGAAAAGCGACCCTGCTCCGACGATGGAAACCCGTGAGCATCGCGCAACCATCGAGCAGGCCATCGGTCAGGAAATGGCGATGTTCGGAGTCGCCGTGCGGGGCCGATATGAAGCAGGATGGACGCGCGACGCTCAGTGCCGTCTGCCACTTTGCGAGCAGCTTTGGCTTGACCCTGATCGTGCCGAGCTTGACCCGCGCAGTGATCCGGATCATCCCGAGTGGCAGCAGGACGACGAGGCTTTCAACGCTGCCTGCGAATGGGGCGATTGGCCAGACGAAGTAGCAGAGCGCTTCGGCAATTGGCTCAATGCGCGCCTGCGTGATGCGGGTTTGGTGAACGTGGCGCTTCCGGAGCGTAACCATTGGGCGCGCCAGGCGATCTTCGATGTGGCATGGCCGGTGCCGATGCAACGGCGCGTGCAGCGGGGTGTGGCATGAGTAACTTTCCGCGCTTTACTCACTTGCTGCTATTCCCGCATTTGCGTGTGCAGAATGCCAATGCGATATCGAGCCCGCTGACTCACGGCTTCCCATCCATGACTGCATTCCTTGGCCTGATGTGGGCCTTGGAGCGCAAGGCACGGCAGGCCGGCATCGCGCTTGAGTTCAATGCGGTGGCAGCAGTCAGCCACAGGTATCAGGAACTGGTGACAGAAGGTGGCTTCGTCAAGGCATTTCGCCTGACGCGCAATCCTGTGGGCAAGGACGGCAGCACCGCGGCCATCGTTGAGGAAGGACGCATCCATCTCGACCTGAGTATGGTCTTCGCCGTGCATGCCGAACATTGGGATGCGCAAGCGCAGGCAAACGACATGGAAGCCATTGCTCAATTGCTGTCCGGTATGCGCGTGGCAGGCGGAAGCGTCGCAATGCCGGATCACCCCTGGCAGCGCCGCAACCAGCCGTGGGTCGCACACTTCACCGGCGATGACGAGGCCCAGCGCAAGGCATTTCGTGAAGTCTGCGTGCGCTTGTTGCCTGGTTCCGCATTGGTGGCGCGTGACGACCTGATTGATCGGCGTCTTGCTGAACTGCAAACCGCTCATCCGGACGCCTCCCGATTGGACGCATGGTTGTCGCTGTCGCGTGTCAATTGGCATTACGACGAAGAAGCCAATAACGGCAAGGGCGCATGGCAAGGCGACCGCAGGAAAGGCAGCGGCTGGATCGTGCCGATTCCGGTTGGCTACGGCGCGCTTGGCCCTGTGCATCCGGCAGGAAGCGTTACCAACGCGCGCGATGCCGAAACGCCATTCCGGTTCGTCGAAAGCCTCTATTCGGTTGGTGAATGGATCGGCCCGCATCGCCTGCGTTCGCCACAACAACTGCTCTGGTATGCCGATAGCAAACCCGATGACGGGCTATACCGCTGCCGCAACGACTATCGCCCAGCTGACAAAGACAACGGGCTGGATCACCTCATTCCCTGACGACAAGGAAACCTCATCATGACCAACGACACCCTCAAGACCGCTTCCGTCCTCGCCTTCGAGCGCAAGCTCGATCCCTCGGATGCACTGTTTTCCGCTGGCGACTGGGCCAATCGCGGCAACGCGGAGAACTGGCAACCGGTGACCATCCGCGAGAAGTCCGTGCGCGGCACCATCTCCAACCGCCTCAAGACCGCCGGGCAGGATCCGGCCAAGCTCGATGCCGCCATCCAGAACCCGAACCTGCAAACGGTCGATGTTGCAGCACTTCCTGCTGATGCAGACACGTTGAAGGTGCAGTTCACCTTGCGGGTACTTGGTGGCACAGGCCGGCCTTCTGCCTGCAACGACGCCGCCTATCGGCGGAAGCTGATCGCAACGGTTGACAGCTACGTGCAGCAGAACGGCTTTGGCGAATTGGCGCGTCGCTACGCCGCCAATCTTGCCAATGGCCGCTTCCTGTGGCGCAACCGTATCGGTGCCGAGCAAGTGGAAGTGACCGTGGCGCACCTCAGGGATGGAAAGCCTGCATCGCAGTGGACGTTCGATGCGTTGACGCACTCCATGCATGACCTCACGGTTTCTGCCGGGGAGGCCAAGTCGCTGGCAGAACTCGCAGATGCAATCGCCTCTGGACTTGCGGGAAGCGCGCATGTGCTTCTACAGGTGACCGCCTATGTCCGTATCGGTGCAGGGCAGGAAGTATTTCCGTCGCAAGAACTCATTCTGGACAAAGGCAGCAGCAAGAAAAGCAAGACGCTTTACGATGTCGGTGGCATTGCGGCGATTCATTCGCAGAAAATCGGCAATGCGCTGCGCACCATCGACACCTGGTATCCGGAAGCGGCGGACAACGGCCCCATCGCCGTCGAACCCTATGGTTCGGTTACTACGCAGGGCAAGGCTTACCGCCAGCCCAAGGCCAAGACGGATTTCTACAACCTCCTGGACAACTGGATCATCAAGGACAAGGTGCCGGAGCTGGAACAGCAGCACTTCGTCATTGCCACCCTGATCCGCGGCGGCGTGTTTGGCGAGGCGGGCTGATGCCATGACCACCCACTACATCGACTTGCGCGTCGTTCCCGATCCGGAATCCAGTGCGTCGCAGCTATTGGGCGCACTGTATGACCGCCTGCACCTGGCCTTGGTGCAGCAGCGGCTGGACAGCATCGGCATCAGCTTTCCGGGCTACAGCATCAGTCCCCGGGCAATGGGCAATGTGCTGCGCCTGCATGGCAGCGACGGCGTGCTGCGGCAATTCATGCAAACGGATTGGCTCAAGGGAATGCGTGATCATGTCCGCTTGGCGGAAATTTCTCCCGTGCCGTCAGCAGCGCTGCATCGAACAGTGCAGCGCCGCCAGTTCAAGACAAACGCCGACCGCCTGCGCCGCAGGCGCATGCGGCGCAAGGGCGAGACCGAACAGCAGGCCATCGAAGCCATTCCAGGCGCTGTGGAGAGGCGACCCAATCTGCCCTACGTACGCCTGCATAGCCGTAGTACCGGCCAACCGTTCTGCTTGTTCATCGCCCTTGGCCCTCTCATGCAGGCACCAGCCGCTGGTTCTTTCAATAGCCATGGCCTGAGTGGAGTTGCCACGATTCCCTGGTTCTGACCCAAAATTTCCTGGGTTCCAAGCGCTCCTTGAAAATCAATGATTTGCGGATGCCTCCGGAAATTCGGAGGCATGCTTTTATTTGGCGATTTTGTTAGCATCGTCAATGGCTAGACGCCATGTGCGTCTAGTTCGCTGCCGCACAGGCAGCTCAGAAAGTCTGCGGTGGCATTCGGCGTGGACAAGGACTGTTCGCTGCCGCACAGGCAGCTCAGAAACATGCCCGGCCCGCCTCATGCACTGGCCGGACGTTCGCTGCCGCACAGGCAGCTCAGAAATGAAAAACTACGCTGGAGGTGCGCACCTTGTCGTTCGCTGCCGCACAGGCAGCTCAGAAAATCGCGAAGGTGTCGCAGAACATGACCCGCAAGTTCGCTGCCGCACAGGCAGCTCAGAAAGATAGTGGACTCCGACGCGGTGACCTTCGCGAGTTCGCTGCCGCACAGGCAGCTCAGAAATACCCGATTGCAAAGCAGCAGGAGTTGGTCGGGTTCGCTGCCGCACAGGCAGCTCAGAAAAGCCGATGCCAGCCGATCCACGCCAACACTGCGTTCGCTGCCGCACAGGCAGCTCAGAAATTCTCGCCGCCGATCTTTCGCGCCAGCGCGAAGTTCGCTGCCGCACAGGCAGCTCAGAAAGTCAGCTTCACGATGCCGTAGCTGGAATTGACGTTCGCTGCCGCACAGGCAGCTCAGAAATACAGTCGCGCCTTCCATTCACGCGCAGAGATGTTCGCTGCCGCACAGGCAGCTCAGAAACGTGCTCGGTGTGATCGAGAAGCTGGAGCCGGGTTCGCTGCCGCACAGGCAGCTCAGAAATGCTGCTGGCGTGCCGCCTCAACCGTCGCAGCGTTCGCTGCCGCACAGGCAGCTCAGAAAGATCCGGCCAGCGCTCCGCGCAGATACCACTCGTTCGCTGCCGCACAGGCAGCTCAGAAAGTGGTCAACACGTTCCGCTTGCCATGCTCGTCGTTCGCTGCCGCACAGGCAGCTCAGAAATCAGCCATCGCGCCGGCTCCTCAGTTGCTCCAGTTCGCTGCCGCACAGGCAGCTCAGAAAAGGTATTTGCCGCCCATCGCGCGAATGAGCAGGTTCGCTGCCGCACAGGCAGCTCAGAAATTCGCAGCTTGACCACGGTGACGCAGAACATCGTTCGCTGCCGCACAGGCAGCTCAGAAAATCGCGCGAATGAGCAGTTCCGCACCCCTGTCGTTCGCTGCCGCACAGGCAGCTCAGAAACTTCGCATTCTTGGTGAACATCGAAAAGATCGGTTCGCTGCCGCACAGGCAGCTCAGAAAACCAGGGAAACGCGGGTTTCACGGATGACGGCGTTCGCTGCCGCACAGGCAGCTCAGAAAGTCGCCGCTATCAAACGCTGGAACCTGGGCATGTTCGCTGCCGCACAGGCAGCTCAGAAAAGGGCACACCGGATCGCAGCACGCGCGAGCAAGTTCGCTGCCGCACAGGCAGCTCAGAAAATGCGTTGAACTCGTGGCGGGCCGCTTCCTTTGTTCGCTGCCGCACAGGCAGCTCAGAAAGTTACTCATCGGCTACCTCCGTCCGGCGATACGTTCGCTGCCGCACAGGCAGCTCAGAAATTGCTCGCGGACTCGCCCAGCGATTCCAGCCAGTTCGCTGCCGCACAGGCAGCTCAGAAAACGAGTTCAACGCATGGACGGATGCACAGCGCGTTCGCTGCCGCACAGGCAGCTCAGAAAGAACAGATCGACGTTCACCAGCACCAGCGTTTGTTCGCTGCCGCACAGGCAGCTCAGAAAGTCTGGCAATGACGGGGAAGTGGTGATGCACAGTTCGCTGCCGCACAGGCAGCTCAGAAACTCTCGGTAAGTCGTTGTGAGCATGTGCCACGGTTCGCTGCCGCACAGGCAGCTCAGAAAAGATCGGTGACGAACTCGTTTTCGCGCATCACGTTCGCTGCCGCACAGGCAGCTCAGAAAACGGCGCATGGCGAAGTGGTGCAGTCCGCCACGTTCGCTGCCGCACAGGCAGCTCAGAAAAGCACGTGCAGCGGCACGTATTTGGCAAGAGTGTTCGCTGCCGCACAGGCAGCTCAGAAAACCGCCCGACGGCGGATTGGGCGACGGCACAGGTTCGCTGCCGCACAGGCAGCTCAGAAATGCCTGCTGCGCCATCATGCTGCCGGCCTTCAGTTCGCTGCCGCACAGGCAGTTCAGAAATCGATAGCGTCCGCATCCCCCTGCGCCGCCAGGTGGCGTTGCTCGGATCCCCTATAGGGAGTTCAGATGAAATTTGATCTATTACGGTGTCACGTCGAAGTCATATGAGTCGCTAACCATCGGTGCCATGCTGCTTGCGATGCGCATTAGCCCGCTCATGCCTTCGCTAGGCAACTCAGCCATCACGAGGAAGGCGTACTCGCCAGCCTCCAAATCACGGGAGGGGCGAAGCTCAAATGCGCTGCCTCTTTGCTGCGATTCCAAGGGGATTTCGCGGTCGCTGCGACTGCCAGAAAACACCACGAAACGATCATCCCTGCGCTTGTGCTGCCCCAGCCACACCAACCTGACTCAGGATGGCGGCAATTTCGACATGAACACGGGCCTTGTATCCGCCGTTTTTGTATCGGCATGGCGACCACTCAAGAAAATGAAGTATTCCGCTTTGAAGTTGCCCATTGGAATCCAGTCCTTGCGGCTGGAGGACTCGAACTGAACCGGAGTTGCCGTCAGCGGTATGTTTTTGTCACCACGAATCATGGTCATGAAAGTTTGCGCATCGGCAGCATGAGCTTCAACGGCGTCGGACTGACCATCTGCTTCAATCATGGCGGTCAGCACAACATCCGAAACACCTGCTTGCTTGAGGCGTGCCAACGCATGGGCTTCCGTATCGAAATCCACTGAAGAAGACTTGATCTTGCTTACGATGACAGCATCACCAAGCCCGAGTTTGGCCATCTCCACGATGTCATTGTTGGTGACTGCCTTGCTTTGGGAATGAAGCCCACCTGTCGCCACCGCCAACAACGCAACCAGCCCACAACCGATCATCTTGGGCAACATGCATTTCACGCAAGGAAAGTGGATATCGATGGAACCTATAGCATTCCGCAATCATCATCCGCAAGGTGCATGGCGATCCAGCAGGCGATCCGTGGCGGTGTCTGCATGGTTAAGCCATGCGTCGCAGCTCGTGAGATGGGCACCTTGCAACCTGCCTGCACTCAGACAGGAGCCGCCGCCATGAC
>NZ_JASGED010000044.1:0-41700 GCF_047606765.1 Thermomonas sp. | reverse complement strand
GATGGCCGAGTACATCTGCGCCACCTTGTCCTCGCGGATCAGGTTGCGGATGGCCGGGGTGCCGACCATGATTTCCCACGCGGCGGTACGCCCGCCGCCGACCTTCTTCAGCAGCGCCTGCGAAATCACCGCACGCAGCGATTCGGACAGCATCGAACGCACCATCGGCTTTTCGCCGGCGGGGAACACGTCGATGATGCGGTCGATGGTCTTTGCCGCCGAGCTGGTGTGCAGGGTGCCGAACACCAGATGGCCGGTTTCCGCGGCGGTCAGCGCCAGGCGGATGGTTTCCAGGTCGCGCAATTCGCCCACCAGCACGATGTCCGGGTCTTCGCGCAGGGCCGAGCGCAGCGCCTCGTTGAAGCCGTGGGTGTCGCGATGCACTTCGCGCTGGTTGATGAGGCACTTCTGCGAGGTGTGTACGAACTCGATCGGGTCCTCGATGGTGAGGATGTGGCCGTATTCGTTCTTGTTGATGTGATCGATCATCGCCGCCAGCGTGGTCGATTTACCGGAGCCGGTCGGCCCGGTGACCAGGATCAGGCCCTGCGGCTGCTCGATCAGCTCCTTGAAGGTGCGCGGGCAACCGAGGTCTTCCAGCGTCAGCACTTCCGAGGGAATGGTACGGAACACCGCGCCCGCGCCACGGTTCTGGTTGAAGGCGTTGACACGGAAGCGGGCAAGGCCGGGGATTTCGAACGAGAAGTCGGTTTCCAGGAACTCTTCGTAATCGCGGCGCTGCTTGTCCGACATGATGTCGTAGATCAGCGAATGCACCTGCTTGTGTTCCAGCGCCGGGATGTTGATCCGGCGCACGTCGCCATCGACGCGGATCATCGGCGGCAGCCCTGCGGACAGGTGCAAGTCCGATGCCTTGTTCTTGACCGAAAATGCCAGAAGTTCGGCGATATCCATTCGTGCTTCCCCGCGCCATGAGTTGTGTGTGCGTGGCGACCCGCCGATTGGCAGCAGCCACTCCCCGCAGGCAGTATGAGCGTCCATCGCCCAGCGCTCAACCGCCGTGCCCCAACACCCCGATTCGCCGCCCCCGCCCGTCCGGGCCGCACTGGACGCCGCCCTGCACTCCATCCACAACGTGGGCCACGCCACTGGCAGGCCAGCGGCCCGGCTGCTGGCGGTGTCCAAGACCCGCAGCGCCACCGAAATCGCCGCGATGGCCGCTGCCGGCCAGCAAGCCTTCGGCGAGAACTACGTGCAGGAGGCGCTACCCAAGATCGAAGCCCTGCGCGGGCTGGGGCTGGAATGGCACCTGATCGGCCACCTGCAATCCAACAAGGCCGACGCCGCCGCGCGCGCCTTCGACTGGGTGCAATCAGTGGATCGGCCCAAGCTGGTCACCGCGCTGGCCCGCCATCGCCCGGCTGACCTGCCACCGCTGAACGTGCTGATTCAGGTGAATATCGACGATGAAGCCAGCAAGCACGGCTGCGCGCCGGGCGACGTGGAGGCGCTGGCCGATGCCATCGCCGCCGAGCCGCACCTGCGCCTGCGCGGGCTGATGGCGATTCCATCCCCCGACCCCGACATGACCCGCCGCCGCGAAGCATTCCGGGCGATGGCGCGCCTGTTCGATGCACTGAAACAGCGCCATCCCGATATCGACACGCTTTCGATGGGCATGAGCGAGGACTTCCTGCCCGCCATCGAGGAAGGTGCGACCATGGTGCGCATCGGCAGTGCGCTTTTCGGCGCTCGCGCCGAAAAGGATAAAAAGCACGCCGGTGCGCGCCCATCCAAAGGCCTGAAAACCTGAAATACAGAAACCGTCATCCCGGCGAAAGCCGGGATCCGGTTTCATGGCTCTTCCACAAAAACTTCAAAGGCTGGATCCCGGCTTTCGCCGGGATGACAGCTAAACTCCCGCCCATGACAACCACGAACAACTCCATCGCCTTCATCGGCGGCGGCAACATGGCGCGCAGCCTGATCGGCGGGCTGGTGGCGCAGGGCCGCAATCCCGCTTCCATCCACGTTGCCGATCCCAATGCCGCAGCGCGCGAAGCACTGCACGCGGATTTCGGCGTGGCCGTGTTCGAGCAGGCCGCGCAGGCCATCGAAGGCGCTTCCACCTGGGTGCTGGCGACCAAGCCGCAGGTGCTGCGCGCGGTGTGCGAAGCACTGGCCGTGCAGGCGCAGGCCAGCAAGCCGCTGATCGTTTCCATTGCTGCCGGCATCACCAGCGCGCAACTGGAACGCTGGCTGGGCGGCGGCATCGCAGTGGTGCGAACGATGCCGAACACCCCCGCCCTGCTCGGTGCAGGCGTCACCGGCCTGCACGCCAGCGCGCGGGTCGATGCCAGCGGCCGCGACTTGGCCGAAACCTTGCTGTCCGCCGCCGGCAAGACCGTGTGGATCGAGGACGAAGCACAGATGGACACCGTCACCGCCGTTTCCGGCAGCGGCCCAGCCTATGTGTTCCTGCTGGCCGAAGCGATGACCGATGCCGGCATCGAAGAAGGCCTGCCGCCTGAAGCCGCGCGCACGCTGGCGCTGCAAACCGTGCTGGGCGCGGCGCGCATGCTGACCGAATCCGATGTGGAGCCATCCGAGCTGCGCCGGCGGGTGACCTCGCCCAATGGCACCACCCAGGCCGCCATCGAAACCTTCGAAGCCGGTGGCCTGCGCGCACTGGTCAACCGCGCCATCCATGCCGCACGCATGCGCGGTGCGGAGCTTTCCGCCGCCAACGAATAATCAAGGCGCGTCAGCGCTGGCGCATCGCGTCCTGATAGGCCTGTTCGATCGCGGCCAGCTTGCGCTCGGCCAGTTCGCGAAACTCCGGCCCCATCGCCGCCACCTTGTCCGGGTGGTACTGCGCCTGCTTGGCCTGCCATGCGGCGGTGACTTCTTCTTCCGACGCCCATTCCGACACACCCAGAACTTCGTACCAGGGTGCAGACGCATCGAACCCGGGCGTTGGCTTCTCCGCATCGACAGAGGGATCCAGATCATGTTGATCGGGATCGCGGGTGAACACCGACACCAGCCAGTAACCGATGCCCAGCCCGGCCACGATGGAAGCGCCTTCGATGAAGGTCATGCCGCATCCTCCGGTTCACGGCCTCTGTCCAGCAATGCCCAGCGCGTCTCCAGTGCCTGCTGCAAACGCGCGCGTGCGGGCGCATCCAGCACCGCATCGGCAAACGCCGGTGCGGCCTGTGGCAAGCCACAGCGCAACGTCACCCGCCTGACCAGATTGAGCGCGAACGGCGGACAGGCGATGGCATCGAAGGCGATCGAGGCCAGTTCCTTGCGCGACAAGCCAAGCGGCCCGCGCCTGCGCACGAGGTAAAGCACCGCCAGCATGGTGGGCAGGTAGATCAGTGCCAACAGGCCCAGCAAGCATGCCGATGACGCATGCAGCGCCAGCGCCGCCGGCACCAGCACGAACAAGGCCAGCGCAAGCAGCCATGCATGCCAGCGCAGCGGGCGCACGACGCGCAGCACCGCTTCCAGCGCAGGCGCGCCGGCATCGGCGGGCGCATTCCACGCCGCGCGGAAGACAGGCGAACCCGGCGACAGCAGCGCCGGAAACGCAAGATAACGGCCACCGAAGGTCGCGCCATCGCCCAGCGCCGCCAACCAGCGACGCGCGGGCTTGGTGAACACCAGCTCGTCTGCGTACAACAGCAGCATGCTGTCGTACAGATAGAACGCCGCGATGCCCGGCAGCAGCAGCGCCTCGGCGGTCGGCAGGTTCAGGGCTGCGCGTCCTTGTCCTTGCCGCCAAACAGCTTGCGGATGGCGGCAAACCCGCCCACCACCGCCACCACCAGCAGCTTCCACATCTTCAGCAGGAAGATGCCGATGGCCGCGAACACGCCCTTCTTCGCCGCCACCGCCGCCGCGCCGCCAGTCACCAGTGCCGCCAGACCGTATTCGGCCACATGGTCGCCGTCACGGAAGTCGGCATAGCTCTCGCCCGAGTTGAAGGAGAAGCCGGGCAGCTTCGATTTGAAATCCGCGACCGAAGCCTGCAGATGCTCCTGGTCGGTCAGCAACAGCACCTGCATCACGCCACGACGCCCGAGCAGGCGCGTGTTGTAGTTGATGCTCTCGCCCTCGGATTGTTCGCCCTTCAGGCGGAACGCCCATTCCAGCGACTTGATCCCGCTGTCGTACTGCGGCTTGAACGCCCAGCCGGTCACATGCACGGAGTCCCAGCCATTGCGCTTGCGCTCCTCGTTGGAAGCCTCGGTGCCTTCGGTCACCGACTGCAGCAGATCATCGGCATCCAGCTTCTCATCGTCCTTCACGTAACCCACGGGATCGAACGAAAAGAACGCAATCCAGGACAGGTCATCCTTCGCAAGCACGTATTCGTCGATGCCGGTGTCCGGGTTTTCGGTCAGCCGGTTGAACTCACGCGCGCCATCCGGGCCGAGGAAGGCATAGCCCTCCGGCACCTTGATCGTGGCATTGCCCCCGATCTGGCCGGTGGCCGGCCCCGCCACCCACGGCAATTCGCCGATGTTCTTGGCCTGCGCCCACGTCAGGTTGCATACAAGCAGCAGGCATGCGGCCATCGCCGCCATCGCCAGTCGTTTCATCGCCGATCTCCGGAAAGTGGCCATCCCCATGGCCGCAGGCGAATCATAGGGGATGGCGAGGCGCGCGGGTTGAGTCCACGGCGAGGCCGCTGATCGCGGGATGGTTCGTAAATGAAACCCTTACAGCACCGCCTCGATGCCCTTGCGGTCAATCAGGTTGAGCAGCTTCAACGAGGGGCCACTGGGCTTCTTCTCGCCCTGCTCCCACTGGCGAACCGTGGAAACACTGGTGTTCAGCACCGCGGCCAGAACGGGCTGACTGATGTTGAGCGAAGCCCGCAGCTTGCGAATCTGGGCGCTGGTGTACGCCGGCACCGGCTCCAGGCACAGCGCATCGAACTCCTGCATGCGGCGCTTATCGATGAAGCCGAGGCGGTACAGATCGCTCGCACCCTCATGCACCGCTTCCATGATGCGACTCTTAGGCTTGGTCTTGGCGGTCATGGGTAATCTCCTGCAAAGCGCCGTCCGCGACGGCATCGTCCAGTTGCGTTGTTGTTCGTTTCAGCAAATCGGTCGCGTAGGTTTTCAAGGCTTCCAGTTCGTCGTTGCTGATGTTGACCTTCTCGTTTTTCTCGAAGCCATAGAGGAAAAACCAGCGGTTCCCCTTGTTGGTGGCGACGATGGTCCGGGTACTGCCGCTCTTGCCCCGTCCCGGCAACGCGACGCGCTTCTTCACCAAACCACCACCTAGGTCCGCATCGATCAGGCCTTGTGCCATCTCGTCCACTGCATCCAGCAGGGCAGCATCCGACAGGCCGACCTTGCGCATCTTTCGGGTGAACTGCCGGGTTCGGAAGATACGCCGCATGCCATGCACTGTATCACTTAGTGTCATACCTTCAAGTCTCAACATGTTCAAGGGTTCAGCAACTCCACCAGTGCTGACCTGAAACGCTACGCGGAACAGGTGCAGGTGTCGGCTCCACTCCCCGGCTACGATTTAGCTACGCACAAATGAAAAACGCCACCCGGAGGATGGCGTAAGTCATTGATTCAATGGTGGGTCGTGATGGATTCGAACCATCGACCTACGGATTAAAAGTCCGCAGCTCTACCACTGAGCTAACGACCCATCGCGTGCCGCGCTGCATGCGCGGGCGTGCATTCTAACCGATGGCCCCGCAGACGTAGCGCGTGGGATCGGTGATGCCGGCTTCGGTAAACCCCTGCGCGCGCAGGCGGCAGGCATCGCAATGGCCACAGGCAAGACCGTCGGCATCGGCCTGATAGCAGCTCACGGTCTGCGCGAAGTCCACGCCAAGGCGCAGGCCCTCGCGGGCGATGTCGGCCTTGGACATGCGCATCAGCGGCGCATGCACGCGGAAGCGGCTGCCTTCCACACCCGCCTTGGTGGCGAGATTGGCAAGTTGCTCGAAGCTGGCGATGAACTCCGGGCGGCAGTCCGGATAGCCGGAATAGTCCACCGCGTTGACGCCGCAGAACAGGTCGGTCGCGCCCAGCACCTCGGCCCAGCCCAGCGCCACCGACAGCATGATGGTGTTGCGCGCGGGTACGTAGGTGGACGGGATGCCGACGCCGATTTCGTGGCCGTCGGTATCCGTCGGCACGTCGATGTCATCGGTCAGCGCGGAGCCACCGATGCTGCGCAGATCGACGTGTACGGTCTTGTGTACGACCGCGCCCAGCGCCTGCGCAACGCGGGCGGCGGCATCCAGTTCCGAGGTGTGGCGCTGGCCGTAGCGCACGCTCAGCGCATGCGGGGCGAAGCCCTGTTCGCGGGCAATGGCGAGGACGACGGCGGAATCCATGCCGCCGGAAACGAGCACGACGGCGGGTTTGTGTTGCTGGTTCATCGGCCTTGTTCCTCGCCCCACAGGAGCTTGTGCAATTGCATCTGGAACCGCACCGGCAGCTTGTCCGCCACGATCCAGTCGGCAAGCTCACGCGCCGGCACTTCATTCGCGCTGGGCGAAAACAGCACGTCGCAGGTTTCGTGCAGGCGATGTTCGCCAACGATGCCCTTGGCCCAATCGAAATCGGCGCGCGAACAGATCACGAACTTCACCTGATCGCGCGGCGTCAGCAGCGGCAGGTTGCTCCACAGGTTGCGTTCGACCTCGCCGGAGCCGGGTGTCTTGATGTCCAGCACGCGCGACACCCGCGCATCGACGCCGGCAATGTCGATGGCCCCGGAGGTTTCCAGCGACACGCAGTAGCCGGCGTCGCAGAGCTTCGACAACAGCGTCAGGCAGCGCTTCTGCGCCAGCGGCTCTCCCCCGGTGACACAGACGTGACGGGCGCCGTGCGAGGCCACTTCGATGAGGATGTCGTCGATGTTCCACCACGCGCCACCGTGGAAGGCGTAGGCGGTATCGCAATACGTGCAGCGCAGCGGGCAGCCGGTCAGGCGCACGAATACCGTCGGCCAGCCGGCATCGCGGGCTTCGCCCTGCAGGGACAGGAAGATTTCGGTGAGCTTGAGGCGCTCTGGCTGGCTGGTGACCACCGCCGATGCGGCAGCCGCATCGGCGACGGCGTTCATGCGCACAGTTTAACGGGCGCCGGTCAGTTCCATCGAACGCAGGCGGTCGCTTGCGCTGCGTGCCACGTCGGTGCCGGGATAACGCTGCACCACCTCGCGCAGGGTGGCGTCGGCGCGCTCGTACTGCTTCAGCCCGTACTGCGACAGGCCCAGCTTGAGCAGTGCGCCGGGGGCCTTGTCGTGGGTGGGATAGCGATCCAGCACCGCCTGGAACTGCTCACCGGCCAGCGCGTAGTTCTGGGTGACGTAATAGCTCTCGCCCAGCCAGTACAGCGCATTGGCGGCGTACTGGCCACCCGGATAGGCGGCGAGGAAGTCGCGGAAGCGGCGCGCCGATTCCACATAGTCGCCGCCCTTCAAGGCATCGAAGGCGTGGTTGTAGCTGCTGCGCTCATCGCCCGATGCGGGCGGCAGCGACACCGGCGGCACAGCCGGGGCCATCGGACTGGCGACCGGCGCGGGGGCGGCTGATGTCGAAACGCCGCCACCTTCCAGCCGATCCAGACGCCCGCTCAGGTCGAGGTATTGCGCACGCTGGCTCTGCCTGGCCTGTTCCAGTTCCTGCTGCAATTCCTCGATCTGGCCGCGCAGTTCCTGCACCTCGGCGCGCAACTGGCCGATCTGGTTGACCAGTTCGGCACCGTTCTGGTCACCCGCCGCGCGCGCTTCCAGCGCGGTCACGCGGTCGGCCAGACTGGCGCGCTGGGCCAGCGCCAGCGGCGATGCACACAGCATCGCCGCCAGCAATGCGAACGACAGCCTGCCGCGCATCACTTGGCGCTGTAGACCAGTTCGACGCGACGGTTCTGCGACCAGCAACCGTCGCCGGACTCGTTGCAGACCGGGCGTTCCTCGCCATAGCTGATGACGCTCAGCTGGCTGGCGCCGCCGCCGTTGGCCTGCAGTGCGGACGACACCGCATTGGCGCGGCGCTCACCGAGGCCCAGGTTGTAATCGCGGCTGCCGCGCTCGTCGGCATTGCCTTCCAGACGCAGGCGCGCGCTCGGGCGGTCACGCAGGTACTTGGCGTGGCAGCTCATTGCGGCCTGGAACTCCGGCTTCAGCGCATCCTGATCCAGATCGAAATAGACCACGCGGTTGCGCAGGCAGGCGTCGGTGTCGAGATCCGCCGGGGTGTAGGCACCCGGACGAGTCGGGCCATCATTGATCGGGGTCGTAGTGCCGCTGGTGCTGCTGCCGGTATCGGTGGTCTGGGTTTCCTTCACATTCCTGGTGCAACCGGCCACCACGGCGGAGGCCAGCGCGGCGAGCATCAGGGTGCGGGCGATGCGGGAAGCGGATGCGTTCATCGGAAATCCTCGTGGTCGGTCATTGGGCTGAATGGGGGAGTTTATTGATTTTGCGTTAGCGCTGCGCGATGAACGGCAGGATCACTGCTTGCGATATGGCGACCATGCCGGCTCGCGCACGTCGCCGCCTTCCAGCGGCAGGCGCATGCGCACGCGGCCATCGGCGGAGACCGTGTACATCACCCCACGCCGGCCCTCGCGCGCGGCATAGACCACCATCGCGCCGTTGGGCGCAAAGCTGGGGGATTCATCCAGCGAACCGGGCGAGAGCATGCTCCAGCGCGGGCTGCCAAGGCTGCGATCCATCAGCGCGATGCGGTAGGTATTGCCGGCACCCTGCGCGGTGGCAATCTTCTTGCCGTCGAACGACACCGCTGGACTGGCGTTGTAGCTGCCTTCAAAGCTCACCCGCGTGGCGCTGCCGCCGCTGGCCGGCGCCTGGTAGATCTGCGGGCGACCGCCGCGATCCGAGGTGAAGTACAGGCTGGCACCGTCATGGCTCCAGGTGGGTTCGGTGTCGATGCCGAAATGATTGGTGACCTGGGTCAGATGCTTGCTGCCCAGATCCAGCACATAGATGTCCGGGTTGCCGCCCTTGGACAGGGTCAGCGCCAGCCGGCCACCATCCGGCGAGAACGCCGGCGCGCCGTTGATGCCACGGAAGCTGGCAACCTTCTGGCGCTCGGCGCTGGCGATGTCCTGCACATAGACCGCCGAGTTGCCGTCCTTGAAATCCACATAGGCCAACTTGCGCCCGTCCGGGCTCCATGCCGGCGACATCAGCGGCTGCGCCGAAGTGACCACGGTGCGCGGATTGAAACCGTCGGAATCGGCCACGACCAACGTGTAACGGCTGTCACGGCCCAGCCCCGTGGCGGTCACGTAGGCGATCCGCGTCCAGAACGCGCCCGGCACGCCGAGGATCTTCTGATAGACCGCATCGCTGATCTGGTGCGCCACGTCGCGCATCGAACCGGCTGGCGCGCTCACCGCGAAGCCGAGCATGCGCTCCTGTTTTGCGACATCGAACAGTTCGTATTCCACGCGAAAGCCGGCACCGTCCGGCACGCTGCGGCCCACCAGCAGGAAGTCCTGCTTGGCCATGCGCCAGGTCGGATACGCCACTTCGCTGCCGCGCGTGGGGCGCTCCGGCAGGCCGGCTTCATCCAGCGGACGGAACTGGCCGGAGCGGGCCAGATTGGCACGGATGATGTCATCGATGTCGGTGCCGCCGGCATCGCCCGCGAACGGCACCACCGCAATCGGCAGGGCGGCGGCATTGCCGCCGACGATGTCGATTTCCATCCGCCCGGACTGGGCGAAAGCGAGCATCGGCGACAGGCTGCACAGCAGCAGGGCAAGACGGGGCGCAAGCCGGGAAAGGGATCGGGACATGGTCACAGGCATTCAGTCCGGGAGTTGAACAGGGTCGCCCATCCGGGCGCGGCGAGGATGAACATTAACGAAGCGGGCCGTGCAGCCGGGATGAAAACGGCGTCAACGCTCTTCGGCCACGAAGTTGAGGTCGAGTTCGCGTGCGAACACCAGCTCGAATCCGGCATACGGCAGCGGCGACGCCTTCAGCACCGCGCGCTCCACCGATTCACGGCCCAGCGCATCGAACGGGCATGAGGGCGAGACCGTCACGTCCTGCACGTCGCCGCCGGGAAGCTGGCGAATCAGGATGCGGCAGCGCTGGCCGATCTGCACCGACTCCGGGCGCACCCACTGGCGGGTGATCGCCTGCTGCAGGGCATCGCGATAGCGCGCCTTCAGGCTTTCATCCGTGCCGCGATTGCCCGGCGGCGGTTGCGCAGGCGACGTACTGCTGCCGCTGCGCGCATCGCGCAACTGCTGCTCGCGCTGTTCGGCCATGCTGCGTTCGCGCGCGGCCTGCTCGCGCTGTTTGCGCAGTTCGGCGATCTGCTGCTGGCGCTTGCGTTCTTCTTCCTGCCGCTGCTGCTCCGCCTTGCGTGCGTTGATTTCGGCCTGATCGGGCTGCCTGCGCTTTTCGTCCTGTTCGCGCGGCACCTTGGCGACATCCGGCGAAGGCGCATCGCGACGCACCTTCTCCTGCTCCACCGGCGCGGGATCAGGGACGGGCGGCGGCAGCACATCAGGCAACTGCGGTGCGGGCTCCGGCTCGGGTTCCGGCAATGGCTGAGGTTGCGGTTCTTCCACCGGCTGCGGCAATGGCTCCGGCTCGCGACGCAGGGCGCGCTGCATCGCTCCGCTCAATGCGGAAGGGTCGATCAGTTCGGCCTCGATCGGGTCGCCCGCCGAAGGCTCTGCGGTATTGCTGCGCGTCCACTGCAAACCACCGAACATCAACAGGAACAGCAGCACGTGCAGGCCCAGCGCCTGCACGACGGTGATCCAGTTATCGGTGCGCGTCTGCTTCACCCGCACTCCGTCACTTGGCCGGGTCGCCCATCAGACCAACGCGGCTGACGCCGGCCTTGGACTGCAATTCGCCCAGCATGCGATAGACCTGCTGGTAGTTCACCGCGCTGTCACCGGCCACGTACACGGGCAGGTCCTTGTCGGCCTGCACGAAGGCGCGCACCTGCTCCAGCAGCTGCGCCTCGTCCATCGCCTGCGGGCGATCCAGCCCTTCGTGCATCAGCGCCAGCCCGCCGTCACTGCCAATCTGCACCACCACCGGCTGTTTCTTCTTCTGCTCCAGCGTCTTGGCATTGGCATCGGGCAGGTCAACGTCCACGCCCACGTTCAGCAGCGGCGCGGTGACCATGAAGATGATGAGCAGCACCAGCATCACGTCGATGTAGGGAACGACGTTGATCTCGGCCTTGAGCTTGCGCTTGCGGTGCCGGCGCAGGGATGCGGTCGCCATGCGCGCCTCCTCAGTCGTCCACGTGGGTCTGGCGTTGCAGGATCGAGGAGAACTCTTCGCTGAAGGTCTCGTAGCGCACCGCCATGCGCTCGGCGCGGGTGGCGAAGCGGTTGTAGGCCCACACCGCCGGGATTGCGGCGAACAGGCCCATCGCGGTGGCGACCAGCGCCTCGGAGATGCCGGGCGCGACCGTTGCGATGGTGGCTTCCTTCACGTTTGCCAAGCCCTGGAACGAAATCATGATGCCCCAGACGGTGCCGAACAGGCCGACGTAGGGGCTGATCGAACCGACGTTGGCAAGGAACTCCAGGTTGCGTTCCAGCCCGTCCAGCTCACGCGATGCGGCGGCGCGCATGCCGCGCTGCGCGCCTTCCAGCTGCATGCGCGCATCCACGCCGCGACGCTGGCGGATGCGGTTGAACTCGCGCATGCCGCCTTCGAAGATCGCTTCCAAGCCTTCAATCTGACGATTGCGCGAGGAAGCATCCGCGTAAAGTTTTGACAGTTCGGTACCAGACCAGAACGTTTCCTCGAAGCGGTCGGCTTCCTTTTCGGCGCGATCCAGCACCCGCTTCTTGCGCAGGATGATGATCCACGAGGCCAGCGAGGCCAGCAGCAGCAGCGCCATCACCAGTTGCACCGGCAGGCTGGCGTGCAGGATCAATTGCAGGATGTTAAGGCCACCATCGCCATGCGCAGCTGCAGCCTGCGACGCGCCATTCGCCAGTTCAACGGTTTCCACCGGTGCATCTTCCGGCAAGGCCTGGGGCAGGGATTGCAGCAGCATCGTGGGCGACATCAAGCGTTCTCCAGCAGGCGTTTCAATTCGGTCGGGATCGGGCGCGGGCGAAAGGTGGACGCGGCCAGCGCGGCGATCTTCACCTTCGCTTCGACCAGCAATGCGCCGCTGCGTTCAATCCGTTGCGCCAGCAGCAGGCTTGCGCCCCGGCATTCCAGCAGGCGCACGCTGACTTCAAGCTGATCGTCCAGCCGGGCCGGGGCGCGGAAGTCGATGTCCATGGCCCGCACCACGAACACGGTGTCGGCCTCCAGGCGCATGCGGTCCTGATGCAGGCCCTGCCCGCGCAGCCATTCGCTGCGGGCGCGTTCCATGAAGGCGAGGTACTGGGCGTGATAGACCACGCCGCCGGCGTCGGTGTCTTCCCAGTAGATGCGCACCGGCCAGACGAAGGGCTCAGCCATCGCCGGCCTCGAACAATCCGGGCGTTGCGGCCTTCGGCTTGAAGCCAAGATGGCGATACGCCTTCGGCGTGGCCATGCGCCCGCGCGCGGTGCGCACGAGGAAACCCTGCTGGATCAGGTACGGCTCGATCACGTCTTCCAGCGTGCCGCGTTCCTCGCTCAGTGCCGCCGCCAGCGATTCCACGCCGACCGGGCCGCCGTCGAAGGCATCGATGATCGTACCCAGCATGCGCCGGTCGAGTTCATCGAAGCCTTCCGGATCGACCTTCAGCATGTCCATCGCCGCGCGGGCGATGCCGGCGTCGATCGCGCCCGTGCCCTTCACCTGCGCGTAGTCGCGCACGCGGCGCAGCAGGCGGTTGGCGATGCGCGGGGTGCCGCGCGCACGCCGGGCGATTTCGCCTGCGCCATCGGCATCGCACTCGATGCCAAGGATGCGCGCGGAGCGGCGCACGATGCGGGTCAGTTCCTCCGGCGAATAGAACTCCAATCGCTGGACGATGCCGAAGCGGTCGCGCAGCGGCGCAGTCAGCAGGCCGGCGCGGGTGGTCGCACCGATCAGGGTGAACGGCGGCAGGTCGAGCTTGATCGAACGTGCGGCCGGGCCTTCGCCGATCATGATGTCGATCTGGTAGTCCTCCATCGCCGGGTAGAGGATTTCCTCGACCACCGGCGACAGGCGATGGATTTCATCGACAAACAGCACATCGTGCGGTTGCAGGTTGGTCAGCAATGCAGCGAGGTCGCCGGCCTTTTCGATCACCGGGCCGGAGGTGACCCGCAAGCTGACGCCGAGTTCATTGGCGATGACGTGGCTCAGCGTGGTCTTGCCAAGGCCAGGCGGGCCGAAGATCAGGACGTGGTCGAGCGCCTCGCCACGCTGCTTGGCAGCCTCGATGTAGATCTGCATCTGCTCGCGCACCGGCTGCTGGCCGAGGTATTCGGACAAAAGCTTCGGGCGGATGCTGGCCTCGGCGGCCTCATCCTCGCGAGTGACGCCGGGGGCAATGATGCGGTCGTCGGTCATGCCGGGATTATCGCCCGGCGCGACGGCTTTTGCCCCCAAGCCTGTTCGCGATCTGTCGCGAGCAGGTTCCCAGAGAAGCTCTGAACCACTCCCGAAATGTCATCCCGGCGAAAGCCGGGATCCGGCTTTTCAACGACTTACCAAAGAGCTGGATTGGACAAACATCCGTTTGTCAGAAGCGGCCGGCTTTTGCCGGAAAGACGGCTTGAGAGCTGGATTCCGGCGTTCGCCGAAATGACGGCTTGAGAGCTGGATTCCGGCGTTCGCCGAAATGACGGCTTGAGAGCTGGATTCCGGCGTTCGCCGGAAAGACGGCTTGAGAGCTGGATTCCGGCTTTCGCCGAAATGACGGCTTGTTCAGACCTTTCCTAGAAGCGACGCACCAGTTGCGCCCACAGTCTCGGCTCGCGGTCGGGGCCGCTCAGTGCGTCCTCGCTGCCGAGCTTCCAGGCCGCGCCCAGCGCCGCCTGCCAGCCGCCGTGTGTCCAGTTCACGCCCAGCCCCGCGCCGGAAAGTTCGCGGCTGTTGTCGCCCGCGCTCCACGGCCTGTGGTTCAGGCGCACCCGGCCGTGGTCGGCGAACGCCGCCAATTGCCAGCCCGGCGTCAGCGCATAGCGCAGTTCCACCCGCGCCAGCATGCCCTTGTCGCCCGCAGCCTCGCCCTGCGGATAGGCGCGCACGCCATACACGCCGCCCAGCGCAAACTTCTCCGAGCTGTCGAGGTTGTCGCCCGTCCACTGCGCCTCGACCTGCGCCAGCAGGCTGAACGCACCACCCAGCCGTTGCAGGCGCGCGGCGCTGGCGTTGAGCTTGCGATAGCTGCCCTGCGTCCGCGCCGTCACTGCATCGATGAGGCGGGCCTGCGGGTCTTCCAGATCCAGCCGCCCGGCACCCAGCGTCAGCGCGAAGCTGCTCAGGCCACCGCCCATCCAGTCATCGGCACCGTAGCCATTCAGGCCCAGCGCCCACACGTCGGTGCGCTTGCTGCTGCGCGCACCGATCAGGTCGATGCTGTCCTCCAGCCGCTTGGCGTCGTATTGCAGCGACAGCGACAGCGTGAAATCGCGCGAACGCAGCAGCGGCTGCATCACCCATGCGCTGGCGATGTCGGCCTTGCCGGAGGCATCCAGCACGGCGAAATCGCGCCCGAGTTCATAGCGCATGGCCGAATACGCAACGCCAACGCGCGTGCCCAGCGCGCCCATGCTGCCCTGCCAGCCCAGCCGCCCGTAGCGCTGATCGCCATCCGAGCCCAGCACGCGCAGGCTCAACTGATCGCCGAGGCCGAGCGGATTGTTGATGTTGAAGCTGCCGCCGAGGCGGTATTCACCGGTGTAGTAATTGCCGAAGTTGTCCAGTTCGATGCTGCCGTCGAAGCGCTTGCCGGGCAGCACCTCCACCACCAGGTCGGTGGTGCCGACGCTGGCACCGGGTTGCAGGGTGGAACGCAGTTCCACGCCGGGCAGGTCGCGCACCAGCAGCAGGTTCTTTTCCAGCGGCGCGGATTCGACCACGTCGCCCGATTTCAGATTACCCAGCGGGCGCAGCGCGGTGGCGCGCGTATGCGTGCCGTTCTCCACGCGGACTTCGCCATAGCGCCCTTCCAGCACGTCGATGCGCAGCACGCCGTCGTCAATTTCCTGCTGCGGCAACCATGCGCGTGCCAGCGGATAGCCGCGCTCGCGATACAGCCGGGTGATGCGCAGCGCCGCCGCCTGCAACTGCGCCAGCGACAGTTCCTGCCCGCGCAGGTCGGCCAGCAGCGCCGCCAGCTCGTCATTGCCGACTGCGCTGTTGCCGGTGAAGCGGAACTCGCGCACGCGCAGGCGCACGCCACTGTCCGCAGGCGTGGCCTGCCCTTCGTCCGGCAATGCGATGTCCAGCTGCTGGCGCGGCGGCAGTTCCAGTGCATTGCGCTCGGTGTCGCGCAGAACCCGGCCCGCATCGGGCAGGGATTGCGCATGCAGGCCGGGCGCGGCAACGACCGCGAGGAACAGCAGCGTGCGGCGAAGAAGAATGGAGCGAGACGTCATGGACGGCATCCTTGGAGCGGGTGCATGCGCTGCGTTGTGCATCGGCATGCGGATGGAAGGAAAATGCGCGGGAACCGGCAGCCGCATCCGGCGCCGTTCCCGCAGGAAGCAGCGCCAGACGCCACGGCTCAGAGCCCGTCGGGCAGGCGGATGCCCTGCTGGATCACCTGATAGGGCTTCACGCACTCGCGGAACCGGATCGGCTTGCGCGGTTCCTCGGCGGAACCGGCCAGCGCGCTGGCATAGCCCGGATCGGCGCTGGGCAGTGCATCCACCACCAGCTCGCCATCGACGAAGGTCAGCGCGTAATTGCCGTCGCTGCCACTCACGCGATGGACATAGCGCCCCACGTCCCTGCCGCTGCCACCGGATTCGGTCAGGCCGGTCAGCACGGACTTGTTTTCGCCGTTCACCAGACCACTGACGGTGAAGCCGGTGACGCTTTGCAGCAGGCCGTTGTAATAGACGCGGTCGCTGTTGGCCGTGACCGTGGCATTGGCCTTGTTGATGACGCTGCCGGTGTTGTCGGCATAGGTGACGTCGTAATTGCCGCCGCCGTTGCCATCGTTCACGGTCACGCCATTCACCGTCACCGTCTTGCCGGTGCCGGCATTCTTGTCGGTATAGGCAAAGCTGCCGCCACTCAGGCTGTCATCGCCGAACAGCGTGCCGCCCACGACCACGGCGCTGCCGTTGGCCGCCGTGGTGCCGTCGTAGGTCTTGGTCACATCGCCGGTGCTGAGGGTGATGGCGGCCTTGTCGATGGTCAACGCGCCATTGACGAAGGTCAGTTCGTAGTTGTTGTCGCTGCCGCTGACCGTGTGTGCGTAACTGCCTGCATTGCGACCGCTGCCGCCGGCTTCGACCACGCTGTCCAGCACCGATTCGTTTTCGCCATTCACCAGCCCGTCCACCGTATAGCCAGTGACGCTCTGGGTCTGGCCATTGTAGGTGAAGCTGCCGCTGTTGGCGGTGACCGTTGCCAAGGCCTTGTCGATGGTCAGCGTGCCATCGACGAAGGTCAGCGCGTAGTTGTTGTCGCTGCCGCTGACCGTGTGTGCATAGCTGCCTGCATTGCGACCGCTGCCGCCGGCCTCGACCACGCTGTCCAGCACCGACTCGTCTTCGCCATTCACCAGTCCCGACACGGTGTAGCCGGTGACGTTCTGGGTCTGGCCGTTGTAGGTGTAGGTCGCGCTGTTCGCAGTAACCGTCGCCAGTGCCTTGTTGATGATGCCGACATAGCCGCTGATCTGCGTGGGCAGGATGTAGTTGCCAAGATCGGTGCTGCCCAGCGCGAGGTAATCGCCGGAAGCCAGATCGACAGTCACCAGCTTGCCGCTGCCGGCATTGGCATCGGCGTAGTAGCCGCTGGTCTTGGTGACAGTCGCACCGTCGCTGCCAACCCAGCCGGTGAGCAGGAAGTTGGACGCATCCAGCGTGGCATTCGTGGTGCCGTCGTAGGTCTTGCTGACGGTACCGGTCAGATTGCCGAGGATCAGGGTCAGCACCTTCGGATCGATGGTCAGCGTGCCATCGAAGTAGCTGATGTCGTAATTGCCGCTGGTGAGGCCGTTGGCGGTGATCGTGTAGCTGCCGGCATTCACCGCGCCCTGGCTGTCGCCGTCATAGACCAGCGTTCCGGACAACTCCGAGGCATCCTCGCCATTGACGAAACCGCTGTAGCTGACGCCGTTGCCACCGCTCCATGCCACGCCGTCATAGGTCTTGCCGGCATCGTTGGCGGTAACGGACAGCGATGCCTTGTTGATGGTGGCGCTGTGGCTGGTATCGGCCAGCGTGTAGTTGCTCGCCAGACCGCCGTTGCCGCCATCGCTCAAGCTGTAATGCGCGGTGGCGGTGCGGCTGCCGGCGTCCTTGCTGTCGAACTCGCCCGTGGCGCTGACACCCAGCGTTTCGCCGCCCACCAGCCCGTCCAGCGTGCCAAGGGTGAAGCTGGCTGCGGTGGTGCCGTCGTAGGTCTTGTCGTTGGCATTTGTGCCGCTGATCGTCAGCACCTTCTGCAGGATGGTGCTGCCGGTGTTGTCGGCATAGGTGACGTTGTAGTTGCCGCCGCCGTTGCCGTCGCTCACCGTCACGCCACCCACCGTCACCGTCTTGCCGGTGCCGGCATTCTTGTCGGCGAAGGCGAAGTTGCCGCCGCTGAGGCTGTCGCTGCCGAACAGCGTGCCGCCCACGACCACGGCACTGCCGTTGGCCGACGTGGTGCCGTCATAGGTCTTGGTCACGTCGCTGCTGCTGATGACCAGATCGGCCTTCTCGATGGTGAAGGTGCCGCCACCGGTGAGGATGATGTTGTAGCCGAACTGGGTGGAGTACAGGCCGCCCACCACCAGATCGGTGGTGCCCACGTTGCGACCGCTGGCAGTTGCACCGGCGGACGAACCCAGCACCAGCGACGGGTCGTACTCCCCGACGAAGGTGTAGGGCACGGTCACGTGTTGCGTGGTGCCGTTGTAGGTGGTGGTCACGCTGTTGGCGGACACTTCCAGCGTGGTGAGGAAGGCCATCAGCAGCGGGTATTCCTGGCCGTCGTAGAGGCGGAACAGGTTGTAGATCGAATTGTCGGGGTCGAAGTAATTGCCGGCCGCGTTCGCGTTGGAGCGCACCGTGCTGCTGCCCACGCTGCCATCCGGCAGGTAGTAGGCGAAGAAGTTGCGCTCGCCGTAGGTCGAGGCCTGCTTCATCTCCGCAGTAGTGGCGCCCCAATAGTTCAGCGCCTGCAAGGTGGTATTGCCCGAAGCCACGCTGACGCCGGAGCTTTCCTTGTCCCAGACCGCCGAGTCGATGGTGACGCTGTTGCCATTGTTCGACCAGCCGATCAGGCCACCGATCGAGCTGGGATCGTTGGAGGTCACCGGGCCATTGGCCGCATATGACAGCGAGATGCGCATGTCGTTGGCGGAACCGATCAGGCCGCCGACCCGGCTGTCGCCACTGACCGAGCCACGCGCGTAGGTGGCGTTGAGCCGGGAGCCGGTATCGGCATAGCCCACCAGACCGCCCACGTCCCGATAGCCCGTCACGTTGCCGGTGGCGAAGGCATTGCTGATGGTGCCCACGGTCATGTAGCCGACCAAGCCACCCACGCGCTCGCCGGAAGACCCGGTTGTCCTGATGCCGGTGACATTGCCGGTGGCATAGCTGATGTCGATGTTGCCGTGCGACTCGCCCACCAGGCCGCCAAGGCGCTGGCCGGTACCACTCACGTTGCCGGTGGCATGGCTGTAGCTGATTGATCCCTGCGTATAGCCCACCAGACCGCCACCACCGGCAAAACTGTTCACCACGTCGCCGGTCGCCCACGAGCGGGTGATGAACGAGCCGGTGCCTTGCAGCCGGCCCACGATGCCGCCGGTGGCCAACTGGCCGCTGACATTTGCCGAGGAGCGGACATTGGTCAGGCCACCGCTGAGATAGCCCGCCACGCCACCGGTACCGCCGCCGCTGGTATAGCTCGCACTGGCGACCGTGCCCGAGGTCCAGATATTGTCGAGGGTGTTGTCGCCATTGCCGCGACCCAGCAGCGCGCCGGTGTGGTTGCGGCCCAGAATGCTCACATTGCTCAGCCCGACATTGGCGAAGGCCACGGCATCGGAATAGCCGAACAGGCCCACGCCATCTCTGGTGCCGCGCTGGATGCTCAGGCCATCGATGACATGGCCCTTGCCGTCGAAGCTGCCGCTGAAGGCCGTGCTGGCATTGCCCACCGGCGAGAAGCCCGCCGTGCGCCACATGCTGCTGCCACCGCCCACCGTGGCGCTGGCGTCGATGTCGTTGCCCAGCATGTAGTCGGCGGTCAAATCCATCGCCATCAGCTGCAGCTGATTGGCGTTGCGGATCACCGTGCTCCATTCGCTGCGCAGGAATGGACGGGTTTCGCCATCGACCATGAACCAGTCGTTGCTGAAATCGAAACCGGTGTAGGCACTCTGCTTGTAGGCGTAATTGGCCGCAGCCGATTGCGAAGGATCGCTGGTGACGGCAGACGCGCCGCTGCCATCGCCCTGGCCCGCCGCGTTGGCCTGACCGCTGGTGTAGCTGTCCCAATGGCTGCCCGTGATGGTGCCGCCGGTGGTATCGCCCACCAGCCCGCCGGTCACGCTGCCGCCGGTGACCAGTCCGCTTGAATAACTGCTTTCGATGCTGCCGCCAGCGCCGTTGCTGCCCGCCAGACCACCGATGTTGCTGCCGGTGCCGGTCACCGCACCGATGGCGTAGCTGGTGGAGACCTGCCCGCCATCGTTGCTGCCGACCAGACCGCCCACATCGTCTTCGCCGGTCACCTCCGCACTGCTGTAACTCTGGAGCACGCTGCCGGCATTGCTGCCGATCAGGCCACCCACGCGGTCCACGCCGCTCACGCTGCCGCCGATGACATGCACCTGATCGACCACGGTGCCGGCATTGGCCTTGCCCAGCAGTGCGCCAACATCGTTGCCGCCGACGATCTCGGCATTGTTCAGGCTCAGGTTGCGCAGGCTGGCACCGGTTGCCACACCGAACAGGCCCACGCCATCGCTGCCGGCGCGCTGGATGCTCAAACCGTCGATGACATGACCCTTGCCATCCAGACTGCCGGTGAAGGCGTTTGTGTCATTGCCGACCGGCGAGAAACCCGCCGTGCGCCACATGCTGGTGCCGCCACCTGCGGTGGCGCTGGCGTCGATGTCGTTGCCCAGCGTGTAGTCGGCGGACAGGTTCATCGCCATCAATTGCAACTGATGGGCATTGCCGATGACCGTGCTCCATTCGCTGCGCAGGAACGGGCGGGTTTCACCATCGACCATGAACCAGTCGTTGCCGAAATCGAAGCCGGCATAGGCGCCCTGCCTGTAGGCGTAATTGGCCGCAGCCGATTGCGTGGGGTCGCTGGTGACGGCGGACGCGCCGCTGCCATTGCCCTGCCCTACGCCATTGCCCATGCCGCTGCTGTAGCTGTCCCAATAACTGCTTGTGATGCTGCCGCCGACGGCATTGCCGACCAGCCCGCCCATCACGCTGCCGCCACTCACGCTGCCAGCGGAATAGCTGGTGGCGATGCCGCCATTGTTCACGCCCACCAGACCACCCAGCGATGCGCCGATGCCGCTGACATTGCCCAGCGCATAGGTGTTGGCGATCTGGCCGCCATTGTTGTGGCCGACCAGTCCGCCGAGTTCGGCATCACCATTCACGTTGCCGGTGGCGTAGCTGCTGCTGACGCTGCCGTTCTCGACCAGACCCACCAGCCCGCCCAGGCCGGTTGCGCCGGTCACGTTGCCGGTGGCATGGCTGTTGCTGACCGTGCCGCTGACGCTGGCACCGATCAGGCCACCGCTGTAGTGCGCGCCGTGTACATCGCCCGTCGCATGGCTACCGGTAACGGTTGCCGAGTTGGCACCGATCAGGCCGCCAGTGTGGACGCCGCTGTTGCTGACATCGCCGCTGGCGCTGCTGTCGATCACCGCGCCGCCGCGCGCCCAGCCAACCAGGCCACCCACGGTGGCGGTGCCACTCACCGCGCCGCTGGCCTCGCTCTGGCTGACCGTGCCGGTGTTCTCGCCGATCAGGCCACCGACATTGCCGCCGCCCTGCACCTTGGCCGAGCTGCTGCTGTCGCTCACGCTGCCGGCGTTGGAGCCGATCAGGCCACCGATGAAATTGCCGCTGCCGGTGACGCTGCTGGTATCAGCGATGCTGTCATCGACCATGGCATGCGTCACCACGGTGGCGGCATCGGTACGTCCGGCCAGCGCCCCGACGTTGCTGCTGCCCGCGATGCTGGCGCGGCGCATGGTGATGTCGGCCAGCAGCGCGCCCGCCGTCACCCCGAACAGACCCACGTCATCCGCGCCTGCGCGGTTGATGACCAGTCCGTCGATGTTGAAGCCCTGCCCTTGCAGGCTGCCGGTGAAGGCATTGCCGGCATTGCCGACGGCGACGAAGCCCTTCGTTGTCCACATGCCGCCGCTACCGGTGGCACGGGCATCCACGTCACCCACCAGCGTGTAGCTGGCGGATGTGTCCATCGCCATCAATTGCAGTTGATGGACATTGCGGATGGCATTGCTCCATTCGCTGCGCAGGAACGGGCGGGTTTCGCCATCGACCATGAACCAGTCGCTGCCAAAGTCGAGGCTGGCATACGCACTCTGGCTGTAGGCGTAATTGGCCGCAGCCGATTGGGTGGGATCGCTGGTGACTGCGAACACGTTGGTGACCGTGCCGCTGCCAATCAGGCTGTAAGTGCCCACCGCAGAGGCGCCGTAGTACGGCAGACCATAGCTGTCCCAGAAGCTGTTGCTGATGGTGCCGTCGTTCTGGCCGGCCAGCCCGCCGTACAGCACCGCCGCGCCGCTGACACCACCGGCAGCGTAGCTGTTGCTGATGGTGGCAGCGCCCTCGTTGTAGCCCGCCACACCACCCACCCGGGTCGTCAGGCCCGTGCCCGCCACATCGCCCACGGCGTAGCTGGTGCTGATCGTGCCGCGATTGATGCCCGCCAACCCGCCGGCATTGCCGATGCGGAACGCGGCGATCTCAATCTCCGTGTTGTAGAACGTGGTGTTGGTGGCCTGCACGTTGCCGGTGGCGTGCGTTTCGTCCAGCGTGCCTTCGTTGATGCCAACCAGCCCGCCCACGGTGTAGGTGGCCGAAACATCACCGGTGGCATGACTGCGGGTGATGCTGCCGGTGTTGTGGCCCGCAAGGCCACCGGCCACGTAGTCCTCCGTCGTCACCGTGGCGGTGGAGAAGCTGCGGTCGATGCTGCCGCTGTTGCTGCCGACCAGGCCACCAACATTCGTGCCGATGCCGGCCCACGAACCGCCGCCGCTGACCCTGCCACTTGTCCAACTATTCACGATGCTGCCGGCATTGCTGCCCGCCAGCAGGCCGATGTTGCCGCCCGCGTTCACCGAGCCGGTCACGCCCAGGTTGCGCACCAGGCCGGTGGCAGTGATGCCGCTGAACAGGCCTTGATTGGACGTACCCGAGAATCCGGCATCAATGTTCATGCCGGAGACAGTGTGGCCCAACCCTTCCAGCGTGCCTGCAAGCACGCCCAGCGGCGCGGTCGTGCCGGTCGTGTCCGCCACCAGCGCGTAGCGACCGTTCAAGTCGGTAAGCGCGGCAAGGCTGTCGATCAGGGTGTAGCTCTGCCCGTTGATCGACAGGCTGCCGGTGACCGGCAGGTTGACCTTTGCATTGGCGTAGAAATTGCCGTCGGTGATGCCCGCGCCCTGGTTGTAGCGCACCACCAGCCCGGCACCGCTGCCGGTGGCGGTGATCGCGGCGTTGACGTTGACGCTGCGCTCGGCGTCCAGCGTCAGCGTGCCGCTCGACGACCAGTTGATCGCATCGTTGACGTGGATGTCGCCGTTGCCGCCCGCCGTGCCCATGTTGGCGGTCTGGATGATGAAACTGCCGTTGTTGTCCAGCGCAGTGCCAACGGCAGCGCCGGTCATGTTGCCGCCGCTGGCGGCGATGGTGAAATCGTTGGGGTCGATCAGCCAGGTGCCGCCTTGGCCGCTGCCGGACTTGGTGGTGATGACGGCACCATCGGCGATGTTGACGTGCGCGCCGGAGGTTTCGATGAAGCCACCGTTTCCGCTTTCGGGAGCGCCGGCATCCAGCGTGCCGGCCACGTTCACGCTGCCGCCGTCGAAACCGCCCAGCAGCACGATCCTGCCTTCGCGTTCGGCAAGGGTGTGCGTCTCGATCAGGCCGGTGTTGTTGACCACCGTCTGCAGCAGCGCATCGCCCGCGTCCGCCGCCAGCAGCACGCTGCCGCCATCGGCGCGGATCGCGCCGTGGTTTTCCACCAGTGCATCCAGTGCGGCCTTGTCCACCTTCACGTTGAGCAGGCCGTCACCGGCGAAGTCCAGCGTGACCTGGCTGCCAGCCGCCATCGCCACACTGCCAAGCCGCGCCTCGATCACGCCACTGTTCGCCACCTTGCCGCCCAGCAGCGCAATCGCACCACCATCGTGCGCGCGCAGGCTGCCTTCGTTGCGCACCGTGCCGCCATTGCCACGGAACACGTAATTGCCGGACAGGAAATCGGCATCGCGGATATCCAGCGATGAGGCCACCAGCCCGCCCACGTCCACCTGCGCACCCTTGCCGAACAGCACGCCATGCGGATTGATCAGGAACACCTGCCCGTTCGACTTCAGCGTGCCGAAGATGCGCGAAGGGTCGTTGCCCAGCACGCGGTTCAGCGCCACCGCCATGCGGCTGGGTTGCAGGAACTCGACCGTGTAGCCCTCGCCGATGTCGAAGCCCTGCCACGTGGCGATCAGCTTCTGGCTGTCCTGCGTGATGGTCAGGGTGTTGCCGTCCTGCGTGATGTTGCCGCTGCCGGAGACGATGCGTCCGTCGGTGGGCAGGTTGCGCATCGGCGCGGACGGCGGTGGTACGGGCGTGGTCGGCACCGGCTGCGGCAGCGGTGCCGCACCGCCATCAACCCGGATCGGTGCATCCACCGCGCCCGGCATGGGTATCGCCGCCAGCGCGCCGAACGAGAACGGCAACAGCATCAGCAGCGCCAGCCTGTGGCTGCCCGCGCGTGCAGCCTTGCCGCGCCCCTTGACGTGGCGCGTGGCCGTTTCCGCCACCACCTGGAACACGCCGAGTGCGTGGTTGAAGACGATGCGATAGACGTGGTTCACGGTGAATCCCCCTGATTCGAAAAACAGCCCTGCTCGCCAGCGGGCAGGCACATGCACACGCGCGCAACAGCGCGTGGCGTTCAATAGATGATGGGGAAGCCGAGTGGCGGGCTGTTAGATTCTTTTCTGACAAAAGCTGTCAAACCCTGTCAGCGTTGCGGGCGTCGATTTACGATGGCGCATCACGGCTCACGCCACGTCACACCATGCCCATGCGCGTGCCTGCTTCGCTCGCCGTCGTTGAAGACAATCCCGAACTGCTGGGCGACCTGGTCGAATACCTGCGCCTGCGCGGGTTTTCCGCACGCGGCTTCGCCAGCGCCGAGGATTTCTTCCTGCACTGGCCCGGCACGCGGTTCGACCTGCTGCTGCTCGACGTGGCCCTGCCCGGCAGCAGCGGGCTGGACATCGCGCGGCGCGTGCGCACGCAGGGCAGTGGCGTCGGCATCATCTTGCTGACCGTGCTGGACGCCAACCAGGATCACGCGCTGGGGCTGGATGCCGGCGCCGACGTGTTCCTGTCCAAGCGCAGTTCGCTGGAGGTGATCGAAGCCGCCTGCCGCAGCCTGCTGCGTCGGCTGGACACTGCGCCCGCCACCAACGCAACGGATGCCGCACCGCAGTGGCGGTTGCATCTGCGCCGCTGGCAATTGCAGACGCCCGACGAGCAACTGCTCGATGTGACCCACAGCGAAGCGGAACTGCTGGCCGCACTCATGCAGCATCCCGGCCAGACCATCGCGCGACAGGCGCTGCTGGCACGGCTGGGCAAAGCCGAAACCCTGTCCAGCCTGCGCAATCTGGACAACACGGTCAGCCGCCTGAAGCGCAAGGTACAGGCCGCATGCGGGCAGGAACTGCCGCTGCGGCCGAGCTATGGCAGGGGCTACACCTTCGCGGGTAGCGGCGGGGTGACATCGTGATGGCAACGCCGCGCCGCTCTTTCTGCGGAGCAAGCCTCGCAGCGACGGCACTGTTGCTGCTTCTGTTTCTGCTGCTGCCCGCATTCGCATTCGCCCCCACGCCTGCGCAGCAGCTGGCTGCCGGTGTTCCCCATCTCTCGCTGGAAGGGCGGCTGGATCATTTCGCCGATGCCGACGGGAAACTTTCCATCCAGGAAATCACGCAGCCCGGCTTCGTCCAGCAGCATTTTGTCCGCCTGCCCGACAACCGCAGCCTGGGCTATGACAGTGCCGCACACTGGTTCCACGCCGCACTGAATCCGGCGGCTGATGCACCGCGCCGCTGGGTACTTGCCATCGGCTCGCCGGAACTGGAAGAAGTCGATGTGTGGGTGGAACAAGCCGGCGGCGGCTTTCGCCTGTACGCGATGGGTTACCACCGTCCTTACAAGAACCGCCCGCTGCATACCCGCCTGTTCGCGCTGCCCACCGATGTGTTTCCCGGCATGCGGATCTTCCTGCGCGTGCGTACCCACAACACCATCAACGTGCATGCCGACCTGTGGCAGGTGGATGCCTATACCGCAAGCGAAACCCGCAGCAATTTCCACAGGGGTGGCTACTTCGGCATCCTGCTGATCGCGGTAGCGCTGTACCTGATCCTTGGCGCGCGCCTGCGCGACGTGGTGATGACGTCCTATGCCGGCTACATCGTCTCGCAGATGTTGTTCAACCTCGGCACCAATGGCTACCTGCCGGTACTGCTGGATTCACCGTGGTTCACCGACGCCCTGCCGCGCATCGGCTGGCTGGGCGGCTCCGTCTGCATCGTGCTGATGTGGGACAAACTGCTTGGCCTGAAGCGCACGCATCCACGCATCCATCGCCTGTACCTGTTCACCCTGTTCCTCAACCTGTGCCTGCTGCCGTTCGTGCTGATGCCGTCGCTGGTCAACGCCTGGGTCATGGTGGCGGTCAAGCTGGCGAACTATCTCAACAGCCTCAACATCTTCATCAGTCTTGTATTGCTGCTGCACTTCTGGCGGCAAAGCCGGCGCGGCGAACTGATGGTGTATTTCATCGCCTTCGTCATCCCGGCGATTGGCGTGACCGTCAATACCGCGGCCAACCATGGCCTGCTGTCGCAGAACGTGGTGACCTCCAACCTGTACCAGTTCGCGCCGCTGGTGCATGTGCTGGTGATGAGCTACGGCCTTGCACTGCGCCTGCGCCAGTTGCAGCACGACAAGGTGGCGGCGCAGCAGGAAGTCGCGGCAGCCACGCAGCGCAGCGAAGACCAGCGGCGCTTCGTGGCGATGCTGTCGCACGAGTTCGGCAACCCGCTGGCCGCGATCGACCGCGCCGCGCAGATGATGCAGATCAAGCTGCCCGACCTGCCGCAATCCGAAGCGCAGCGGCTGACGCAGATACGCGGCAATGCCACCGCACTGTCAGGCCTCGTCGAGAACTTCCTCGCCACCGAAGCGCTCGACCACGGCGCATTGCCGATGTCGCGCGCCGGTTGCGATATCCAGCCGATGCTGGAATCCGTCATCGACCAGCAGCCCGAATCGGAACGCACGCGCATCCGGTTGCACGTCTCGCCTGCCGATGCGCATTTCGACGTGGACCGCGCACTGCTTGCGCTTGCCGTTGGCAACCTGTTGGGCAATGCGCTGCGCTATTCACCCGCAGGCAGCGCGGTTGAACTCAATGCCGCGCTGGACGCCGACGGCCTGCGTATCCGCGTCACCGACCACGGCTCCGGACTCGACGCGGAAACGCTGGAAAAACTCGGCACGCCGTATTTCCGCGCGGCCACTTCGCTGGGCAAGAAAGGCAGCGGCCTGGGCTTCCACTTCACCCGCCGCATCGTGGAAGCCCATGGCGGCGAGCTGCTTGCGCGCTCACCGCAGGGACAGGGGCTGGAAGTGGAAATCGTGCTGCCGCGCCGCTGAGGCGGGTCAGATCTCCACCTGCGCGCCCAGTTCCACCAGTCGGTTGCCGGGGATGCGGAAGAAGCCGGTGGCCGGTGCGGCATTGCGATGCATCAGTGCAAACAGTTTGTCGCGCCACACCGGCATGCCGCGATGGGCGCTGGCGACGATGGTTTCGCGGCTGGCGAAATAGGTGGTGTCCATCGGATTGAAGCTGAGGTCGGAGTGGTCGCAGCTGCGCATCAGCGCCAGCGGCACGTCCGGGGTTTCCATGAAGCCATAGCGGATCAGCACGCGGTAGAAATCCTCGCCGCCGATGGATTCGATCTTCAACTGCTTGTCCTTCGGCGCGTATGGCACGTTCAGCGTTTCCACCGTGAGGAAGACGTTGTGCTCGTGCAGCACCTTGTTGTGCTTCAGGTTGTGCAGCAGTGCATGCGGCACCACGCCACGCTCGGCTGTGAGGAACACCGCCGTGCCCTGCACCCGCACCGGTGGCGCCAGCATCAGGCCGGGCAGGAAGCTGTCCAGCTGGATGCCGTCCTTGCGCACTTCCGCATGCAGCAGTTCACGCCCGCGCCGCCATGTGCGCAGCAGGGTGAACAACACCAGCCCCAGCACCACCGGGAACCAGCCGCCGGCAAGAATCTTGGCACCATTGGCGATGGCGAAGGCAACATCGGCAATCACGAACACCACGCACAGCGGCAGCACCCACCAGCGCGAACGCGGCCACAGCGCACGCGCCACGATGGCAAGCAGCAGGGTGTCGATCAGCATGGTCAGCGATACCGAAATGCCATAGGCTGTCGCCAGCGCGCTGGAGGTGCGGAAACTCAGCACCAGCCCGATCACCAGGATGCATAGCATCCAGTTCACGCCGGGGATGTAGATCTGGCCGATGGTGTCACGCGATGTATGCCGAATCCGCATGCGCGGCACGTAGCCCAGCTGCATCGCCTGCCGCGCGATTGAATACGCGCCGGTGATGACCGCCTGCGATGCAATCACGGTGGCGCAGGTCGCCAGCAGGATCATCGGCCAGCGCGCCCAGTCCGGCACGCCGATGTAGAACGGGTTCTTCACCGCCGCCGGGTCTTCCAGCACCAGTGCGCCCTGCCCCAGATAGTTCAGCATCAGCGCCGGCAGCACGAACCAGTACCAGCCAAGGCGGATCGGGCGCGCGCCGAAGTGGCCCATGTCGGTGTAAATGGCTTCGCCGCCGGTCACCGCCAGCACCACTGCGCCCAGGATGAACACCCCGCCCCATGCGTGTTCTGCGAAGAAGTTCATCGCCCACCACGGGTTGACCGCCTTCAGCACTTCCGGCGCGTGCTGGATGTTGAGCACGCCCAGCACCGCCAGTGACGCGAACCATGTAATCGTGATCGGGCCGAATACCTTGCCCACCTTCTCGGTGCCGAAGCGCTGGGTGGCAAACAGCGCCGCCAGCACCAGCACGGTGATCGGCACGATCCACGCATGCAGCGCGGGCGCAACGATTTCCAGACCTTCCACGGCCGACAGCACCGAGATCGCCGGGGTAATCACGCCATCGCCGAAGAACAGCGACGCGCCGAACACGCCCAGCAGGCCGATGACGTAGGCGGATTTTCCATTCCTGTCGAAGGTGCGCTGGGCCAGCGCCATCAACGCCATGATGCCGCCCTCGCCTTCGTTGTCGGCGCGCATGATGATGGTGACGTACTTCACCGTCACCACCAGGGTCAGCGCCCAGAACACCAGCGACAGGATGCCCAGCACGGTGTCGTGGTCGGCGGTCAGGCCGTAATGCGGCGAGAACGCTTCGCGCAAGGTGTAAAGCGGACTGGTGCCGATGTCGCCAAACACCACGCCGATGGCGCCGACCACCAGGCCGGCAAGACCGATCTTGCCGTGTCCGCCGTGGCCCTGCTGCTGTGTTGCCTGTTGGGATGTGGTCATTGCAAGGTCGCGTGGGGGGCTGCCTGCGTGCCGGTTCCGGCTCAGCGGAGCGCGGACTGTAGCGCTTTGCGGATGATGGCGGGGGCATCGTCGCCCTCGCCTGCGGCTTTCTTCGCCATGCGCTCGGCTTCGGCGGGCTTGTAGCCCAGCGCCTGCAAGGCGGTGATGGCCTCACTCAAGGGATCGCCCGGCAAGCCCGCCGCACCAGCGGGCACGCCACCGGCAAGGTCGGCGGCGCGGTCGCGCAATTCCACCACCATGCGTTCGGCGGTCTTCTTGCCAATGCCGGGGATACGGGTCAGCGCGGTCACATCACTGGTCTGCACCAACCGCGCGAACGCATCAACGGAGACGCCGGACAGCACCGCCAGCGCGATCTTCGCGCCAACGCCGCTGACCTTCTGCACATCGCGGAACAGGCGGCGCTCGGCCTCACGCAGGAAGCCGTACAGATTCACGGCATCTTCCTTCTGCGCGTAGTGGGTGAACAGGAACACCTCGCGACCGACCTCCGGCAGGTCGTAGAAGGTGCTCATCGGCGCTTCCAGTTCATAACCAACGCCACCAACATCCACCACCAGCCACGGCGGTGCCTTGTGGATCAGGATGCCTTTCAATCGTCCGATCATCGCCTTCCCCTGCCCTTGCGGCCCCATGCGGTGCGCGCGGCCACGCCCAATCGGTTTGCGCTGGCGCGTACATGCGCATGCGTGATCGCCACCGCCAGTGCGTCAGCGGCATCCGATTGCAATTTTCCTTGCAGCCCCAGCATCACGCCGACCATGTGCTGCACCTGTTTCTTGTCCGCGCCACCGCTGCCCACCAGGCCCAGCTTGATTTCCTTGGCCGCGTATTCACTCACCGGCAGGTCGCGCGCCACGCAGGCGGCCACCGCCGCGCCGCGCGCCTGCCCCAGCTTCAGCGCGCTCATCGCGTTGTTGGACAGGAACACCTGCTCCACCGCCACTTCGTCCGGTGCGTACTGCGCGATCAGTTCCCACAATCCGTCCAGCAGCTTGCGCAGGCGCAGCGGGAAACTTTCGGCATCCAGCAAGACCAGCGGCTGGTGATGGACATGCGCGATGCGGCCGTCAGCGGCCACGTCGATGATGCCAACGCCGGTGCGCTGCGAACCGGGATCGATGCCGAGGATGCGGGTCACTACGGTTCGCTTGGGGGCGCGTGCTTACGCAGCGCTGCCGAAATCGGCGTTGTGCGAGACGTACTGCACATCGTCCATGTCTTCAAGCCAGCGCAGCAGCTTCTGCACCTGCTCGGCGGTTTCGCCTTCCACTGGCGAATCGTTGTCCGCGCGCATGGTCACTTCGGCAAAGCCCGGCGGCAGGCCGGCGGCGTCCATCGCGGCTTTCACGTCAGCGAACGCTTCGGGCGATGTCAGCACGTCGATGGCACCGTCTTCCGGATACACCACCACGTCATCCGCGCCGGCTTCGATGGCGGCTTCGGTGATTTTTTCCTCGTCCGCGCCGCTGTCATAGCTCAGCACGCCGACCTTGTTGAACATGAAGCTGACCGAGCCGTCGGTGCCAAGGTTGCCGCCGAACTTGCCGAAGGCATGGCGCACGTCGGCCACGGTGCGGATCTTGTTGTCGGTCAGGCAATCGACGATCACTGCCACACCGCCCGCGCCGTAGCCCTCGTAGCGGATTTCCTCGTAGGTGACGCCTTCCAGCTCGCCGGTGGCCTTCTTGATCGCGCGCTCGATCACGTCCTTGGTCATGTTGGCCGCAAGGCCCTTGTCGATGGCCGCACGCAGGCGCGGATTGCCCGCCGGGTCACCGCCACCGGCGCGCGCGGCGACGCCAATCTCGCGGATCACCTTGGTGAAGATCTTGCCGCGCTGCGCGTCCACCGCGTTCTTGCGCGCCTCAATGGAGGGGCCACGTCCCATTGCGTCATCCAGCCTGACAAACGAAGGTGCGATTTTAGCTTTTCCCTTCTCCCTCCGGGAGAAGGGCCTTGAAACGCCCATCCCGCAGGAATGCCGCCGCCTGCGCCGCCGCATCGGCGGAAAACACCAGCCCGGTATGGCTGCTGTGGACGATGCAGTGGTCGGCGATGCCGGGCAGGCGGGTTTCCTCCAGCCCCACGGTGCCATCCGAATCACCATCGAAACGGGCGAACAACCGGCCCATGCCACGCGCCACGTCACCCGCCACCACGCCGACCTGCGCCGGCCCGTTCCATTCGGACAATCCCGCCTGCAGCAGCCCCGCGCTGCGGCCCAGCATCGGCCTGCCCCAACCATGGGCGGCCAGCGTGCGCGCGGTGGCGCTGCCGCGCAGCGGCGAGCCAAGGCAGACCACCCGCGTGACCTGCGCATCCGGCGCCTGCCGCAGGGCTTCCAGCGCGATCAGCCCGCCCAGGCTGTGGCCGACGATGGCAGCCACCGGCTCGCGGCACAGCCGCTGCGCCAATGCCGGGATCGCGCGCTCCGGGCCATGCAGCACGCTGGCATAACCGAACACTGCCGGATCGAAGCCTTCGCTGCGCAGCTTTCGCGCCAGCGGCAGCAGCCACCAGTTTGCATTGAGCAAGCCGTGGACAAGCAGGACACGCATGGTCAGGCGACCTGCGCCACCCGCCGGTACATGAACTCGCGGTCGCGCTGCTTGCCAACCGGGAATTCGTATTCGCCCGCGAAGGCAAAGCCATAACGCGCGTAGAAGCGCTGCGCACCGAAGTTTTCCGACCACACGCTGATCCACAACGTGCGCGGGCCATCGCGCAGCAGCCAGGCCATCGCCGCATCCATCAATGCACGCCCGGTGCCGCCGTTCTGCGCATCGCGGCGCAGGTACAGCCGCTTCAATTCGCCATCCTCCGGGCGCACGTCCTCATGCGGCAGTCCGCAGCGGCCTGCCTGCGCATAGCCAACGGCGCGGCCATCGGCTTCGGCGATCCACAGCGCATAGTCCGGGTTTGCCAGCGCCTTTGCGTAGGCTTCGATGCTGTGGCTTTCGTCGAGGAAGCATTGCAAATCCTCGGGCGAATAGAGATGCCCGAAGGTTTCGATGAAGGTGGCCGTACCGACGTCCGCAAGGATCGCGGCATCGGCGTGTGTGGCGCGGCGGATCGATGTCTCCTCCCCCTGCCTGCAGGGGGAGGCCGGGAGGGGGTTAGCCCTGTCATTTCGCTGCATATGCCTACCCCTCCCCAACCCTCCCCTGCGAGCAGGGGAGGGAGCAAACCATCAGGACTTCGCTGCCTCGCGCACCTGCACATGCACTTCCGCCAGCTGCGCATCGGCAATAGGCGACGGTGCATCGGTCATCAGGCACTGCGCGGACGTGGTCTTGGGGAAGGCGATCACGTCGCGGATCGATTCGCTGCCGGCCATCAGCGCGGCGATGCGGTCGATGCCGAAGGCGATGCCGCCGTGCGGCGGTGCGCCGTACTTCAGCGCGTCCAGCAGGAAGCCGAACTTGGCGCGCTGTTCCTCCGCGCCGATGCCGAGCAGGTCGAACACCGCCGCCTGCATCTGCGGGCGATGGATGCGGATGGAGCCGCCGCCGATCTCGTTGCCGTTCAGCACCATGTCGTAGCCACGCGACACCGCCGTCTTCGCGTTGGCGCGCAGGTCGTCGATGCTGTCCACCGCCGGCGCGGTGAAGGGGTGATGCAGGGCGACGTAGCGATTTTCTTCGGCGTCCCACTCGAACATCGGGAAGTCGGTCACCCACAGCGGCTTCCAGCCATCCTGCACAAGATTGAAATCCTTGCCGGCCTTCAGGCGCACCGCGCCCATGAAGTCGGACACCTTGTTGTACGCACCCGCACCGAAAAACACGATGTCGCCATTGCCCGCGCCAACGTGCCCCAGCAGCGCAGCGAATGCGGCCTCATTGAAGAACTTGGCAATCGGGGAATTGACCGCACCCGTCTCGTCGATCTTGGCGTAGGCCAGCCCCTTCGCGCCGTACTTGGCGGCGTGGGCGGCGTATTCGTCGATCTGCTTGCGCGACAGCGACGCGCCGCCGGGGATGCGCAGCGCGGCCACGCGCCCGTCGGCATCATTGGCCGCAGCGGTAAACACTGCGAACTCGCAGTCCTTCACACGTTCGGCCACATCGACCAGCTCAAGCGCGATGCGCAGGTCGGGCTTGTCGGAGCCGTAGCGGCGCATCGCCTCCGCCCAGGTCATGCGCGGGAACTGCGCAGCCAGTTCGACGCCCGCAACTTCACGGAACACATCACGGATCATCGCCTCCACCGTGTCCTGCACGTCGCGCTCGGACACCCACGCGAACTCCATGTCCAGCTGGGTGAACTCCAACTGGCGGTCGGCGCGCAGGGCTTCGTCGCGGAAGCAGCGGGCGATCTGGTAGTAGCGATCGAAGCCCGCCATCATCAGGATCTGCTTGAACAACTGCGGGCTTTGCGGCAGCGCGTAGAACTCGCCGGGGTGCATGCGCGCGGGGACGAGGAAGTCGCGCGCGCCCTCGGGCGTGGCCTTGGTCAGGATCGGGGTTTCGATGTCCTGGAAGCCGCGCGCATCCAGCCAGTGGCGCAGCGCCGATACCAGCTTGGTGCGGGTTCGCATCTTGCGCTGCATCTCCGGACTGCGCAGGTCGAGGTAGCGGTATTTCAGGCGAATGTCCTCGCCCGGATTCTCGTGATGATGGAACGGCAGCGGCTCGGCCTTGTTCAGCACCTCGATGCGCTCGGCCACGATCTCGACCTGCCCGGTCCTGATCTTGTCGTTCACGCTCTGGCGCTTGCGCACCGTTCCCGTCACGCGCAGGCAGTCCTCGTAGCCCACCTGCGCCGCCACGGCCAGCATGGCGGCATTGCCAGCAACCTCCGCCGGTTCCGCCACGACCTGCACGATGCCTTCGTGGTCGCGCAGGTCGATGAAGACGATCTGGCCCATGTTGCGGGCGACGTCGGCCCAGCCGCACAAGGTGACGGTCTGGCCGATCAACGCCTCGTCGATCAGGCCGCAGAAATGGGTACGCATGGAAGCTCCGGAACGCAGTCGGGCCGGCGTGGGGCCGGCGAGCCGGTCATTTTAGCGGATGGCGCTTTCCATGTAGGCGTGGAGCTTGCTCCACGCGATATGCGGCATGCGGAGCAAGCTCCGCATCTACGGATCAGGACGCAGCGGGCTTGGCGGCAGGCGCGGCTTCCGATTTGGCCGCTGGCTTGGCATCGGCGGCAGGTTTTGCGCCTTCCCCGCCTTCGCCAGCCAGGTTGCGTTTCTTGTCGCCATCCTTCTTGAAATCGGTCTCGTACCAGCCGCCGCCGGCCAGCCGGAACTGCGGGGCGGTCAGCTGGCGATGCACCTTGCCCTGCGCCGCGCAGGCCGGGCATTCGGTCGGATCGGCGTCGGACAACTTCTGCAGGCGGTCGAAGCTGTGGCCGCAGGCATCGCAGGCGAAGGCGTAGATGGGCATGGCGTCGGATCGAAACTAAGGAACCGGCAAAGGTTTGGGGTCGATCAGCGAAGTTTCAAGATGCGCGGGCGTCCCGCGCGGCCGGATCAACCATACAGCGCCAGCAGTTCGCCTTCGGCTTCTTCCAGTTCACCACGCAGCTGCATCTGCTGGCGACCGATGTCGGCAACGCGCCCCACATCGGCATACACCGCAGGATCGGCCATCTGCGCTTCGCATTCGGCCAGTTTTTCCTCCAGCCGCGCCACCCGCGCTTCGGCCTTTTGCAGCTTGTGCGGGTTGATCTTCGGCTTGGCGGGCAATGGTGGCGCAACAGGCTTCGCGGTAACGATCGGTTCGTGTTTCGGTGCCGGTGTCTTCGGATTCTCGCTGCCGGGGCGGCTGCGCAGCCATGCGGCGTATTCGTCGAGGTCGCCATCGAACGGCTCCACCTTGCCTGCGGCCACGCGCCAGAAGCTGTCGCAGACCAGACCGATCAGATGGCGGTCATGGCTGACCATCACGATGGCGCCGTCGAAATCGCTGAGTGCCTCGGCCAGCGCTTCGCGCATGTCCAGATCAAGGTGGTTGGTGGGTTCGTCCAGCAGCAGCACGTTGGGGCGGCGATAGGCGATCAGCGCCAGCGCGAGGCGCGCCTTCTCGCCGCCGCTGAAGGTGTCGATGACCTCGAAGGCGCGGTCGCCGGGGAAGTTCCACTTGCCAAGGAAGTCGCGCAGTTCCTGATTCGCGACATCCGGCGCGAGCTTGCGCAGGTGGTCCAGCGGCGTGGTGCCGGCCACCAGCGATTCCACCGTGTGCTGGGCGAAGTAGCCGATGCGCAGGTCGGGATGCGCCTTGCGCTCGCCGGTCATCGGCGGCAGTTCGCCCACCAGCGTTTTCACCAGCGTCGATTTACCCGCGCCGTTGGGGCCGAGCAGGCCGATGCGGTCGCCGGCTTCAAGGCCGAAACCGACATTGGCAAGGATGCGCGCTGCTTTTCCTTCTCCCTCCGGGAGAAGGTGGCGCGAAGCGCCGGATGAGGGTTCGGTGGCCGATGAGGTTGCCTGCGTAACCGAGCCCTCACCCCAACTCTTCTCCCGAGGGGAGAGGGGCTGAAGCGGATACCCCGCATCCACATCGTGCAGCGACAGCAGCGAGTTGGGCAGCTTCAGCGGCTCGGGCAGGGTGATGTGCAGCGCGCGCTCGGCGCGCACTGCCTCGGTGCCGGTCAACTTGGCAAGCCGCTTCATGCGGCTCTGCGCCTGCCGCGCCTTGCTGGCCTTGGCCTTGAAGCGGTCGATGAAGCTCTGCAGGTGCGCGCGCTCGGCCTGTTCCTTGTCGTGGGCGATCTGCTGCTGGCGCAGGTGCTCGGCGCGCTGGCGCTCGAACGCGGTGTAGTTGCCGGCATACAGCTTCGCGGTGCCGTCGTGCAGGTGCAGGATGTGGGTGGCGACGTTGTCGAGGAACTCGCGGTCATGGCTGATGACCAGCAACGTGCCGTCGTAGCGCTTCAGCCATTCCTCCAGCCAGACCACGGCGTCCAGATCAAGGTGGTTGGTGGGTTCGTCGAGCAGCAGCAGGTCGGACGGGCACATCAGCGCGCGCGCGACGTTCAGGCGCACGCGCCAGCCGCCGGAGAAATCAGACACCGGCTTTTCATGCGTTTCCGGCGGGAAGCCAAGGCCATGCAGCAAACGACCCGCGCGGGCATCGGCATCGTAACCATTCAATTCATGCAACTGCTGATGGGCGACCGCCACCGCTTCCCAGTCTTCTGCCGCCATCGCTGCCGCTTCCGCGCGCACGGCGGCGTGCAGGGCGGCATCGCCGGACAGCACGAAGTCCAGCGCGGGATCGGGCAGGTGCGGGGTTTCCTGCGCCACGCTTGCCACGCGCGCCTTGCCGGGCAGGTCAAGATCGCCCTTGTCGGGCTCGATTTCGCGCATCAGCGCGGCAAACAGGCTGGACTTGCCGGCACCGTTGCGGCCGATCACGCCCACCCGCCAGCCGGCGTGCAGGGCCAGGTCAACGTTGGACAACAGAAGGCGTTCGCCCCGGCGCAGGGCGAAATTGCGGAAGGAAATCATCCGCGCATTTTAGCCTGCGGCCCTGCCTCCTTACGCTGGCTCAGTGGCCCGGTTCCAGTTCCGGGCGCGGCAGGTCGGCGGGAATCTTCGCGTCCGGCCGCGCGATGGCGTACATCTCCCACGCAATCGTGCGCTCCAGCGCATGACGATCATCGCCGATGGTGAACAGGTCGCCATGCGTGCGGCCCGGCAGGAAGCGGAAGCCGGTCTTCGCGCCGACCGACTGCATCGCCGCCTCCAGCTTGCGCGCCGCGCCTTCCAGATGGAACGTGTCCGCAGTGCCGACGATCAGATGAATCTTGCCGTCCAGATCCGGCTTCAACTCGTTCCAGCGGCTGACGATGCGGTGCGCGATGTCGTAATGCTCGCGCCAGTACGCCGCCACCTGCGGATCAACCGTGCCGGTGCGGCGGTCGAACATCGGCATCGGCCTGCCATCCGCACTGCGCGGCGAGAACACCCAGTCGAACGAAGCCATCTGCCCGCCGTAGGGGCCGATCACCGCTTCCATCTTCGCGAACTGCTCGAAGCTCGCCAGCACCTTGCCTTCGTGACGCACCAGCGGGATTTGCGTGCCATCCGCGCGGCGATAGACATTGGCATTCGGCGCATAGAGGTCCGCGCCGGTGAAGTCGCGGAAATCGCTGGAATCCGGCGCGGTCGGCCAACTGCCGCCAAACAGCTTCGGGTAGCGCACCTGCAGCCACAGCGCGGCCCAGCCACCGGAGGAATGCCCGGTCAGGAAGCGACTTTTGGCAGTGCCATCGGCGCGGTAATCGCGTTCAACCTGCGGAATCAGTTCTTCGGTCAGCGCCGCGCCCCACGGGCCGTTGTTCACCGAATCGGCGAACTCGTGGGTGCCGGTCGCGCTGGATTCGTCCAGCATCACCCAGATCATCGGTGGGGTCTTGCCCTGCGCCATCGCCGTGCGGGTCTCGACCGCGCTGCGCAGCGCGTAGCGCAGGTTGCCGCCGAAGCCGTGCGTCCAGTACACCACCGGATAACGCGCATTGCGGTTGTCGTCGTAACCGGGCGGCAGCACCACCCAGCCGCGCATGTGGATGGGCCTGCCCCAGAACGCGCTCAGTTTCGTGCTGACCAGATCAAGTTCACGGACATGCGGTTTGGCGGCTTCGACCTGCGCGCGGAAGGCGTCCGACGCCTGCGGCGGCACTGCCCACATGTCGCCCGGCTCGGGCGAGAGCTGGTCCAGCACCAGCAGCGGCAGGTCGCCGCCCTTGCCCAGCGCGACCTTCACCGGCGCGCTGGAAATGTCATCACCACTCCCGCCGTAGTTGTTGTCGCGGGCGGTATCCAGCACCGCCTGCAGGTAGTACTCGCCCGCCGGCAGTGACGACAGCCCCGCCGGCCACGCCTGGGTTTCGACATCGACCGCAAACGGCACACCGGGCGCGATGTCCGGCACGTCCATGCCGATCAGCGCGCCGTTGGCGCCGCCGAACGGGCTGACCGACACCTCCCGCACCACGCCGTCCTTCGCGGCTTTTTCGGCGGCGTCCGCAGGCAGCAGGCTGACCAGCAACCGGCCCGAGGCGTGGTCACTGCCGGCGGGTAGTTTCACGCGCAGCGGAGTACCGGCCTGTAGCGCATTGCAGGTAAACAGGACAAAGGCGGCGACAAGGTGACGCAGCAGCGGCGTGGCGGTCATGGCGTGATCCGTGGGAATCCGAAGGCGGGCCCGCAGTGTGCGCTTCGGAGCGCTCGCGGGGAATCGCGGGGTCGCATTGCCCACACACGCGGCTCCCCTCAAACCGATTGGTCATGGCCCGATGCCGACAACCAATGCCGGCGCGTTATTTACATGTTAAATGTGCATTTCCCACGTCATTGCTAGGAATCCCCATGCCCCGCCTTTCACCCCTGACCCTCGCACTCTCGTCCCTGCTGGCTGCCACGCCGGCGTTCGCCCAAGACGCTGGCAGTGATGCCAAGAACCTCGACACCCTGATCGTCACCGGCACCCGCGTGACCGATCGCACGGTAGCCGAGTCGCAGTCGCCCATCGACATCATCACCCCGGAAGTGCTGCAGTCCACCGGCACCACCGAACTGGCCACCGCGCTGTCGCGCGCCCTGCCCTCGATGAACTTTCCGCGCCCGTCGATCAACGATGGCACCGATGCCATGCGCCCGGCGCAGCTGCGCGGCCTGGCACCGGACCACACCCTGGTGCTGGTCAACGGCAAGCGTTACCACCCCGGTGCGCTGGTCAACGTCAATGGCAGCCAAGGCCGCAGCTCCTCGCCGGTGGATCTGAACTCGATCCCGATCGCCGCCATCGAGCGCGTGGAAGTGCTGCGTGACGGTGCCTCCGCGCAATACGGTTCCGACGCCATCGCCGGCGTCATCAACATCGTGCTGAAGGGGTCTGATTCCGGCGGCGGCGTCAGCGCCAGCTACGGCGAATATGCAGAGGGCGATGGTGCCAAGTACCAGGTGCAAGGTGATGCCGGCTTCAAGCTGGGCGAAGCCGGCAAGCTGCACCTGGCCGCACAGTTTGGTCATCAGGATCAGACCAACCGCGCCACGCCGTTCGCCGGCACGGTCACCGCCACCAGCCCGCCGCTGGGTGCCGTGGTGCAACGCCTTGGCGATCCGGAAGTGGACAACCACTCCGTGCTGTTCAACGGCGAGATCAACCCGGCCGACTACCTCACCTTCTATTCCTACGGCCTTTACACCAAGCGCGAATCGCTCTCCAACGGCTTCTTCCGGCCGGCCGGTGACAGCCGCAACATCCCGTCGATCTACCCCAACGGCTTCCTGCCCAACATCTTCAACACCATCACCGACTACGGTCTGGTGCTGGGCATGAAAAGCGCGATCGGAGACACCCGGTTCGATGCCAGCTACACCTTCGGCTCCAGCGAACTCGGGTTCGACATCACCAACACGCTCAACCGCAGCCTGGGCCCGACCTCGCCCACCGAGTTCTACGCCGGTGCGCTGAAGCTGGATCAGCACGTCCTCAACCTTGACTTCAACACCCCGCTCAGCGTCGGCCTGGAATACCCGCTGACGTTGTCCTACGGGCTGGAATGGCGCGGCGAGGAGTTCACCATTTCCCCGGGCGAGCCCGGTTCCTACATCAACGGCGGCGAACTCATCAACGGCTCGCCGGCACCATCCGGCGCGCAGGTGTTCCCGGGCTTCCGCCCCTCCGACAGCGGCAGCTTTGATCGCACCAGTTCCTCCTTCTATGTGGGTCTGGAAGGCGACCTCACCGACAAGTTCTCGGCAGGCATCGCCGCCCGCTATGAAAGCTATAGCGACTTCGGCAGCACCACCACCGGCAAACTGACCGGTCGCTATGCGTTCAATGACGCAGTCGCCCTGCGCGCCACCGCGTCCACCGGCTTCCATGCACCGTCGCTGCAGCAGCAGTACTACCAGACCACCTCCACCAACTTCATCGGCGGCATTCCGTACGACCTGGTGACCTTCCGCGTCAACCATCCGGCGGCGATCGCGCTGGGTGCCGAACCGCTGAAGGCAGAGGAGTCGAAGAACTTCAGCCTGGGTCTGGTGCTGACGCCGCTGGAAGGCCTTTACATCACGGCGGATGCCTACCAGATCAAGATCACGGATCGCATCAGCCTGTCCGAGAACCTGACCAGCGCGCTGGTGCGCACCTATCTCAACACCAATGGCTTCCCGGCAGTGGCTGGCGGTCGCTACTTCACCAATGCGCTGGATACCACCACCACCGGCATCGACGTCATCGGCACCTATGCGTGGAAGCTCGACGCCAGCCAGATCGACTGGACCTTTGGCTACAACTACAACAAGACCAGGATCGACCGGGTGGCACCCAATCCCGCTGCGCTGACCGCCATCGACCCGACCGCCCTGCGTTTCGGCCGCGTCGAACTGGCACGCTTCGAGGTGGGCGCGCCGCGCGACAAGCTGCTGCTGGGCGGCGTGTGGAAGGTCGGCGGCTGGAGCTTCGGCGTGACCGAAACGCGCTATGGCGAGTTCACCATCCTCAACGCCAACCCGACGCTCGACCAGACCTTCGGCGCGAAGTGGCTGCTGGATCTGTCCGTCAGCTATGCGGTCAATGGCTGGGAGTTCACCGTGGGTGGCGACAACGTGCTGGACGAATACCCGGACGAGGTGATCTACGCCAACAGCAACTCCGGCCAGCTGATCTGGCCGACGCAGAGCCCGTTCGGCTTCAACGGTCGCCATGTGTACGGCCGCGTGGCCTTCAAGTGGTGAGTTGAACCCGCCCGTGCTTGCACCCAACGCCCCGGTTCTTCCGGGGCGTTTTTGTCTCCGTCCTCACAGTGCCCCATGCGATGATGTCCGCACGTCCATTCGGAAGCAGGCATGCCGCACCACACTTCGCTGATCGCCATCCTCTGCATCGGTTTCGTGCTGGCCTTCGTGCTTGGCCTGCTGGCGCAACGGGTGAAACTGTCGCCGCTGGTCGGTTATCTGGTGGCCGGGATCATCGCCGGCCCGTTCACGCCCGGCTTCGTCGCCGACCAGACGCTGGCACCGCAACTGGCCGAGATCGGCGTGATCCTGCTGATGTTCGGGGTGGGCCTGCATTTCTCGATGAAGGACCTGATCGAGGTGAAGGCAGTCGCCATTCCGGGCGCGTTGGGGCAGATCACGGTGGTGACCCTGCTGGGCCTGGGCCTGTCGCTGGCGATGGGCTGGCCGCTGATCAACGGCGTGGTGTTCGGGCTGTCGCTGTCGGTGGCCAGCACCGTGGTGGTGCTGCGCGCGCTGGAGGAACGCCGGCTGCTGGACACCCGGCGCGGGCGCATCGCCATTGGCTGGCTGATCGTCGAAGACCTGGCGATGGTGGTGGCGCTGGTGCTGCTGCCGGCGCTGGCCGGGGCGCTGAAAGGCGGATCGGAGCAGAGCTTCGGCACGGTCCTGGTCGCGCTGGTGGTCACCCTGTTCAAGGTCGCGGCCTTCGTTGCGGTGATGCTGGTGGTGGGGCGGCGCGCGATCCCGAAGATCCTGGAGCGCGTGGCCGGCACCGGCTCGCGCGAGTTGTTCACCCTGTGCGTGCTGGCCATCGCCATGGGCGTGGCGTTCGGCGCGGCTGAACTATTCGGGGTGAGCTTCGCGCTGGGCGCGTTCTTCGCCGGCATGCTGCTCAACGAATCCGAGTTCGGCCACAAGGCCGCAAACGATTCGCTGCCGCTGCGCGATGCATTCGCGGTGCTGTTCTTCGTCTCGGTGGGCATGCTGTTCAACCCGTCGATCCTGCTGGT